>JANYJL010000010.1 GCA_025361845.1 Rhizobacter sp.
GTCGACTGGCTTGATCGCGCCGAAGCTGATCTGCCCGAGCAGCGAGTTCAGCAGGCCGTTGTCGCCGGCATAGATGAAGCGCCACAGGAAAGCCACAACCACCATCGAGATCACGACCGGCATGAAATAGATCGTGCGGTAGACGTTGATGCCGCGCAGCGGCCGGTTGATGAGCATCGCCAGCAGCAGCGCCAGCAAGGCCTGCACCGGTGCCACCACCACCACGAAGAGGATGGTGTTGACCAGCGCCTTCATGAAGATCACGTCGCTGGCCAGCACGTAGAAGCGCTTGTCGCCGCTCCAGGCGAAGTGGAACCACTCGCGCATGCGGTTCAGCTGCGGGTAGTCGGGGTTGTCGCGGGTGTAGTCGCGCAGGTTCGGGTAGGTGGCGCTGCCATCGGCCTCCCGCGCCAGTTGCCCCTGCGCGTCTTTCTCGGGTTCCAGCACCAGCACGCCCAGGCCCAGCATCTGGCGGTAGTTCTCCAACCCGACGTACTGCGTCGGGTTCGGCGACACCAGGCGCTGGTTCGTGAACGACATCGCGAACGCGAGCAGGAACGGCAGGATCAGGAACAGCGCCATCAGCAGCATGGCCGGCGCGACCATGAGCAACCCCGAACGCTGCGCGCTGGCAGCGCCGGGGACCGGGGCAGTCGTGGGGGTGGTCATGGTCTCGGCTCCTCGGGCGCTGCCGCGTTCAGCGGTAGTTGCCGTTCTTCTTCAGGTCGGCATCGATCGCATCGGCGGCGTTGTCGAGCGCGTCTGCCACCTTGCCGCCATTGGCGATGTCGGACAGCGCCTTCTCGAACTCGCTCGATGCACCCGCGTAACCCGGCGTCGAGGCACGCAGCGTCGCCTGCTTGGCCGTGAGCGCAAAGAACACCTCCATCGGGCCGCCCTTGTTGTAGTTCTTCGTCATCGCCGCGGCGGCCGGGGTCGAGGGGATCAGGCCGATGCCGTCGGAGAAGGCGGCGAGGTATTTGTCTTTCAGTGCGTAGGCGATGAAGGCATTCGCACCCTTCGCGTTCTTCGTCGTTGCCGACACGCCGAACTGCCACGAGGCCGCGCCAATCTTCGAGCCCTTGCCGAAATCGGGCGCGGGCAGGAAGACGAGGTCGTCGCCCCACTTCTTCAGCGCCGGCAGCGCAGCCCAATTGCCGTTCCATTGCATCGCGTACTTGCCGTCGATGAAGCCGGCCTCGCGGTCGGCGCCGCTTTGCGAGGTGCCCGGGGTCAGCTTGCGCGTGAACAGGCTCTGCCACCAGGTGCCGAACTCGACGCCGGTCTTGCCGTTGAGCGTGCCATTGGCCTTCGGCGTGGCCGCGTTCAGCAGGTCACCGCCGGTGCTTTGCAGGAACGGGCCGAAGGCATACGAATACCACTCGCCCTTCCACGCCAGGCCCAGGTCGATCGGGTACTCGAACTTGCCGCTCTTCTGCAGCGTGACGAGCGCGCCGTCGAACTCGGCCTTGGTCCAGGGCTTGTCGAGCGTCGGGATGCGGATGTTGTTGGCCGCCAGCACCGACTTGCGCGCGAAGATCGCGCAGGCCGCGTCCCACAGCCCGACCGAGTAGACCTTGCCGTTGTACTTGCCGATCGTGCCGGGCAGGAACTTGTCGATCGCACCGGCCGGCAGGGCCAGCGGCTGCAGGTACTTCGACCAGGCCCAGTTGGGCATCACCGGGCCGTCGACGTCCATGATGTCCGGCAACTTGCCGGCCACCGCGGCGGCGACCACCGAGGTGTTGTACGCCTCCTGCGGGAACTGCTGGAGCTCGACCTTCCATTCCTTCTGGCTGCCGTTGAAGTCCTTGATGATCCCGGCCATCAGGTCCTTCTCGACCGGGTTGCCGGCGCCGTGGTACCACATCGACAGCGTGGTCTGGGCGTGTGCCGAGGTGGCGCCGAGGGCGGCCATGCTCAGGATGAACAGGCGGCGGCGAAGGGTGAATGAGACGGTCATCGTGATCTCCGTTGAAACGTTTTGTCGAGAGGGTGTCGGGTGGCTTATGAGTAGCAAATGACAATGTTGTCATTGCGTCGCAACTGTAGGCGAACCGATGCGCGGATTCAAACTCGGGCAAACCCCTATTCACTGTCGCAAAGTGGCCTCGAATCGAGATGGCGCGGGTCAACCTTGACAGTTCCTCGTTCGTGAACCACGATACAGATGACTAACGTTGTCATTGCTGCAGAACCACATCACTTCATGGCCAACATCTTCGATGTCGCTCAGCTCGCCGGGGTCTCGATCAAGACCGTCTCGCGCGTCGTGAACCGCGAGGGGTCGATCCGTCCCGAGACCATGGAGAAGGTGCAGCGCGCGATCGAGTTGCTCGGCTACGAGCCGCACCACGGTGCGCGGCTGATGCGCTCCGGCAAGTCCGGGCAGATCGGCTTCATGACCGGCCTGTTCAGCGATGTCGAGGTCGGCTCCACGCGCGCCGGCCTGTCCGAGCTGCACATCCTTCGCGGCGCCCAGCAGGCCAGCCGCGCGGCGCGCAAGACGCTGCTGGTGGCCGACACGGGCGGCGGCGACCCGCAGAACGTCGAGGCGCTGCTGAAGACCTTCGCCACCTACCGTGTCGAGGGCGTCGTCTACGCGGCGAACTTCCACCGGCAGGTGGTGCTGCCCAAACCCAAGGCCACGCCGCTGGTGCTCGTCAATTGTTTCGACCTGCTCGGCACGCCGGCGGTGCTGCCCGATGACGCGCTCGGCCAGACGCGGGTCGTCGACCACCTGGTGCGCCGTGGCCACCGCCGCATCGGCTATGTCGGCATCGACGAGGACATGGTCGCCGGGCGGCTGCGCAAGGCCGCCTTCGTCGCGGCCTGTGCACGCCATGGCCTGAACCCGGCGGACTGCCCGGTGCGCATCGGCTCGAAGCTGCAGCCCGGCGGGCCGTTTCTGCCGCTGCGGGCGGCGCTGCGCGAACTCGTCGCGCTGGCGCCGCGCCCGACCGCATTGTGTTTCGGCAACGACATCATGGCGCTGCACGGCGCCCGGCTGCTCGAGGAACTGGGTGTGCGCATGCCGCAGGACATCGCCCTGATGGGCTTCGACGACGACCACACGATCTGCGAGGCAATGCGCCCGCAGCTCAGCACCGTGGCGCTGCCCTACTTCGAGATGGGCATCGCCGCGGTCGAGCGTTTGCTTGCCGGCAACGCCGCGCCGGGCGAACCCTGGAAACTGATCGCCGGCGA
>JANYJL010000011.1 GCA_025361845.1 Rhizobacter sp.
CGCCGCCAAACGCGTTGGCCAACAGACTGAACGGCGAAGTGATGGCTTTGCTAATCAAATTGATGATCAGCTTGAACACAATGGGCGGCAGTTTGAACTGCGGGTCATTCAGAGAGCCGCTCACCGGCAGGTTGATGTCAATGACGCCATTGCGGTCGGCCAGCAGGGCCACCGCCAGTTTCACCGGCAGGCTGTTGGGTGCGCCTTCGACCTTGTCCCCGAAGGCCAGCTGGTTGAGGACGATGTTGTTGCTGGCCGTCAGCTGGCCATCGGGCAGCACGACGTAGCCGAGGTCGACGCTCATCTTGCCGCGTTCGATGCCGTAGCCGGCGTACTTGATCGCGTAGGGCGACAGCGGTGGCAGCTCGAGATCGCGCACCTTGGCATGCAGGTCGAGGGCAAGCGGCTTGGCGAGCGGGTTGACCTTGCCGCTGATGTCGAGCGTCGCCGTTCCTTCGACGCGACCGGTGACCGCGAGATCGGCGAGCTGCGGCGGCTGGCCGGGCGCTGGCGGCTCCGACGAGAACGCCGCCAAGCGGCCGGTCAGCTCGCTCAGGTTGGCGTTGTAGTTCGGCTTGACGAAGCGGTCGTTGTAGGCGACGCGACCGTTGACGACGGCGATCGGCCCGAACTTGACGATGGGCGCCGGAGCGCTCGATGCCGTCGCCGGAAGCGGCGCCGCGGTCACGACCGCCACACTGCTCGCCGCTGCCGCCGCGCCGGCACCGCCGGCCGAGGCGGCACCCGCCGGCGGCGCCACACGCGTGACGTCCTGCAGGTTCAAGTGACCGTTCTCGTCAAGGACGATGCGCGCGTAGAAGTCGCTGAGCGCGGTCTCCTCGACGCTCAGGCGCGTCGCTGCGCCCGGCGCCATGGCCAGGTCGATGCCGCGCAGCGACAGCGACTTCCAGTTGAGCAGCTGGCGGCCCGTGAGCGCCGCGTCGCTGTCGCGCTGCATCGCCAGCGCGCGCCGCGGAGCGCCGGCCTCGGCGGCGGCAGGCGTGGCCAGGAAATCGTCGACGTTGAGGTTGCCGCGCAGCGCCACGCTCGGCCCGGCGGCGCGCTGCTCCCATTGCGCCGTGCCTTTGAAGCTCGTCTGCGCCTTGCGCACGTCGATGTTGAGAACGTCGTCGAGATACGGGTCGAGCAGGTGCAGGGGCAGGTCCTGCACGAGAAGCGTCGCCTGCGCGGCGGCCGGCACACCACCGGCGAAGCGGCGCAGCTCGCCGCGCACGTCGACCTTGCCGACGACGCCGGCGCCGACTCCCTTGCCACTCGCCTCCGCCGGCGCGGCAACGTGCGCGGCGACGTGAAAGGGCGCCGCCGCCGCGCTCTCGAGCGCCCAGCCGCGCAACTGCACGGCGAGGTCGACGATGTCGAGGGCGACCGGCGAGCCGGCGCGATCGATAAAGGTGACCCGTCCTTGCTCGACGGCGAGCTCGCCGAGGCTGAGCTTCCACGCTGACGCGGCGCTCGACGAGGCACTCGCCGCCGCACCGGGCGCCGGCACCTCCGGTGCAGTGGCCGACACCGCCGTCGGCGTGCTCGTTGTTCCGCTCCAGCGCTCGAAGCCCCAGTGCCGCGCCGCGTCGCGCTCGACGCGAACGCGCGGCGCGCGCAGGAGGACGCGCCCGATGCTCGCGGTATGGGCTGTCGTGTCGGCGCGGGCGTCGGCGATTTCGACGAGCTCGGCGCCGAGCTCGGGCGACTTGACGTCGCCGAGCGCGGCGCGCGAGAGCGCCAGCCGCCTGGCGTCGACCTTCAAGCGCGGTTCGCCATCGCCCGGCTGCCAGTTGATCGCCAGCTCGGCGCTGACGGCGCCGACGAGCGGCGGGCCGACGACGCTCTTCAAATACGGCGCGAGCGGCACCAACGGCAGTTCGGCGAGCGTGACCTGGACGTCGGCACCTTTGTCGCTGCCCGTGCCCGAAAAGCTCAACTTGCCGCGGTCGCTCGCCGTGCCGAGAAGGCCCTCGCCCTGAAAGGCGACCGGCGCAGCGAGCGGCCAGGCGATCGCTTGCGCGGCGAACGAAAAGTCGTCGAGCGCGAACGACGCCGCCGGCGCGGTCGTCGCATCGCGCCAGTCGAGCTTGCCGGCCTTGATCGAGACGGCAGCCACCGAGGCGCGCCAGCCACCGCTCGCCGGCGCCGACGCCGCCGTGCCTGCGGCAGCGCTGGCGGCCGCCTTCGGCAACGGCAGCTTCGCAAGCGGCGTGGCCGCACCCGACGGCGCGGCGCCCGCCAGCTGAAGGTTGACGTGGCCCTTGGCATCTCGCACGGCGAACACGTGCGGCGCGGCGAGGTCGATGCTCTTCACACGCGCCAGCTGCTCGAGCGGCCTGAGCTCATCGATGGCGATCTTGACGCTGCCGACCTGCAAGAGCTGCTGCGAGGCCGCGTCGGCGACCTCGATGCCGTCGGCGCCGACGCTGCCGGTGATGTTGAGCGACAACTTCGGCCGCTGCTCGAAAGCGACGACAAGCTTGGCGGCGAGCGTCGCCGCGCGCAACTCGGCCGGCAGGCCGCGCGGCACGTAGCCGAGATAGGGCTTGACGTCGAAGCCACTCAAAGTGAGATGCAGCTCACCGTCGCCACGCTCGGCGAATGGCGTCGCCGAGCCGGCCGAGTCGAAGCGGCTGCCGTCGAGTGCGAACGCCAGATGCGGCTGGACCAAGATCCGCCGCTGCGATGGCAGCGAGCTGATGAAAGGAACGCCGAGCTCGAGATCGCGGACGCGGTGAACGGCCGCGAACGGCCGGTCGGTGAAGTCGACGCCACCGGCGCGAACGACGATGTTATGCAGCGAAAATCGTGCCGGCCCGTTTGCGTCGGAGGCCTTCGGCGCCGCCGCCAGCTTGGCGAGGATGTCGTCGACGTCGTAGCGGCCGTCGCCGACGCGGGCGATTCTGAGCAACGGCGCGTCGATCTCGAGCGCATCGATCACCGGCGCCAGGTGAAAGAGCGAGACCCAGGCTGCGTTGGCGTGAACGCGCTTGATCTCGAGCAGGGGCGGCGCCTCGACCGCCGGGCCGGCGAGCGCCAAGTCATCGATCGTCAGCTCGAGCGTCCACGGATTGAACTCGACCTTGCCGAGGCTGATACGGCGGCCGAGCTGCTCGGCCACGGACTTTTCGGCCTGCGCGGCGATCAGCGGTGGCGCGTAGAACCAGGCGGCGCTCCACAGCACAGCAAAGGCAGCCAGCGCGATGGCGATGCGCAAGCCCCAACGGCGGCGGCCGGATGTGGGATGAGGCAGAGCGACCGTTGTCGAGGAGTCCATGGTGCATTCTGCCGCCGCGCCGCGCCGCGCCGCGCCGCGCTCGGGAGCCCGCCGGTGTTCTGGAGGCTCGTCAGCCGTTCAACCGACGGTCGAGTACGGGCATGTGTTGCAGTCCATCGCCCCCGATGGGTCTAGTTGACCTCGACCGATGAGCAGTCGACGATCAACGTCGGCCATGCAATCCACAGCTGATGTCCAAATTCTTGCCGTCGGCTTTCCGCCGCACTGCTGTTGTCGGTATCCACCGGAGGCTGGCCGACGCTGGGCTACCCCTATGCACATATCTGGACTATGCACAGGTGACTTGGCGCTGATGACGCGGAGGCGGCATCGGCGCGGCGTATGGCGGGATGGTCAATCGCTGAACTGGACATAGTTTCGGCGTCG
>JANYJL010000027.1 GCA_025361845.1 Rhizobacter sp.
CCTCAGGCGGCCAGCAGCCCGCGTATCGACAGCAACTCGTCGCGAACCTGCGCGACCGACAGCCTGGCGGTGGACAGATCGTTCAGCGACGAAGGCGAACTCAAGGCGGCGACCCGGCCGGCTTCGAGCGCGGCATCGACATCGATCACCTCGATGTCGTCGTCCGCATCCGAGTCGAACGAGGCGGACGCGCCGCGAGCCGCCTGCGCATCCGACAGGCGGTTGCGCGCACCGCTGATGGTGAAGCCCTGTTCGTAGAGCAGCTCGCGGATCCGGCGGATCAGCAGCACTTCGTGATGCTGGTAATAGCGCCGGTTGCCACGCCGTTTCATGGGCTTGAGCTGGGTGAATTCCTGTTCCCAATAGCGCAGAACATAGGGCTTCACGCCGCACAACTCGCTGACTTCACCGATGGTGAAGTAGCGTTTGGCCGGGATGGCGGGAAGCGCTTTCTCCATAAGAATCAATATGATCGGGAGAGAAAGCTAAGACTTTACTCGAAGTCTTCTCCCACCGGGATGTCGCCTTGCACGATCCCCTTGAGTTTGTGACTGGCGTGGAAAGTGACGACGTTGCGTGCCTTGATCGGGATCGATTCGCCGGTGCGCGGGTTGCGGCCGGGGCGCGGCGCCTTGCGCCGAATGTTGAAGTTGCCGAAGCCGGACATCTTCACGTCGTTGCCGGTCGTGAGCGTGCCGTGAATGATGTCGAAGAAGGCCTCGACCATGTCCTTGGACTCGCGCTTGTTGAGGCCGAGCCGCTCGAACAGGAGTTCGGCCAGTTCCGCCTTGGTCAGCGTCGGCGTTTCGATCGAGGGCAGCAGCAAGGTACTGGCCGGTTTGTCGGTGGTACTCATCTCAGCCCCGCAGTCGGACGCCGAGGCGCTGGTTCAGCGCTGCCAACACCTTGGCGACGGTGCCGTCGATTCGTTCATCGGTCAGCGTCGCTTCATCGTCCAGCAATTCCAGGCGGACCGCGAGGCTGCGTTCGCCGGCGGCAATGTCGGCCGTCGGTGTGGACGGCTTGTAGATGTCGAACAGGCGAGCTGCGCGCACGAGCGCACGGTCGGCGTCGGTGATGGTCTGAATCAGCGCCTCGTGCGTCACGGCTTCGCCGGCAATGACCGCAATGTCGCGCCAGGCCGATTGCTGGCGCTGGATCGGCACCAGCGTCGGGATCTCACGCTCCAGCAGTGCGGACAAATCGAGTTCGAACAAGAGCGGCGCCGTCGGCAGTTCGTCGGCCTGCCGCCACTTCGGGTGCAGTTCGCCGGCAAAGCCGATCGCCACGCCATCGACTTCCACACGCGCACTGCGCCCAGGGTGCAGCGCCGGATGCTCAGCCGCAACGAAGCGCACGAGGCGCGGTGCGAGCAGGCTTTCGATGTCGCCTTTCAGGTCGAAGAAGTCCAGCGCACGCTCCTTGGTGGCCCACTGCATCGCATCGGCGCTGCCGTAAGCGAGGCCGGCCAGATGGCGCGGCTGGCTCAGGCCGGCAACGGCGGCATCGCCGTCCACCACCGTGGCATCGCGCTTGAACACGCGGCCGATCTCGAACACACGCACACGCGTCGCTTTGCGCGCGAGGTTGAAGCGCAGCACGTTGACCAGGCTGCCGAGCAGGCTGGAGCGCATCACTGACAAGGGGCTGGCGATCGGGTTGAGCACGCGGATCGGGTCGGCGTTGCCCGCCAGCTCGGTCTCCCAGCGCTCCTCAACGAAGCTGTAGTTGATGGTTTCCTGGTAGTCGAGCGCGGCCATCGAGTGGCACAGCGCGTGGATGCCGCGGCGCGTTTCGCTGCGCACCCGCGCCGTCACCGGCGCCTGCGGCGGCGTGTCGGGCAGGCTGCCGTAGCCGATGACGCGGATCACTTCCTCGATCAGGTCTTCTTCGATCTGGAGATCGAAGCGCCAGCTCGGCGGCGTGACGGTGATGACTCCCGGCGCGCTGGTGAAGGGCAGACAGAGGCGCCGCATCACGCCTTCGCATTGCGCTTGCGTGACGGGCATGCCGATGATCTTGGTGGCGCGTTCGACGCGCATCGACACGAGCTTGCGCTCGGGCAAGGCCAGCGTCTGGTCGTCCATCGGCCCGGCTTCGCCACCGCAGATGTCGATCACGAGTTGCGTGATGCGCTCGATGTGTTCGACCGTCAGCTCAGGGTCCACACCGCGCTCGAAGCGGTGGCCCGCGTCGGTCGAGAAGTTGTAGCGGCGTGAACGCCCGGCCACCGCCTGCGGCCACCAGAACGCGGCTTCGACGTAGATGTTGGTCGTGTCGTCCGAGACCGCCGTGGCGTCGCCACCCATGATGCCGGCGAGCGATTCGACGGCCTGGTCATCGGCGATCACGCCGACCTGGCCGTCGACCTCGATCGTGTTGCCGTTCAAAAGCTTCAGCGACTCACCCGCCCTGCCCCAGCGCACGTTCAGCCCGCCGTGGATCTTGTCGAGGTCGAAGATGTGCGAAGGCCGGCCGAACTCGAACATCACGTAGTTCGAGATGTCGACGAGGGCTGTCACCGAGCGTTGGCCGCAACGCGCGAGGCGGTCGACCATCCATTGCGGCGTGACTGCTTTCGGATCGACCTTGCGGATGATGCGGCCGGAGAAACGGCCGCACAGATCGGGCGCATCGACCTTCACCTTCACGGTGTCGGTGTGCTTGACGGCGGCGGGCGGGAAACTGGGTCGAAGCAGCGGCGTGCCGGTCAGTGCGGCCACTTCACGCGCGACACCGTAGACGCTCAAACAGTGCGCCAGATTCGGCGTGAGCTTCAGCGTGAACAGCGTGTCGTCGAGCAGAAGTTGCTCGCGGACGTTGCGGCCGATGGTCGCGTCGTCCGGCAGGATCAGCAGGCCGCCATGGTCCTCGGAGAGCTTCAGTTCGCGTGCCGAACACGGCATGCCCTGGCTCTCGACACCACGAAGCTTGCCGAGCTTGATCTCGAAAGCCTTGCCGTCTTCGCCAGGCGGCAGCACCGCACCGACCAAGGCACACGGCACCTTGATGCCTGCGCGCACATTGGGCGCGCCGCACACGATGTTGAGCACGCTGCCCGTGCCGGCATCGACCTGACAGACGTTCAAGCGGTCGGCATTCGGATGTCGTTCGACCGACAGCACCTGGGCCACAACCACCTGAGTGAATGGCGGCGCGACCGGGCGCAACTCCTCCACCTCCATGCCCGACAAGGTCAGCAACTCGGCGAGCTGCTCGGTCGCGAGCGGGGGGTTGCAGAACTCGCGCAACCACGATTCAGGAAACTGCATGTGACGCTCGTCCCTTACTTGAACTGCGCCAGGAAGCGCAGGTCACCATCGAAGAATTGGCGCAGGTCGCCGACGCCATAACGCAGCATCGCGAGGCGGTCGATGCCCGAGCCGAAGGCGAAGCCGATGTAACGCTCCGGGTCCAGGCCCATGTTGCGAATGACCTGCGGGTGCACCTGGCCCGAGCCCGACACTTCGAGCCAGCGGCCTCTCAGCGGGCCGCTCGCGAACATCATGTCGATCTCGGCACTCGGCTCGGTGAACGGAAAGTAACTCGGCCGGAAGCGGATCTGCAAATCATCGGCTTCGAAGAAGCTGCGGATGAAGTTCAGGTAGACCGCCTTCAGGTCCTTGAAGCTGATGTTCTCGCCGACCCACAGGCCTTCGACCTGGTGGAACATCGGCGAGTGGGTGGCGTCGCTGTCGACGCGGTAGGTGCGACCGGGGGCGATGACGCGGATGTCGGGCATCGTCGCCGCGCCGGCGTACTTCTTCGCGTGCGCCTGCGCGTAGCGGATCTGCATCGGCGAGGTGTGCGGGCGCAGGTTCAGCCAGCGGCCTTCGGCATCCTTCATGTCGACGTAGAAGGTGTCCTGCATCGAACGCGCCGGGTGGTTCTCGGGGTTGTTCAGGGAGGTGAAGCTGTACCAGTCGGTCTCGATCTCGGGGCCGTCGGCCACGTCAAAACCCATCGAGCCGAAGATCGCCTCGATGCGCTCCATCGCGCGCGTGATCGGGTGCAAACCGCCGGTGCCGCGGGCCCGGCCGGGCAGGCTCACGTCGAGCGCTTCGGCTTTCAGTTGCAGTTCGAGCTCGGCATTCGCCAGGCCTTCCCGGCGTGCGTTCAAGGCCGCCTCGACCTGCTGCTTGGCAGAGTTGATCAGAGCGCCACGCGCCTTCTTCTCTTCGGGCGACAGGGCTGCTAGCGCCTTCAACTGTTCGGTGATGCGGCCCGACTTGCCGAGGAAACGCGCCTTCGCGTCTTCCAGTTCGGCCGGCGTCGCAGCCTGGGCGAAGGCAGCGCGTGCGTCTTGCAGCAGGGGATCGAGGTCGTTCATCGATTCAGGTGAACAGAGACGGGGAAACAAAAAAGGCCGCACACGAGGTCGGCCTTGAGGTGCTTGCCCGCAAGGTGTTGCCACCTTGCGGGCCCGCCGTGCTGCGGCGTGCTCGCGCACACCGCAGGGTCACGACTTTCAAGCGAGTTGGGCCTTGACCTTGTCGACGATGCTGCCAAAAGCGGCAGGATCGTTCACGGCCATGTCGGCGAGAACCTTGCGGTCGATCTCGATCGACGCCTTTTTCAGGCCGGCCATGAACTTGCTGTAGGTCAGACCCAGACCCCGGCTCGCCGCGTTGATGCGGGCGATCCAGAGGTGGCGGAAGACACGCTTCTTGGTACGACGGTCACGGTAGGCATATTGCCCAGCCCGCATCACTGCTTGCTTGGCGATGCGGAACACGTTCTTGCGGCGGCCACGGTAACCCTTGGCGAGCGCGAGAATCTTCTTGTGACGAGCGCGGGCTGTTACACCACGTTTGACGCGAGGCATGTGAGTTCTCCTTCAAGAAGCGGGTTAGAGGCCAGCGAAGGGCATCATCTGTTTGATGTGCCCCATGTTGGTCTCATGCACGGCAACAGCACCACGCAAGTGGCGTTTGTTCTTCGTGGACTTCTTGGTCAGGATGTGGCGCTTGAACGCCTGGCCCCGCTTGACGGTGCCCCCCGGACGAACGCGAAAACGCTTGGCAGCGCTCTTCTTGGTCTTCATTTTGGGCATGTGAGTGCTCCTTTTATTTGCTGCTGCAGGCGCCGGCAAAGCTCTTGCCGTCTTGTAGGCCTGCAGTCGCTTCTGTCAGCACCCCGGTGACCAGACCGAGGCGCTGAATTCTTCAAATCTATCGACTAACTTTTCCGCTTCGGCGCCAGCACCATGATCATCTGGCGCCCCTCGAGCTTGGGCATGTTCTCTACCACCGACACATCCGCCAGTTC
>JANYJL010000047.1 GCA_025361845.1 Rhizobacter sp.
CGATTCGGCACTGAAACTCGGTGACCGCACCCGCACGATTCCCAGTTCCAAGGGCGACCCGTTCGCCAGCCTGAGCTGGCTGCGCCCGCCGCCACCTCCGCCACCACCCCCGCCGCCGGCACCCACACCACCGCCTCCGCCGCCACCCGAGCCACCGAAGCCCGTGGCGCCACCCCTGCCCTTCACCTTCGTGGGCATGCTCGAACGCGGTGCCGCCAAACCCCAGGCCTTCCTGGCCAAGGGCGATGCACTCATCGTCGTGTCGGCCCAGGACACGCTGGACAACAACACCTACCGCATCGACTCCCTGAACGCCAACGAGGTCGTGATGACCTACCTGCCCTTGAACATCCAACAGACGCTGAGCGTCACCGGGGGAAGCAAATGAATACCATCCAGGGCCCGGCTCACCAGCGTTGGGCTGCGCTCGTCGTGGCACTCGTGCTCGCCGGTTGCGCCAGCAACCAGTTGCACAGCGAAGGCATGCGCCTGCTGGCCGATGGCAACCGCGATCTCGCTGTCTCCAAGCTCCGCGAGGCCAGCCGGCTGGAGCCGGCCAACTCCGAGTACCGCATCGACATGCTCCGGGAAACCCAGATCTACGGGCGTGACCTGGTGGATCGCGCCGAGGATGCACGCCGCAGCGGCAACGCCAGCCAGGCCGGCGACCTCTATGCCAAGGCACTGAAGATCGACCCGAGCAACGACAGAGCGCGACGCGGCTTGACGAACCTGGAGCTGGATGCTCGCAGCGTCAAGCTGCTGGCCGAATCGGAGCGGCTGATGCGCGAAGGCAGCCTGCCCGCGGCACAAGAACGCGCCGAGGCCGCACTCGCCGACAACCCCGCCAACACCGCCGCCCAGCAGCAACTGGCCTCCGTGCGCGAGCAGATCGAGAAGGCCCGCCAGACACGCGTGGCGGCCGCCGCCGCGCAATCGATCATGAACAAGCCGGTGACGCTGCAGTTCCGCGACGCGAACCTGCGCATGGTGTTCGAGGCCCTGTCGCGCAGCACCGGGCTCAACGTGATCCTCGACCGCGATGTGCGCGCCGACCTCAAGACCACGATCTTCGTCAAGGACGCCGCCGTCGAAGACACGGTCGACCTGATCCTGCTGCAAAACCAGCTCGAGAAGCGCTCGCTGAACGCCAACACCCTGTTCATCTACCCCGCCACCGCGGCCAAGCAGAAGGAGTACCAGGACCTGCAGGTGCGCACCTTCCAGGTCAGCAACATCGACGTGAAGTACATGCAGTCGGTGCTCAAGTCGGTGCTCAAGGTCAAGGACATTTCGGTCGACGAACGCAGCGGCACGCTGGTGATGCGCGATACCGCCGATGCCATTGCAGTGGCGAGCAAGGTGATCGCGGCGCACGACACGCCCGAGCCCGAGGTGATGCTCGAAGTGGAGGTGCTCGAGATCTCGCACGATCGCCTGTCGAACCTGGGGATCAAGCTGCCCGACGCCATCTCCATTTCCACGCCCGAGGCGACAGACACTCTCGGCGAACTCCGGGCGCTCAAGCGCGGCAACCTTCAGGTGTCGGGTCTTGCGGTCGGCATCAACCTCAAACTCGAAGACACCGACTCCAACCTGTTGGCCAGCCCGCGCATTCGTGCCCGCAACAAGGAGAAGGCACGCATCCTCATCGGCGACCGCGTGCCCATCATCACCAACACCGTCACGCCGGTGCAAAGCGGTGGCGGCGTGGTGACCGGCTCGGTCCAGTACCAGGACGTCGGCTTGAAGCTCGAGTTCGAACCCCAGGTCTATTCGGATCAGGAAGTCGGCATCCGCATCAACCTGGAAGTGAGCAACATCGTCAAGGAAATTCCGGGGCCGAACGGATCGTTGGCCTATCAGATCGGCACCCGCAATGCGCAGACGGTGGTGCGCCTGCGCGATGGCGAAACGCAAATCCTCGGTGGTCTGATTTCTGCCCAGGACCGCAACACCTCGACCCGCGTTCCGGGCCTCGGCCACCTGCCGATGATCGGCAAACTGTTCGGCAACAACAGCGGCACGAACGGCAAGACCGAGATCATCCTGTCGATCACACCGCGCATCCTGCGTGGGCCGGCGGTGCTGGATGCGTCGGTGCGCAGTGTGTTCTCGGGCACCGAGAGCAGCACCCGCGAGCATGCCCTGCAACTGGACCCCATCGGCGTAGCGCGTGGGCAGTCCGGTGGCGGTGCACTGGCGGCGGCCCCCGCCGTGTCAGCGGCAACACCCGTGCGCCAGCCGGCGCCGAATTCAACGAGCGCATCAAGTGCGTCTTCCTCAGCGGCGCCGGCTGCGAGCACATCAACACCGATGCGCAACCTTCTGCCGCTCTTGAACGGCAGCCGCACGGGAACAGGTGGTGCACCTCAAGCTGCACCGGACACACCACCCTCCTCGCCTGCTCCGGTAACGACGCCAGCGTCGGCCGAAGAAGCCGGTGCGCCACAGGGCACGCCATGAATCAGCCCTTTCGCCCGTCTCGGTCGCGGGGATTCACGCTCATCGAGCTAGTCATCACGCTGGCCCTGGTTGGATTGGCCGCCATGGTGTCGTTGCCTCTGTTCGAGATCACTGCAACGCGCGCCAAGGAAGCCGAGTTGCGTCAAGCGCTGCGAACGATCCGCAATGGTCTGGATGCCTACAAGGCGGCAGCCGACTCCGGCGTCTTGCCCAAGGCTGCCGGTGAATCGGGATTCCCGACGTCCCTTGACGTACTGACCCAAGTGCTAGACACCACAACAAAACGCGACCTCGGCCCAGGCGCAACGGATGCCTCGCAGCGCATCGTCTTCCTGCGGCAGCTTCCGCGCGACCCGTTCTTCCCCGACCCGCAAACGCCAGCCGAACAAACCTGGAACACGCGAGCCTACGCGAGCCGGGCCGACGATCCGCAACCCGGTGCCGACGTGTTCGATGTCTCGTCGAAGTCCGCCGGCATCGCGCTGGACGGCACGCCCTATGCCAACTGGTAGCACCTGCATGCGGTCCTTGCCTTGCCATCGCTTCTTGCTCCCGGCGAATTCTTGCGCCCGGCGCGGCTTCACCTTGATCGAGATGTTGGTCGTCATGACGCTGATTGCGCTGCTGCTCACGCTCGCCGTACCACGCTATTTTTCCGCGCTCGACAACGGGCGCCTGAATGTCCAGAGACAGAACCTGGCCACGATGCGCGACGCCATCGACAAGTATTTCGGCGACCAGGGGAAGTACCCCTCGACACTCGACGATCTGGTGGTGAAACGCTATCTGCGCCAAGTCCCGATCGACCCCGTTTCGGAAGCAGCCGATTGGGTCGTCGTCGCGCCCACCGATCCGACGCTGGGTGCGGTCTACGACGTGCAGGCCGCACCCCGGACCGACTCACAAGCGCCCAAGGAAAGTCAGTGACCGACGGTCTCGCCAGCTCCAGCCGCGGCCTGAAAGGGCAGCCCGCCAGGGGCGTGGTCCTGCTTGCACTGCTTTTGGTTTTGACCTTGGGAGGCATCGCCATGATGGCCGCTGCCGATGTCTGGTCTCTGGCGCGACAGCGCGCGCAGGAATCGGAGTTGCTTTTTGTCGGCAACCAATACCGGCAAGCCATCCAGCGCTATTACTTCGGCGCTCCACCGGGCGCCCGGCGCGTACTGCCGTCCAGCTTTGAAGACCTGCTCGAAGACGACCGTTACCCGATACCCGTGCACCACCTCAGGCGCCTGTATCCCGACCCGATGACCGGCAGCAGCGAATGGGGTGCTTTGCGCGTGGGCGACCGCATCGCCGGCGTGTACAGCTTGTCCGACAAAGAGCCCATCAAACAGTCCGGGTTCGGGCCAGGCTACGAACAATTCAGTGGCAAGACCGCTTACCGCGAGTGGGTCTTTGCAGTCTCCATTGCGGCACGGCCCACCGTCGTGAATCCACCCTCCGTCGGCGCCCCCGCCGGCGGCCCCGCACCATCTTTCCCATCAAGGCCGGTTCCCCGGAGTTCATCATGAGCATTCGCGTTCTTCTCGTCGACGACAACAATCTGTTCCGACTCGGGCTCAGCGCATTGATCTCGGCCCACGACGACTTCACTGTCGTCGGTGACATGCGCGGTGGCAAGGAAGCAGTTCAGGCATCCCTCACCCTGAACCCGGACGTGGTGCTGATGGACATCATGCTGGCCGGTGTCAACGGGCTGGAAAGTGTGTCCCAGCTCAAGCGTCGACAGGGGAATGTCAAAGTGGTGATCCTCACCGAATTTCGAACCGAGGACTTTGTGCGCGAAGCACTCCGTGTCGGCGCCGACGGCTACGTCCTCAAGGACGCTTCGATCGATGAATTGTTGATGGCCATGCGCTGCGTCGCGCAAGGCAAAAAGTACCTGAGTCCGGATGTCTCAGGGCACGTGGTTCAAAGCTTCTTGCACCCTCAAAGCAAGGGCACCAAGTCGTCACGTCTGGAGATGCTGACAACGCGAGAACGCAGCATCCTTCAACTGGTGGCAGAAGGACGCACCAACCGCGGGGCGGCGGAGTTTCTCAGCGTCAGCCCGAAAACCGTCGAGAAGCATCGTGCGAACCTGATGCACAAGCTGGGCTTGCGCAACGCTGCCGAGTTGACCCTGGTCGCGCTCGAACTCGGCCTGATCGCCCGGCCATTCGCGATCGCAAGACTGATGAGCCAGCCTTCGGCCAGCGACCTCTCTGCTTGAGGTCGGCAGCACCGTCCGGCGTCAAGGCACGATCCACTCTCCATCGGCCACGACGGCGGCTCCCTGCGGCCCGGCGAACCGAACGATGTAGCCCCCCTTGGACGCAAAGCGCTGCCCCGGCGCAAGGCTGAGTCGCGGGTAGTAACCATTGACTTGCCGGTGACTCAGCATCACCTCGACACGCTCGACAAGGTAGTCGCGAACAAAACTGTCGAGCATGTCGGTCAGAGTCTCTGCAAGGATGCCCAGAGCAACGTAGGTATCGGTCTGAACCTTTTCCGCCACCACGTCGATCTGCTTGATCTTGAACCAGCCCAGCGGAAAGTTCATTCGGATCTTGCGCAGCTCCGGCAGATCGGCCGGGTAGGTCATGTGCACGGCCGCATGCCAAGCGGCTGGCAGGGGCGCGTGCTCCAGCCCCCCCAAGGCACCCGAGACGAATGCCATCGAAACGCGGGGCATGTCCGCCGGCAGCCGTGCCAGGTCCTCACCTCGCAACCAGAGCAGCAGCACGTCATCCGGGCCGAGATCCTTCATGGCGCCAGCCAGTTCATCGCCCGCACGACTCGAAGGGCTTGCCGCTTCGAGCACGTGACTCTCGACCCTGAGCCCCGTCGGACCGACAGCCTTGGCAAAGGCCGCCGCCGCGCTCTCGCCGACGTCGCCTTCGCGGAACACCTGAACCACGCGTTGCAATCCCGCAGCCTCGCGTTGTTCGAAGACGCGGCCAGCCACCAAGTCCGCCTCGAGCAGGACGCCGCGCGAGAAGTAGACCGGATAGAACTCACCCTCTGCCGTCACCGGCAGGTCGACGTTCGGCAGCAGGCAGGGCAAGGCCTCTGCCTGGCAAAACCGATGCACGGGTTCCCAGTTGCGACGCCCCAGGCCTGAGATCACCGCATACACGGGCTCTGCGGCAAGGTGGGCGCGCAACTGCCGCTCCCACTGATCCGGCGCGCCGGTGAGTTCCCACACATGCAACTGCCAGCGGCGCGACACACGGTATTCGATCTCGCGCGTGGCCTGCATGGGCCTCACCCCGCCGCGGATGAAGGCGTTCTTGTCGGCGAAAAAGCGCTCCATGACATCGAGCATGCCTTTGCGCTGAACCGGGTCCGCGTCGGGTGTGATGATGGTTGCGAAGTGCAAGGTGCTGTCACTCACGCCCGGCACGGCGTCGGAACTCAAGCCCTTCAAGTACTCGACGAGCGAGGCCATCGTCGCATCGTCCAGCGCATACCGGGGCATCAGATAGTTGAGCGTCCGACCGTTCGGGCCCACACCTTCACGAATCGCGCGCGCCAGGCTCGCGTCGGTATACGGCTCCCGGGTCGAACGGTATCCGACGACATGCGGCAGGCTCATGTCCCGCACATTGGTGGAATGGGGCCGAAACAGGTATTTGCCGATGATGGGCGGCACGACGATGCGGCCCTCGGTCGTGCCGAGTCCGCTGGGGCGATGGCAGGTGACACAAGCGGCACCCAGGGCTTCCACGCGCACGCCCGCCTCGCGTTCACCCCGCAGCATGGCCCCCGACGGCAGCACGCCTAGTCGATACACGGCTTCGCCTGCTGCGGCATGCCCATCCGCGGGCCACGCCGGTGTCACGAGCCAGAGCAACAAGCCGATCAGGGCCAGCAATGAGCGCAAAGGTTTGGGCCGATTCATGGCCTCGATGGTGGCGCGTCGTCGCGCGGCCTGGCCGACGCCGCCAGGCCGCGGCGCCGCGCACTTCATTTCATGGCCGTCGTCGTGGCGCACAGGGCCAACAGCCCGAGGTACTGCTCGAGCAGGTCATCCGCAGTCGCAAATCCGTCGATGCGCACCCACGGCTTTCCCGGGGCGGCTCGCATCAGCGTCAGCGGGTCGTGGCTCATCTTGTCACCACGGTAACTGTCGAACGCCTTTTGCGCGACGATGCTTGCGGCCACCGTGCCCGTGTAGTGCCGCCATTGGCTGCCTGCGGAAAACTTCTTCGCGTACTCGCGCAGCCGCGCCGGCGTGTCCTGTTCGGGGTCGATCGAAATCGAGACCATGTGGACCTTCTCGCGGTCCGCCCCCAGGCGCTCCTGGAACTGCGAGAACACCGCGCTCATCACCGGGCAGATGCCGGGACAGGTGGTGTAGACAAAGTTGAGCACCACCGGCCGCCCGTCCTGCAATTCCTGGGTCAGCTTGACCTTCTTGTCGTCGTCGCGCACCAGCCAGACATCGGGCACGGTGTATTCAGCCATCGCGACCTTGATCCCCGCGGTCGCCTTGTGCTGGTGTGCCTTGGGGTCGGTGGCATCGTGGGCGGCCGCCGGCGCCACATGCAAAGCTGCGCTCGCCACAGCGGCCATCGCCAGGATTCTGCGGGCATGCATCGACAGGGTGCCGGTCATCATGTGCTCCTCAGCGCCAAGCTTGGCACCACCTACTGCGGTTTGGCGAAACGAGACCCGTCCAAAGGCGGGTTGAGTGCCACCTTCTCGATGTAGATGCTCTCCGAACCGGGCACGCCTTCGAGCCGCGTTTCAAGCCGATGTGCGATCTGCAAGCCATCGACGGTTCGGTAGTCGCGGAACCAGGTCGTCACCGTGCGCAGCCTGCCGTCCCACCGGCGCGGCGCTGCGTCGATCTTCACGTCGAGGAAGGTCTTCGCATCGATCCAAAGATGGCGTATGTCGCCGCTCTTCAGCGTCAGCTTGAGGCGATAGGCCCCGCGGCCTTCCAGCATCTCGCCACCTTCGACCTCCACCTTCGTTCCCTTGGTTTTGGAGTTGATCAGCGGACCATCGAGTTCCTGCTGGCTGGCAGCGAGCTTCAGCTCCTCAGAGGAGAACGGCTCCACTTCGTGTCGACCGAGGAAGGGTCGAAGTTTCCAGCCGTTCGCTCCGTCGTAGACCTGCACGGCAGTCTGGCCCTGGAACGGGACTTCCAAGCGCGTCTTGGCTGGACGCTGAAGGTCCATCTGGAACGGTAGCTGAATTACTTTCTGTGCCTCCGCTTCCAGTGTTCCTTGCGCCAGTGCCTTGCGCAATTCGGCCTTGGCCTGGGCGCGTTCCTGTTTGCTGACAACCGCGACCTGGCCACCATCCTTGCGCACTTTGCCAGCATCGAGTTTGCCCGCCAGCGTCATCGCCTTGACTCGTTGCCACGCCTGCAGCCCGCCACGCGCATTCGCGTTTCGCTCGGTAATTTGCTGAGCAGTCAGAGTCGGCAGGTCCGCCGGCACCACCGACGGAGCAACTCGTTCTGCGGCCGATGCGCGGGCCAACGCGGCGGCAGCCAGGGTGGGTGGGGGCACCGGCGTGGCACGCGGCGACGCCGTCGTTCTCGGGTCCGTGGCGGCCGATGCGACTGACGCCAACACGAGCCACACAGCACCCGCAACCACCGTGAATTGAGTCTTGAACATCGTCATTTCTCCCTGTCCAGAATACGCGAGGGCTAGTCGACGATCAGCCCGTCGATGTGCATTGCGCCGACCATCACGCTGACGCGACTGCCCGACTTCACCAGCTTGCCAGGATTGCCAAAGATCATGAAGTAAGTGCGGTCCGCCTCAGGCGCAGCGCCAGTGCGCAACTCGCCCACGTTTTCCATTGCGGGAACCGCCAGCACGATGCCGGTCGCTTCGTCAACGAGATAGGCCTTGGACTGGCGGTCATTGAGAAGCTTGGCCTTCTCCGGATCGAGCACCCGGTATTTGAACGACAGCATGTAGCCGGAAGAAACCGGCTTGACTCCAACGATCTCCACACCCCAGGTGCGTTTGAAGTAGAGGCTTTGCGTGGCGCGTGAACGGGCCGGTTCGATTGCTGTGGCTGCGGGGGCCTGTTGCGCCGGCATTTGACGCGTATTCAGCGCGGCGACGGCCGTTGATTCGGCTCCGCCGTCTGCCGCTTGCAATGCCACACTCCAAAGCAAGCCAGCACACGCGAGCGCCGGCAACAGGGCGCCTTTGACTGCAAGCTTCATGGGGCCGGCTTCTGCGAGTCTGCAAGCATTTTGCACATCGAGCGCACTTGCTGCCGGTCACTCTTGGCCACATCGGAATCGGCCGCCTTGCGCGCCCGCAGATAGCGCTCACCACCACGCACTGCACTCAATTCGCCTGGCGCCATGTCCGCCAGAATGCCTTCGCGCAGTTGCTTGATATTCGCTTCGTTCTTTTCGTCGACCGTCGCACACCTCGCCAGCAGGGCGTCCAACTGCGCGAGCGCTTCGCTGTCGATGGCTTCTTCAGCAGATACGACCGGATGGAACATCGACGCGGCGAGCGTCAGCGTCAGCAGAAGCGTTCTCATGTCGATCCTTTCAGTGCGCCGCGCGAAGCCTGACCGGGCCGCGGCTGTTGAACCGGACGATGCTGCTCACTGACGATTCAATGAACAGCATCACCCGAGTCCTGCCTTTGCTTCCAACATCGACTCAGCGCGCGACCCCAGTGATCGTCGCAGTCTGTGGCGGTGCCACCGAGTCCGTCACCGTCAAGATGGCATTTTGCGTCGAGTTCGCCGCATCGGTCGTCTTGGGACGGAACTGTACGGTCATGGTGCAAAACGCCCCCGGCGCCAAGGTTGTGACTTGTCCGAGAAACTGCCCCGCACCCGTGCCACAAGTCGTCAACAGGGGGACGAACGCGTAGTCGTTGGAACCTGAGAGCGCCTTGGTGATACCGGTCAGCGGCGCGGTTCCCGGGTTGGACAAGACGAACAGCTGGCAAGGTCCAACGCCGGTACCTACGCACGGGATAATCCCCCCGGCCGCACCACGCGTCACTGTCCCTGCATTCCAGCTCGTCGGCGTCAATAGGGCCTTTGCAACCGCGGGAACCCCGGTACCGGTCAAGCTGGCCGTTTGCGGACTGGTGAACACGTCCGAGTTGGCCACGCTCAGCGTGCCGATGACATCGCCAATCGCCGTCGGCCGGAAGACCACGTTGATGGTGCAACTGGTACCTGCGTTCAAGGTCACCCCGCAAGTCCCGCCAGCAAGAGCAGGAGTTGCCCGCGCGAAAGTCCCGGTGAATGTCACTGCAATGCCTGTCAATTGAGCATTCCCGGTGTTCGACAGGCTGAAGGTGAACGAACTGCTCGTCGCGCCAAGGGCAACATTGCCGAAGGCATGCGACGCAGGCGAGAGCACCGCGTGCGGCGCCGGTGCCACCACTCCGGTGAAGAATTCGTCCGCACCGATGTCGAAGGCGGTTCCGCCTTGCGGCCGGAACTGATTGTCCACGTCGTGGTTCGGCGCATTGGCCGGAGTGCCATTGTTGTATGCCGAGCCAGATTGCCCCGCCAGGTGATAGTCACCGAACGGCACGAAAGCAGTGCCCGCAGAACTCGTCGGCCTGAGCAGGCTGAGCGGACCGTAACGCATGTTGACGTAGTTGTTACCCTCGTCCAGCGTCGCGGCGACCTGAAGGTTCTTCACGCTCGGCGGATTGATGACCCCGGGGAATTCCGGCGTCACGCGTGAGCCGTTGCAGTACACGTCGAGAAGAAGCGGATTTCCCGCGCTGTTATTGGCGTTGCCGTACCCGGTCGTGCTCGACAAGACCGAGAAGGTCGGATTCAACCGAAGGTTGGCGCTGCCAGTGCCCGTCGCGCCAGCAACACCCACGTCACCCAACCGACCGATGTCCCAGTACACAGCACTCGCATCGCAGGCCCCGGTTGTTGCCTGGTCAGCCAGAAGCTTGCATGCCGCTCCCGTTCCAACTCCATTGCTGGTGTTGCACAAACGTGCCACACCTGCCGTTGTCGTGTCGAAGTTGAATGCCCGGTTGTGCCACACGATGTTGTTGGAAAAGGCGGTCGGCTTCGAAATCGTGTTCGCTGCCTTCTGTGCATTGGGCAATGCGGCGATCAGCTGCGCGCTGGTCGGATCCGAGCTCACACCGGCCGGATTCGGCCTGCCACTGACCGGTGCACCCAGCGCATTGAACAGCAGCGACCCGGCGATGCCCACGCTGTCGTTCGATGCCACCGTGTTGTTGACGACGACACTGTTGATCGTGTCGGCCAGCGACATGCCACCACCACCCCAGCCCGCGACGTTGTTGTCGACGATGTTGTTGGTCACCGCCACCTTGTGCCAACGGTTCGATTGGCCCGGGAACGCTGCGACATCACCGCCGTTGACCTGCTGCAGGCGGACACCACCGCCGTGGCCGGCCTCGGCAAAATTGCCGCGGATGACGTTGGCATCGATGGTCAAGTTGCCCGTCCCCGGTGACACCGTGGCACCGAACAATGGCGGTTCGCCGACCACGGCAATACCGCCGCCGTGGGTCGACGTGGTCTGCTGGAAGGACTGGTTGAACAGCACCGTGTTGAAGGCGATCGTGCCGCCCTGGCTGAAGCCGATGTGGCCGATACCGCCGCCGTCGGAGCTGCTGATGTTGCCGCAGACCCAGTTGTGATCGACGCTGTAGCCGTCGGTGCCCGTGCAGATCGACACCCCACCACCGGCACCACTGCCGCCGGCGGGCCCTTCGATCACGCCATTCTTCGTGATCGTGTTGTGGTGAACCTTCACGTTCTTGTCGAAGCCCCAGCCATCGATCACACCGCCCGTGACGCTCGGTGTACCGACCACTGTGCCGTCGGCGGTTTCGCTCAGGCCCGGGAAGCCCAGATTTTCCAGGTACGGCACGCCGATCCGCACGCCGCCATGGAAGGCACCGGCATTGCCATAAACACGGTTGTTGGCGATTTCCAGGTTGTGCGCCCAGCCATTGACGAAGATGCCGCCACCGGCGTCGCCACCGGTCACGCTGATGCCGTCGATGCGCGAACTCTTGCACAGGAAGTTGCTGAGGCCGGGGTTTGGCACCGTGTTCGCGCCGTTGTCCACGTCGAAGGTGACCGTGGTCGTCGAGCCGTACGAACAGTCAATCGCGCTGTTCGTCAATCGTGTTCCATCGGCCCTGAGGCCTTTGGCCAGCACGGTGATACCTGCTCCTTCCTCTGTGCCCAGCACCGAGGGTTCGAGCAGCACAACGCCACCCGTGATTTCCTGGCCCGGCAGCGGGTCAACCTGCGCCACGGCGGCGGGGTTCCCTGTCGCGGTGTCGATGCCAAACATCGCATTGATCAGCGGGCGCCAGTTGTCCAGCTTGCTCGTCGGGTACTTGGCGGCATTGATGATCACCGAGCTGGCACCCACGCCCTGAAGGCGCACTGGCTTCCACATGATGACCAGTTCGTTGTAGGTGCCAGCATCGACCAGGATCAGGTCACCCGGTGTTGCCGCATCAATGGCCGACTGGATCGTCGGGAAGGCGGTCGTGGGAACCCGCTTCGGCGTTGCATCTTCCGCAGTCACCGTTACTGCGTCGACGGTCGACTTTCCATTGCCCGCCGTGATCGTCAGTTGACCGCTCCTACCCGCGGGCACGTTGACGACGATCGTCATGTCGCTCCAAGAGCTGATCGTCAGCGGGACGCCGCCAATCGACACCGTGCCGGAGCCCTGCACATCACCGAATCCATAGTGGCGCCTGATCGTCCTCAGACTGGCCGGAGTGTTGACCGCGAACGGTCCCGCATAGCTCGGGTTTGGTACATCCACATCACCCAGCGCGGTAATCGTCAGCCGACCACCCGCAGCAGGCAGGTAAGGACCGGCCCCCACACCGTCAACGCGAGCAATCGC
>JANYJL010000052.1 GCA_025361845.1 Rhizobacter sp.
CAGGCGGCGGCGCGCGCGGCCTCGCCCATGTGGGCGTGCTCAAACTGCTGGAGCGCGAGCGCGTGCCGGTCGACGTGATCGTCGGCACCTCGATGGGAGCGATCATCGGCGGGCTGTATGCCAGCGGCATGTCGGCCGACCGGCTCGAAACCGAACTGCTCGCTGTCGAATGGGACCGCGTCTTCGCCACGCGCGTCTCGCGCGAGCAGCTCTCGCAGCGCCGCAAGGAAGAAGACTTCGACATCTCGCCGGTGATCGAGATCGGCCTGCATGAGGGCGAGTTGCGTGTGCCGCTCGGCGCGCTCTCGGGCCGCGGGTTGGAAACCATGCTGCGCCGCTACACCCTGCCGGTGCGCGCGATCCATGCCTTCGACGATCTGCCGATCCCCTTCCGCGCGCTGGCCACCGACATGGAGTCGGGCAAGTCTGTGATCTTGTCCAGCGGCGACCTGGCGCTGGCGCTGCGTTCGAGCATGAGCGTGCCCGGCGTGTTCGCACCGACGGAGGTGCACACCCAGATCCTCGGCGACGGTGGCCTGACCGACAACCTGCCGGTCGACGTGGCACGCGCGATGGGCGTCGATCTGGTGATCGCCGTGAACGTCGGCACGCCACTCGCCGGGCGCGAGACCCTGTCGTCGGTCGGCGGCCTGACGGCGCAGATGATCAACATCCTGACCGAGCAGAACGTGCAGCGCAGCCTGGCCTCGCTGACACCGCAGGATGTGCTGATCGTGCCCACGCTCGGCGAGCTGACGTCGGGCGACTTCAACAAGACCCGCGAACTCATTCACCGCGGCGAGGCCGGTGCCGAGAGCTTGCTCGCACGCCTGCAGGCCTTGGCCACCACGCCCGAGGCCTATGCGCAGTGGCGTGCCGCCCAGGTGCGCCCAGCCCCGCCCGACACCACCCTCGCCTTCGTGCACTTCGAGGGCACGACGGTGACGAACCCCAAACGCTTCGAGGCCCAGCTCGAATCGGCGGTCGGCAAACCCTTCGACCCGGCGGCAGCGGCACGCGACGCGCGCCTGCTGGCGGCCAGCGGCGACTACATGCGTTCGGACTACCAGCTCATGTCCACGCCCGAAGGCGACGGCCTGGTGTTCGATCTGGAAGACAAATCCTGGGGCCCGCATTACCTGCGTGTGGGCCTGGACATGAACACCGATTTCGCCGGCCGCAGCGCCTTCAACATCAAGCTCAGCCACAACCGCCACTGGCTCACGGAGAACGGCACCGAGTGGCGCAACCTGCTCCAGATCGGCGAGGTGCCGCGCTGGTTCAGCGAGGTCTACCACCCGCTGAACTGGACCAGCGGCCTCGGCAACGACTGGTTCCTCGCCGGTTATGGCGACATCGAGCGGCGCGAGGTCTCCGTCTACAACGCCGACAGCGGCGCCGAGCGCGGGCGCTTCGACCGCCGCGCGGCGCGCTTCGGCATCGACCTCGGGCAGCCTTGGGGTCGCCTGGGCGAGCTGCGCATCGGTGTCACGCACGTGGTGCTGGCGGGCGAGCCCGAGATCCTGTCGAGCGACTACACCGGCCCGCGCGGCAACCTGAGCGTGCGCGAGACCGGCCTGCGCCTCGGCGCCGTGGTCGATCAGCTCGACTACGCCAACTTCCCGCAGCACGGCTACCGCGTCGATGGCGAGGCGGTGGCGGGCCGCCGCGCCGGCACCGAACGTGGCGGCTTCACCCGCTACGAAGTGCAGTTCACGCGCGTTGCCACCTGGCGCCAGCACACGCTCAATGCCTACGGGCGCTGGCAGTATTCGGGCGAAGCGTCCGTGGCCGGCGTGGGGCGCTATTCGCTCGGTGGTTTCCAGCAGCTCTCGGGCTATAAGCCGGGGCAGATCACCGGCAACTACCTCGCCTTCGGCCGGCTCATCTACTACAAGCGGCTGGAGAACTCGCCGGTGCTGACACGCGGCCTGTTCGTCGGCGCCAGCCTGGAGGCCGGCAATGCCTGGAACGAGCGCGGCGACGCCAAACTCTCGGACCTGCGCAGCGGCATGAGCCTGTTCCTCGGCGCAGACACCGGCCTGGGGCCGATGTACCTGGGCGTCACCTACGCGCCGCGCGGCGCGACGGGTTTGTACCTCGTCGTCGGCCGGCCCTGAATCAGCGGTTCACTCGCCCAGCCGCGCCGTGAGCACCCAGCCGTGCAGCACCTGCGCGGCATCGTCCACGCCCGTTCGCTTGAGCGCCGAAAAGAGCGTCATGCCCACATCGGCCTCGTCGGTGGTGATCTCGCCCAGCTCGGCCTGCGCCGAAGCCAGGGCCGCGTTCGATTCGGCCCGGGTGAGCTTGTCAGCCTTGGTCAACAACACCAGCAGCTTGACCGCACCGTTCGACAAACGCGGCGCGACGAAGCTGAGCAACTGGCGGTCCAGGTCGGTGAAACCCAGGCGCGAATCGACCATCATCACCACGCCGGTCAGGCTGCGGCGCACGTTCAGGTAGTCAGCCATCACCTTCTGCCAACGCAGCTTGGCGCCGCGCGCCACCGCCGCGTAGCCATAACCCGGCAAGTCGGCGAAGAGTGCGTTGGCTTGCAGCTTCGGCCCCAGCTCGAACAGGTTGATGTGCTGGGTGCGGCCGGGGGTCTTCGACGCGAAGGCCAGGCGCTTTTGCTGCGTCAGCATGTTGATCGCAGTGGACTTGCCGGCGTTCGAGCGGCCGACGAAAGCGATCTCGGGCAGCTCGGTCACGGGCAGCTGGTCGAGTTGGGCGGCGGTCGTGAGAAAGCGCGCAGTGTGGGTCCACGCGAGGGCGAGTTTGGCCGGGTCGGCTTCGGGAAGCTGGGCGGCCGGTGCGGCGGAACCAGCGGAAAGGCGCGCTTTGTTGGATGTCTTTTGCTCGGCCATGGAGTCGCCCAAAACCGCCATTGTAAAATCTGCGGGTTTTGCACAAGAGACCGTCATCCCCCATGAAGCCTGTTGCCCTGTTTTTGTCTGGCCTGATGGCCGCCGCGCTGTTCGCCACCACGGCCTCCACGGCCGCTGCCGAAGAAGCCCACGCCGCCGCTGCCAAGCCCGATCTGGCCAAGGGCCAGGCCACGTCGACCGCCGTCTGCGGCGCCTGCCACACGGCCGACGGCTCGCGCGGCAGCCCCGCCAACCCGATCCTGCAAGGCCAGCACCCCGAGTACCTGGCCAAACAACTGGCCGAGTTCAAGGAAGGCAAGCGCGACAACGCCATCATGAAGGGCATGGCGACCACGCTGTCCGAAGACGACATGAAAAACGTCGCCGCGTTCTATGCCTCCAAGCAGGCCAAGCCGGGCTTCTCGAAGAACAAGGACCTCGTCGCCCTGGGCGAAAAGATCTACCGCGGCGGCATCGCCGACCGCAACGTGCCGGCCTGCGCCGGTTGCCACAGCCCCACCGGCGCCGGCATCCCGGCCCAGTACCCGCGCCTGGCCGGCCAGCATTCGGACTACACCGAAGCCCAGCTGGTCTCCTTCCGCGGCGGCGTGCGCAAGAACAGCGCGCAGATGATGGGCGTGGCCGCGAAGTTGAACGACAAGGAAATCAAGGCCGTGGCCGACTACGTGGCCGGTCTCCACTGAAGGCGCGCCCGCTTCGCGCGTGAAATAAGGCCGGTCTTGCACCGGCCTTCTTCATGCATGGGCCAGCCACCGCGGGGCCTATAGTGACCGTACAACCACTTTTGCGACCGCCATGCCTTACATCCGTCGCGACACCGAAGGCCGCATCGCCAGCCTGCACCGTGAAGCCGCCGGCACGGCCGAGTTCCTGGCCGACGAACACCCCGACGTGCAGGCCTTCGTCGGCAATGCCGACCGAGCGCGAGAAGATTTCTCGCGCCTGGACGCCGAGTTCGTGCGCGTGATCGAAGACGTGATCGACACCCTGATCGTCAAGAACGTCATCAACATCACCGACCTGCCCGACCAGGCCCAGGCCAAGCTGTTCGCGCGCAAGAGCTTCCGCGAGCGGGTGTCGCAAAGCTCGCTGCGCCTGTTCGAGCCGACCGACTACCGCGATGTCATCTGAGTTGGTGCGCTGAAAATTCCGGTTCTGTAAGAACCGCGGCCGTTGCGCAGACTCATATGCAAGCCCCCGAACTGGAGTCCCGCTCATGCACTTCCTCAAAGACCGCGGTTTTGTCCACCCGCACGCGTCCGACATCACCCCGCAAGGCGTCTACGAAGGCCGCCGCGACCTGCTGAAACTGCTGGCCACCGGCGCCGCCGGCGCCACGCTGGCCACCTGGGCCGGCCGTGATGCGCTGGCGCAAACCGTGCGCCCGAACAAACTCACCGCACTGGCCGGCGCGCGAAGCGCGGTGCCGGGCGCCATCACGATGGAAAAGCTCACCCCGTATGCGGACGTGACGAGCTACAACAACTACTACGAATTCGGCACCGACAAGGCCGACCCCGGCCGCACCGCGGGCTCACTCAAGCCCCGGCCGTGGACGGTCGCCATCGAAGGCGAAGTCAAGAAGCCCAAGGTCTACGACCTCGACGAGTTGATGAAGCTCGCCACGCTCGAAGAACGTCTCTATCGCCTGCGCTGTGTCGAAGGCTGGTCGATGGTGATTCCGTGGGTGGGTTATTCGCTCGCCGAGCTCATCAAGAAGGTGGAGCCGACCGGCAACGCCAAGTACGTCGAGTTCGTGACCCTGGCCGACAAGGCGCAGATGCCCGGCCTGCGCTCGGGCGTGCTCGACTGGCCTTACGTGGAAGGCCTGCGCATGGACGAAGCGATGAACCCGCTCGCCCTGCTCGCCTTCGGCCTATATGGCGAGGTGCTGCCGAACCAGAGCGGCGCGCCGGTGCGCGCGGTGCTGCCTTGGAAGTACGGCTTCAAGAGCGGCAAGTCGATCGTCAAGATCCGCTTCACCGACAAACAGCCGCAAAGCAGCTGGATGAAGGCCAACGCGAACGAGTACGGCTTCTACTCGAACGTGAACCCGACCGTGGACCACCCGCGCTGGAGCCAGGCCACCGAACGCCGCATCGGCGAAGACGGCCTGTTCCAGAAGAAGCGCGCGACGCTGATGTTCAACGGCTACGAAGCCCAGGTCGGCCAGCTCTACACGGGCATGGACCTGAAGAAGAATTTCTGAACCGCCATGAACACCGCCACCATGTCAACCTCGACTGCCCCGCAACGAGCCGCGAGCGCCAAGCCGAAGTCTCTGCTGCTGCACCCTGCCGCGAAGGTGATCCTGTTCGCGATCTGCCTGCTGCCCTTCGCCTGGATGTTCTACGCCGCCTACGCGAACGCGCTGGGTGCGAACCCGGCCGAAGCGCTGATCCGCAAGACCGGTGACTGGACGCTGCGTTTCCTGTGCATCACGCTGGCCGTCACGCCCCTGCGCACCTGGATCAAGCAGCCCTCTCTGGCGCGCTTTCGGCGCATGCTGGGTTTGTTCTCGTTCTTCTATGTCGTGCTGCACTTCCTGTCGTATGCCTGGCTCGACATGGGCTTCGACATCGACGCGATCGTCAAGGACATCCCGAAGCGCCCGTTCGCCCTGGTCGGCTTCCTTGCGCTGCTGTTGATGATCCCGCTCGCCGCCACCTCGTTCAACCGCGCCATCAAGGCCCTCGGCGCGAAGCGCTGGCAGGCGCTGCACAAGTCGGTCTACGCGATCGTGCTGCTCGGCCTGCTGCACTTCTTCTGGATGAAGGCAGCGAAGAACAACTTCGGTGAAGTGGCGATCTACGCCGTCGTCATCGCCGTGCTGCTCGGCTGGCGCGTGCGCCAGCGTTTCATCACGAAGCGCGCGGTGGCTGTGCCAGCGCGCTGAAGAAGGCGCGCAGCCTGGCGGCATCGAGCCGGCCCTCGCTGCGCACGCTGCTGCACAGGTCCAAGCCGTGCGGCGCGACAGCCTCCACCGCATCGGCCACGTTGTCGGCCTTCAGGCCACCGGCGAGGAACAGCGGCACACCGGCTTCGTCGCGGATGCGCCGGCTCAGGCGCCAATCGTGCGTGCGGCCGGTGCCGCCGAGTTCCTTCACCGGCAGTTTCTGGTTGCCCGAGTCGAGCAACAACGCATCGACCAGGCCCGCCACCGCGCGTGCTTCTTCGACCGACTCTTCGCCGGTGATGTGAATCACCTGCACGAGGCCGATGCCGGGCAGCGCACGCCGCAGCTTGCGCAGCTCGGCATGCGGCACATGGTCGACGAGCTGCAGCGTGGTGGTGCGGCAGAAACGATGCTGCTCGATGATGCCGTCGGCGTCCTGCCGCGAGGTGAGCAGGAACGTGGCGACCGGCGGCGGCACGGTGGCCGCAATCTGCGCGATCAACTCGTCCGCGATCACACCCGGGCCGCTCGGCATCGCCGACACCAGGCCGAGCGCTGACGCGCCTGCCGACACCGCCAGGCGTGCCTCTTCGATGCTGGCGATGCAGCAGATCTTGACGAAGGGGACGTGCGGCAATCGCATGGCTCAGGCTCCACTGATTTGTTCGATCACGGCCGGGCCGATCGGGCCTGCGCTGTCGTCGACACGCATCGCGGCCAGGGCCGCTGCGATGGCCGCGTCGGCTGCGTCCGCGCTGGCCGCGTGAACGATGGCGAGCGGCTCGCCTGCTTGCACGATGCGCCCCAAGGGCAGCATCGCATCGAAGCCGACACGCGGGTCCACGGCATCACTTGCACGGCGACGCCCGCCGCCGAGTGCGACCACTGCGAGGCCCAGGGCACGCGTATCCATCGATGCCAGCACGCCGCCACGTGGCGCCGGCACGGCGCGTTGCACCGGCGCCTGCGGCAGCTGTGCACCGCCCGCTGCCAGCACATCGGCCGGACCGCCGAGGCCGGCGACCATGCGCGCAAAACACTCGGCCGCCGCGCCACTGGACAAGGCTTGCTGCACGCGCCGTTCGGCCTCCGCATCGTCCTGCGCGAGCCCGCCCAAGCGCAGCATGCGCACCGCGAGCGCGAACGTCACTTCCGACAACCTCGGTTCGCGCGCCACGCCGGTCAGGAAGTCGATCGACTCGCGCACTTCAAGCGCGTTGCCGGCACTCGTGCCGAGCACCTGGTTCATGTCGGTGATGAGGGCCACAGTCGGCAAACCCGCACCGTTGGCAACTTCGACCAGGCTGGTGGCGAGAGTGCGCGCCGTCGCGAGGTCGGCACAGAACGCGCCGTTGCCGACCTTCACGTCCATCACCAGGCTCTGCAAACCCGCCGCGAGTTTCTTCGACAGGATGCTCGCGGTGATGAGCGCGACCGATTCCACCGTCGCCGTCACGTCGCGCACGGCGTAAAGCCGCCGGTCGGCAGGCGCGATGCGCGCGCTCGCGCCGACGATGGCGCAGCCCGCATCCCGCAAGACACGCAGCAGCACCGCACGCGACGGTGCGATGGTGTAGCCGGGCAGGCTCGCGAGTTTGTCGAGCGTGCCGCCGGTGTGGCCCAGGCCGCGGCCGGAGATCATCGGCACCACGCCGCCGCAGGCCGCGACGATGGGGGCGAGGATCAGGCTCACCTTGTCGCCCACACCGCCGGTGGAATGTTTGTCGAGCACCGGGCCGCGCAGCTTGGCGCCACGCCAGTCGAGCACCTGGCCCGAGTGCGTCATCGCGCGGGTCAGCGCCACACACTCGTCGCGGTCCATGCCGCGCAGGCAGACCGCCATCGCGAGCGCGGCGACCTGGCCTTCGCTCCAGCTGCGGTCGACGAGGCCGCGCACGAAGGCATCGACCTGGGCCACGCTCAGCGTGCCGCCGTCGCGTTTGCGGCGGATGATTTCCTGCGCGAGCATCGGCTCGGCCACGGTCGTCAGTAGCCGCTGCCCGGCGCGGCACTCGCCGAGCCCGCGAGCACGGCCTCGATGTCACCGAGCAAGCCACTCGCGCCGAAACGCAAACGTGCGGGGACGAGGCTCGCGGCGCCGAGGTGCTTGCGCGTCAGCGCGATGTAGAGCGCGGCATCGGCCACCCGCCGCACACCCCCCGAGGCCTTGAAACCGACCAACGCGCCGCGCGGATGGGCAGCGATCGTTTCGAGCATGACTGTCGCCGCTTCAGGTGTGGCCGACACGAGGCTCTTGCCGGTGCTCGTCTTGAGGAAGTCCACGCCTTCGGCGAGGCCCAATTCGCACGCTGCGCGAATCAAGGCCGTGTCCTTCAACTCGCCCGATTCGATGATGAGCTTCAGCGTGTGGCCAGGGACGGCTGCGCGCACGGCGGCAACCAACGCGGCACAGGCGGCGCCCTGCCCTGCGATGAAGGCGCGGTAGGGCAGCACCAGATCGACTTCATCGCCGCCCGCATCGACGATGGCCTTGGCCTCGCGCACCGCACGCGCCGTGTCGAGCGAGCCATCGGGAAAGTTGGCCACCGCGGCCACGCGGATGGCGGGCGGCAGCAAGCCCCGCGCCTGCGCCACGAAGCGCGGCCACACGCAGACCGCGGCGACCTGGCCGAACCGGCCTTGCGCCTTCGCGCACAGCGTGTCGATGTCGGCCGCGGTGTCGCCGTCGTTCAGGCTGGTGAGATCAAGGCAGGCCAGTGCGATGCGTGCGGCCTGGGTCGGGTCGATCGAAGCATCCATTCAAAGCTCCAGCGCAGCGATCAGGCTGGCCAGGAAGCCGGCCGCGCGTCCCGCCGCTTCCTGAGCGGCCGAGAGCGTCAAGGCATGGCTCAGGCTCTCCTTCTCCATGCCGCAACCCATGTTCGTCAGCAGGGACACCGCCAACACGCGCAGCCCCGCGTGGCGCGCGAGGATGGTCTCGGGCACCGTGCTCATGCCGACCGCATGGGCGCCCATGCCTTGCAGCATGCGGATCTCGGCCGGCGTCTCGAACTGCGGGCCGAGCATCCAGGCGTAGACACCTTGATGCACCTTGAGGCCGCTGCGCGCCGCGGCCTGTATCGCTGTGGCGCGCAGGCGCGGATCGTAGGCATCGCCCATGTCGACAAAACGTGCCGAGCCCGGCTCGCCGACCAATGGCGATTGCTGCGGCAGGTTAAGGTGGTCGTTGATGAGCATCAGCTCGCCGGGGCGCATGCTGGCGTCCAGGCTGCCGGCCGCATTCGTCAGCACGAGCGCCTTGCAGCCGAGCTTGGCGAGGGTGCGGACCGCCCCCTTCATCGCATCGGCGCGGCCCGTTTCATAAGCATGTTGGCGGCCGCAGAGCAGTACCACCTCGCGTTCGCCGATGTGCCCGAACAGCAGGCTGCCCGCGTGCCCATCGACACCCACATGCGGGAAACCAGGCAACTCGGTGTACGGGATGCGCAGCGGCGCCTGCACCTGCTCGGCCATCGCATTCCAGCCCGAGCCGAGCACCACCGCCAGCTCGGGCCGACGGTCCGGTGCAGCGTGCGCAATGCGGCGCAGGCAAGGCTCGATGGTGTCGTCGGTCATGCGCGTCTTTCAAACAGGGTTCAGGTGCGAGGGCCCGAAGCTCGCGGGCAGCAACTCGCCGAGCGTGTAGCGGGCGCGCACGATGTGCAGGTCGGCGATGAGCACTGGCACGTCGTCGGCCGCGAATTCGCGGATCTTCTGGCGGCAGCCGCCGCAGGGGGTCACGGGCTCGGGCGCATCGCCCACCACCGCGACCGCGCGCACCTGGCGGCCGCCGGCCATCACCATGTGCACGAGGGCGGTGGCCTCGGCGCACACACCTTGCGGGTAGGCCGCGTTCTCGACATTGCAGCCGGCGTGGATACGGCCGGTGTCGTCGAGCACCGCGGCGCCGACGGCGAACTTCGAGTACGGCGCATAGGCCTGCGCGCGCGCGCTGCGGGCGGCTTCGACCAGGGCGTTCAGGATCGATTCTTCCAGCACCTCAGCGCTCCTTCACCGCTCTTTGACATAAGGAATGCCGAGCGCTCGCGGCGCATACGCGCGGCCGATGAAGCCGGCCAGCAACACCACCGTCAGCACATACGGCAAGGCCTGGATCGCCTGCACCGGCACCGCGCCGATGCCGGGCAGCACGACCCCTTGCAGGCGGATCGACGCGGCATCGAGAAAGCCGAACAAGAGGCAGGCCCACAGCGCGCCCACCGGGTGCCACTTGCCGAAGATCATCGCGGCCAGGGCCATGTAGCCGCGCCCGGCCGTCATGTGCGGCATGAAAGAGGCGTTCTGCGCCATCACCAAGTACGAGCCCGCCAGGCCGCACAACAGGCCGTTCAAACCGAGCGCCTGGTAGCGCAGCCTGACGACCGAAACGCCCGCCGCATCCACCATCGCAGGGTTCTCGCCGCAGGCACGCAGGCGCAGGCCGAAGCGGGTGCGGAACAGCAGCCACCACACGCCGGCCACGAGGGCGAGAGCGCCGTACACGAGCACGTTGTGGCCGAGCAGCGCGAGCGCGAGCACCTTGCCGATCAGCGGCACGTCGCTCAACGCGGCCACGGCGCCACCGAACCACGGCGAGTAGCGCACCGCATTCGGCAGCGGCGGCGTCTGCCCGCCGGTGTGGAACCATGCGATGCCGAGCACGACCGTCAGGCCCGCAGCCGTCATCGTGATGGCCATGCCCATCACGACCTGATCGCCGCGGTGGCTGACACAACCGTAGCCGTGCAGCATCGACAGCGCGACGCCGACCAGCAGCGCCGCACCGAGCGCCAGCGTGATCGAACCTGTGACCGCGCCGGTGCTGCCCGCGGCAAACGCAGCCAGCAGCATCTTGCCTTCCAGGCCCAGGTCGATTACACCCGCGCGCTCGGCCAGCACGCCGGCCAGCGCGCACAGGATCAGCGGCGTCGAAACCCGCAGCGTCGAGGCGATCAGGGTGCCGATCAGCAGTTCATCCACCGGCGGCCTCCGGGGCTTTCTCTTGCATCGGTTCGTCCGTTGCAGTGGCAGGTCGGCGGCGCCGCTGCAACGCGAACCACAAGCGCGCCAGCGTGGGCGCGGCCACTTGGGCCATCGCACCGGAGAACAGCACGATCAGGCCTTGCAGCGTGAACACCATGTCCCGGCTGAAGCCGGAGATCTCGAACGCGAGTTCGGCGCCACCCTGGTAGAGCGCGCCGAAGAGCAGCGCGGCAAGCACGATGCCGACCGGGTGATTGCGCCCGATCAGCGAGACCGCGATGCCGGCGAAGCCCGCACCGGCGACAAATTCGAGCAGCAGGCGGCCATGCACACCCGCCACCTCGTTGATGCCGACCAGGCCCGCGAGTGCACCCGACAAGGCCATCGACATCACGACCTGCGCACGCGGGCGGATGCCGGCGTAGTGCGCCGCGTCAGGTGCGTGGCCGACGGCGCGCAATGCGTAACCGGGGCGCGAGCGCCACAGCATCAGGTACACACCGAGCGCGCAGGCCGCGGCGAGCAGCACGCTCAGGTTCAGCGGCGAGCGCGGCCACTCGATGCCCCAGCCGGCGAGCACCTCGTGCACCCCGGGCATGTGGGCCGAGGGCGCGAAGCTGCGGCTTTCCACCGTCATGTTGCCGGGCGCCTTCAGCACATCGACCAGCAGATAGGCCAGCAGGGCCGAGGCGATGAAATTGAACATGATCGTCGTGATGACGATGTGGCTGCCGCGGTAGGCCTGCAAGACCGCGGGCACGGCCGCCCAGGCCATGCCGAACAGCGCGGCGGCCGCGACCATGATCGGCAGCATCGCCCAGCTCGGCAGGTGCTCGCCGAGCGCGAGCGCGGCCAGCGAGGCGCCGAGGCCGCCGAGCATCGCCTGCCCTTCGCCGCCGATATTGAACAGGCCGCCATGAAAGGCGACGGCGACGGCCAAACCGGTGAAGACGAAGGTGGTCGCGTAGTAGAAGGTGTAGCTGACGCCGATGCGGCTGCCGAAGGCGCCCTTGATCAGCAGCGTGAGAACCTGAACGGGGCTTTGGCCGACGAGCAGGACAACGATGCCGGCGACGAGCAAGGCCACCGTGAGGTTGACGGCGGGCAGCAGGACGAGATCGATCCAGCGCGGCAGTTCGTTCGATGCAGCACCACTCATGCCGCCACCGCCTGCTGCGCGCCACCCATCAGCAGCCCCAAGGCGCGCTCGCTGCATGCATCGATCGGCAGTTCACCGACGATGCGCCCACGGTCCATCACCAGCACGCGATCGGCCAGCGCGAGGATTTCATCGAGCTCGCTCGAGACCACGAGCAAGGCGCCCCCGGCATCGCGCATCGCGCGCAGGCGGCCGTGGATGAACTCGATCGCGCCGATGTCGACACCGCGAGTCGGCTGCCCGACCAGCAGCACCTTCGGCTCCGGCAAGGCCTCGCGTGCGAGCACCAGCTTCTGCTGGTTGCCGCCGGAGAACTTCGATGAGCGCAGCAAGGCATTGCGTGGCCGCACGTCGTAGCGTTCCATCATCGCGGCGGTGTCGGCATGCATGGCGGCGCGCCGCATCCAGCCGCGCAGGCTGTAACGCGGGCGGTCGTGGTAACCGAGCGCGGCCGACTCCCAGGCCATGAAGGGCAGGACGAGGCCGCGCCGGTGGCGGTCTTCGGGCACGTGCGCCAGGCGCAGGCGGCGCGCGGCAGCCGGTGTGAGCCAATGGGTCGGCGTGAATCGTTCACCGTGCAGATTCAACTCGCCGCCGCTCGGCGTGAGCATGCCCGACAGCACTTCGAGCAACTCGCTCTGGCCATTGCCCGACACACCGGCGATGCCGACGATCTCGCCGGCGCGCAGCGTGAGCGACACGTCGGTGAGGCGTGCAATGCCGAGCGCATCGCTGCATCGCAGGCCCTTCGCTTCCAGCAGCACGGCGCCGCGCGTTGCTGCCGCAACGCCGTCCGCCGCCGCCTCGCGGCCGATCTGCACACGCCGGCCGACCATGGCCTGCGCGAGCGCATCGATGCTGGTGTCGGCAATCGCGCAGTCGAGCACCACGGCACCGGCGCGCATCACCGTGACAACGTCGCACAAGGCCATGATCTCCTTGAGCTTGTGCGTGATGAGCAGGATGGTCGTGCCGCGTTCACGCAGCGTGCGCAGGGTGTCGAACAGCGCGTCCGTTTCCTGCGGCGTGAGCACCGCGGTCGGCTCGTCGAGGATCAGGATGCGCGCGCCGCGGTAGAGCGTCTTCAATATCTCCAGGCGCTGGCGTTCGCCGACCGGCAGGTCCTGCACGAGCGCATCGAGATCGACCTTCAGGCCCGATTGGCGCATCAGCACATCGAGCTTCTGGCGCACTTGTGCGCGCGCCACATCGAGCCGCCACGAGGGCTCGGCGCCGAGCATCACGTTGTCGAGCGCCGAGAGGTTCTCGACCAGCATGAAGTGCTGGTGAACCATGCCGATGCCCAGTGCAATGGCCTCGTGCGCGCCGCGGATGCGCACCAGCTTGCCTTCGACCTCGATCTCGCCGCTGTCGGCTTCGTAGAAGCCGTAGAGGATCGACATCAGCGTGCTCTTGCCCGCACCGTTCTCGCCGACGATGCCATGCACCGTGCCGGCCTGCACGCTGAGATCGACGTCACGATTGGCCTGCACCGCGCCGAAGCGCTTGTTGATGCGCTTCATCGCGACGGCGCGACTCATGCTCGAACTGCCGCCAACGGTCAGTACTTGCAGGCGTTGTCGGCCATGTAGTCGGCGACCTTGATCTTTCCGGCGATGATGTCGGCCTTGGCCGCATCGACCTTGGCCTTCATGTCGGCGCTGACGAGCTTGGCGTTGTTCTCGTCCATTGCGTAATCGACGCCGCCTTCCTTCAGGCCGAGAACCGTGATGGCGCCCGGCTTGGTGGCCTTCGAGATGTTGTAGACCGCCACGTCCACGCGCTTCAACATCGAGGTGAGCATGGTGCCGGGCTGCAGGTGGTTCTGGTTGCTGTCGACGCCGATGGCGAGTTTGCCGGCGTCCTTCGCAGCCTGGTAGACGCCGATGCCGGTGCCGCCCGCCGCGGCGAAGACCACGTCCACACCCTTGGCGAATTGCGCCTTCGCGAGTTCACCGCCGCGTGCCGGGTCGCCCCAGGCGGCGGGTGTGGTGCCAGTCATGTTGGCGGTGACTTCCACCTTCGGGTTCGCGTACTTCGCGCCCTGTTCATAGCCGCACTGGAACTTGCGGATCAGCGGGATGTCCATGCCGCCGACGAAGCCCACCTTGCCGGTCTTGCTGGCGAGGGACGCCATCATACCGACCAGGAAGCTGCCTTCCTGTTCCTTGAACACGACCGACTCGACGTTCGGCAGCGGCACCACCATGTCGATGATGGCGAACTGCAGCTTCGGGAATTCCTTGGCCACCTTCTCGATGCTCGAGGCTTGCGAGAAACCGATGCCGATCACGGGGTTCGCACCGCGCTCGGCCATGCGGCGCATCGCTTGTTCGCGCTGGGTCTCGTTGGCGATCTCGAACTCCATGAAGTTCTTGCCGGTCTCCTTCTTGAAGCGCTCGGCGCCGTGGAAGGCCGCTTCGTTGAAGGACTTGTCGAACTTGCCGCCCATGTCGTAGACGACGGCGGGTTCGGCACCGGCCAGGCCCGCGATGGCGGTGAGTGCCAGACCGACGGCGGAGGCGAGGTGATACGGCTTCATGGGACGTCCTTTGGTGCAGGTGTGGATGGGTCGAGCGAGATCGATCGAGGATAGCAAGACAAAGGCCAGCGCCGCTACCGCACTCGCCCTGACGCGGCTGCCGCTACGATGGCTTGATGAATGCGCTCGACAACATGGCCCTGGACGACCCCATCGACGCGCTGGCGCGGGCCTTGCCGAAGGTGCTGCTGCACGAGCACATCGACGGTGGGCTGCGCACGGCGACCTTGATCGAGCTGGCGCGTGAACGCGGGCTGACCTTGCCCTCGGATGACGCGGCCGAACTCGCGTCGTGGTTCGACCGGCGCGCGCACGCGGGCAGCCTGCCCGCCTACCTGGAAGGCTTCGGCCTCACGATCGCCGCGATGGCGAGCCCGTCGGCGATGGCGCGTGTGGCCTTCGAAGCGGCCGAGGATGCGCGTACCGATGGCTGCGTGCTCGCCGAGTTGCGCTGCGCGCCGAACCTGTGGGAGGCCGACGGCATCAGCGCCGAGGCGGCCATCGAGGCGCTGCTTGCCGGCCTGCAACGCAGCACCTTGCCGGCCGGGCTGATCGTCTGCGCACTGCGCCACCACACGCCAGCCGAGACCGAGCGTGTGGCGCGGCTGGCGGTGCGTTACCGCGCGCACGGTGTGGTCGCGTTCGACCTCGCCGGCCCCGAGTTCGGCCACCCGCCGGGCGAACATGCCGGCGCGTTCGCGGCAGCGAATGAAGGTGGTTTGTCGATCACCTGCCATGCGGGAGAAGCCGATGAGGCGAAGCGTGTCATCGAAGCGGCGCGCCTGGGCGCCAGGCGCATCGGACACGGCGTGCGCCTGGTCGATGCCTTGGGGTCGGTCAGCGGCCAGGCCTTGATCGACGAAGCGATCGCGCGTCGGCTGCACCTGGAAGTTTGCGTGACGAGCAACCTGCACACCGGTGCCGCGGTTTCGCGTGCATCACACCCGATCCGGGCGCTGTGGGACGCGGGCATCGATCTCTCGTTCCACACCGACAACCGCCTGATGTCGGGCGTGAGCGCGAGTTCGGAAGCGGCGAGCCTGGTGCGCGAAAGCGGCTTCACGTGGGCCGAACTGGCCTCGATGTGCCTGCATGCGGCGCAGGCTTCGTTTCTGCCGGAAGAGGTGCGAGCGAAAGCCGAGGCGTCGATCCGCCTCTGGGCCGCTGATCAGGCCGCGGGCACCTTGGCGCGGAGCAGCAAACCATCGACGCCGTAGAGCTTCGCCAGCGCGGCAAGCTTGGGCGGCACATCACGCAGTTCGAAAGCACGACCGAAAGCTTGCGCGAGCCGCTGGCATTCCAGCAGCACGGCGAGCGCCGAGGTGTCGAAATGCTGCAAGCCGGAAGCGCTGATCACCACCCCGCCCGCCGGCTCGGCCTGCAGGCCTTGCGCGAGCATGCGTTGCGTGTCGCGCGCTTCGCGCAGCGTGAGGGTGGTGGGGAGAAGCAGCATGTCGTCAGCCGCCGCAGGGCCGCCCCAAGGCGGCTGAGCGCCCCCTCGGGGGGCAGGAGCGAAGCGAGGTGCGGGTGGACATTTCAGCTCTTCGCGGCGGCGGCCTTGTTGCGTTCGGCCATCTTGGCGATCAGGCCGTCGATGCCGTTGGCGCCGATCTCCTGCGCGAAGCTGTTCTTGTAGTTCTCGACCAGCCAGACGCCGAGCACGTTCACGTCGTAGATCTTCCAGCCGGTGTCGGACTTCTCCAGCCGGTAGTCGAGTTGCAGCGGGTCGCCCTTGCCACGCACTTCGGTCTTGATGACGACTTCCTTGTCTTCCGGGCTGGAGCGTGTGGGCTTCAGTTGCACGGTCTGGTCCTTCACCTGGGCCAGCGCGCCCGAGTAGGTGCGCACCAGCAGGGTCTTGAACTCGTCCTGCAGGCGGGTCTGCTGCTCGGGTGTGGCCTGGCGCCAGTAGCGGCCGACGGCCGACGAGGTCATGCGCTTGAAGTTGACGTACGGCATCACCTTCGCATCGACCAGGGCGATGACCTTGTTGACGTCGCCGGCCTGGATGGTCTTGTCGGCCTTGACGGCTTCGAGCACGTCGGTCGAAACCTCCTTGATCAGCGCCTCGGGCGTCTTCATGTCCTGGGCCTGCACGGCGGCACAGGCCAGCAGCATGCTGGCGGCGGAAACCCAGGAAATCATTCCCTTTGAAAACAGCTTGGAAAACATCGTGTGTCCTTTCGGTTCGCAGCACATGTTGTGCTGCTTCTTCTTCGGGCCGCGGCAACCGGGTGATTGCGCCTGCGCCCGACACCCTAACGCACCGGGCGCCTCGCCGGCCCACCGCCGGCGCCGGCCTTTACGCTATTTTGCAGGTGTCACCTTGGCGGGTGCCGATGCGGATGCGGATGCCGCAGGAGCAGCGGCGGGCGGCGGCGCGGGTTCGGGGTCTTCTTCCTTGTCTTCGCCGTCGAGAACGAGGCTGCGGCGGCGTTGCAGGTAGGCGTCGCGCAAGAAGGTGTACTTGTCGAGCGCGATGTCGTCGATCAGCCGGCTGGCGCTCAGCAGACCGGCGCGTGTGTTGATGATCTGCAGGCCGGTGATGCCCAACTGGGTTCCGCCATCGTTGATGATGAGTGCGGGCGTGGCCAGCCGGTCGAAGGGCAAGGCGAGCGATTCGCGAACCGTCGACGGCCCGAGCAGCGGCCACACGATGTAGGCGCCCGGGCCCACGCCCCAGTGGCCGAGCGTCTGGCCGAGGTCTTCGTACTGGCGCTCCATGCCCAGTTCGGACGCCACGTCGAGCAGGCCACCGAGCCCGAACAGGGTGTTGGTACCGAAGCGGAACACATCGCGAAACGCCAGTTCGAGCTTGCCCTGAAGCAGGTTGTTGACACCGGACCAGGCGTCCGAGAAGTTGCCGAAGAAGTTGTTCACACCGGTGCGCACGAGCGAGGGCACGACCTTGTTGTAGGCCGTCGAGACCGGAATCAACACCGCACTGTCCAGCGCCTCGTTAAAGGCGAAGACCTTGCGGTTCCAGTTTTCCCAGGGGTCGAGCTTTTGCCCGGGGCCGCCCCGGATCTGGTTGATCGTGGCGCAACCCGACAGCAGCGCCATCAGCGTCACCAGCAAGACCGAGGCGAGCGAACGCGACAGCCTGGCGGATTTCACTTCTTGGCTCCTGTCGCTGCGGGTGCCGCAGGCGCAGCCGCCGTGCCGGCATCGGCGGCCTTGTTGAACAGGAACTGGCCGATCAGGCTTTCCAGCACCACGGCGGACTGGGTCTGCGTGATGATGTCGCCGGCCGCAAGGTTCTTCTCGTCGCCACCCGGCTCCAGGCCCACATACTGGTCGCCGAGCAGACCTGCGGTCAGGATGCGGGCCGACGAGTCCTTCGGGAACTGCACGCCGCGATCGACTTCGAGTTTCACCAGGCCCTGGTAGGTCTTGGTGTCGAGCGTGATCGAGGTGACTCGGCCGACCGTGACGCCCGCGCTGCGCACCGGCGCACGCACCTTCAGGCCGCCGATGTTGTCGAACTTGGCCATCACCGCGTAGGTGTCGCCCGAGCTGAAACTGGCCAGGTTGGCTGCCTTCAGCGCCAGGAACACGGTGCCCGCGATGCCCAGCAAGACGAACAGACCGACCAGCGTTTCGATGCCTTTTTTACCCATGGGTTTACCTTCTTCGTGAGCTTACGGGGTCGAGAACATCAGCGCGGTGAGCACGAAATCCGAGCCCAGCACACCGAGTGATGCCATGACCACGGTGCGTGTCGTCGCATAGGCCACGCCTTCGGGCGTGGCATCGGTTTCATAGCCTTGGTACAGCGCAACGAAGGTGCAGATGACGCCGAACACCGCGCTCTTGACGACACCATTGCCCACGTCGCGCCAGACATCGACCTTGCTTTGCATGATGGACCAGAAGTTGCCCGCGTCCACCCCGATCAGCAGCACCGCAACCACGTAGGCGCCGAGGATGCCGATGGCCGAGAACAACACCGCCAGAATCGGCATCGAGATCATGCCGGCCAGGAAGCGCGGTGCGAGCACGCGGCTCTTCGGGTCGATGGCCATCATCTCCATCGCGGCGAGTTGTTCACCCGCCTTCATCAGCCCGATCTCGGCCGTCAGCGAGGTGCCGGCGCGCCCGGCGAACAGCAGCGCCGTGACCACGGGCCCGAGCTCGCGCACGAGCGCCAGGTTGACGATCAGGCCGAGCGATTCGGCCGCGCCGTAGGCCACCAGCGCGTAATACATCTGGAGCGCCAGCACGAAGCCGACCGCGAGACCCGAGGACAGGATGATGACGAGCGACAGGTTGCCGATCGCATGGATCTGCGCCACGACAAGACCGAAGCGCCGCAGTGAAGAGGGGATTGCCCGAACCAGATCGACGAAGAAGAAGGCCGCATGGCCGAAGGCGCGGAACACACCGAGGGTGCGCGCGCCGACCGAGGTGGCGACGATCATGACGCGGCCCCCGCGTTGATACCGAAGTCTTCCGCCATCGGCCGCGCCGGGTAGTGGAACTTGACCGGCCCGTCGGGTTCACCGCGCACGAACTGGCGGGTTTCGGGGTCGGTGGAGTTCATCAATTCGTCGGGTGTGCCCTGCGCCACGATGCGGCCTTGCGCGGCCAGCAGGATCACGTGGTCGCTGATGGCCATGCACTCGGGCACGTCGTGTGAAACCACCAGCGAGGTGGCACCGGTCACGTCGTTCAGCGTGCGGATCAGGTTCGCAGCCACGCCCATCGAGATGAGGTCCAGGCCGGCGAAGGGTTCGTCGTACATGATGCATTCCGGGTCGAGCGCGATGGCCCGCGCCAGCGCAATGCGCCGCGCCATGCCACCCGACACCTCGGAGATGCGCAGCCCGGCCGCACCGCGCAACCCGACCGCGTTGAGTTTGAGCAGCACGATGTCACGGATCATCGCCTCGCTCAGGTCGGTCTGCTCGCGCAGGGGGAATGCCACGTTGTCGAATACCGACAGGTCGGTGAACAGCGCGCCGAACTGGAACAGCATGCCGAGCCGGCGGCGCAGCACGTAGAGCTGCTCCTTGTTGCGCGTGTCGATGGTCTGGCCGTCGAAGCGCAGGCTGCCCTTGCTGGCCGCGTGCACGCCGCCGATGAGGCGCAGCAAGGTCGTCTTGCCGCAGCCCGACCCGCCAAGAATGGCCGTGACCTTGCCGCGCGCGAAACGCAGCGAGACATCGTCGAGGATCGTGCGGCTGGCGTCGTAGCCGAAGGTGACGTGGTCGATCTCGATCAGGTCGGTCGCGTTCGCTTTCGCGTGCTCTTTCGGTTCATCACTCGACATTGCGGATTCGGGTGTCCTCGCAGCAGGCCCGGAAGTCGTCGGCGGCCGCGGGAAGGCCGGCAACGGGGTCTGAAAACATTGTCGCACGCATGCCCAGAAGCAGCAGCGCACGACACGCACCATGGAATGTTTACGCAGATTGCTGGGTGCGTCCGATGAAAGGCGCGTTCCCACCGACGGCCGGCGCACCAGGCGCTGGCCCTATCGACACAATCGGTGACCAACGAAGAACTAGGAACTGGGCATGGCACGGGTCGAACAAAGTAGCGCGCAGCAGAGCGGATTCACACTGATCGAGCTGATGGTGACATTGACTGTCCTCGCGATCATCTTGAAGCTCGCCATCCCTTCGTTTTCGAGCTTGATCGCCGCCAACCGCATGACGAGCCAGACAACGCAGTTGATGGGTGCCCTGAACACGGCGCACAGCGAGGCGGTGCGGCGCGCCCAACCCGTCACGCTGCGTTCGAACGACGACAACAACTATTCGCTGGGATGGAAGGTTTTCCCGGATGCCAACGGGGACGGCTCCGCGGCAAACCCAACCGACGCGGCCGACGGCCTGCCTCTGCTGGTCGCTGCGGCATTCAGCGGTACGGCGGCGATCAAGCGCGTCACGCGAAGCAATCCCCCCGCGCCGTTCACCTACACCAATGCGACCGATAGCGCGCGAATGCTTTTGGTGTTTGGCTCGCGTGGTGCGATCACTTCGACCAGCGCTGCCTTCTTCAGGGTCTGCGATCCCTCGAACCCTGCAGTCAAAGGCCGCATCGTGCAGGTGAATGTGGTTGGCAAAATTTCGCTGGACAGCACCAGTGAAACTTGCCCCTGAAGGACTTGTCATGTTGCAGCATAAAAAGAACACCAACCGTCGGCGCGATCAGCTGGGCGCCAGCATGATCGAACTGCTGGTCTCGCTGCTGATCTTCGCGTTCGGCATGCTCGGCCTGGTAGGGATGCAAAACAAGACGCTGGCCTACAGCCAGATCTCGCTTTACCGGTCCCAGGCCACCGCACTGAGCGACGACATCCTGGACCGCATGCGCGCCGATCGTGCCAATGCCAAGAGCGGAGACTGGACGACCGGTCTGACGGATGCAGCAGCCGGCATCAGCGGCACGGCCATCGCCGACACCGACATGAAGGAATGGAAAACACAGGTCGAAGCCTTGCTGCCATCTGGCCAGGCGTCGGTCACGATCGGCACGGGCTTGAACGCGGGCGTGGTCACCATCTCCATTCAATGGGACGAACGCGGCACCACGACCACTTTTCAGACGATGAGCTCCCTGTAGCCGAGGATGAGGAACAACAACATGACACTTCCGGCACGCACCCCGCGTCTTTCTCGCGGTTTCACATTGGTCGAACTGATGATCGCGCTGGCGTTGGGGATGCTGCTGACCGTAGCGATGACCTTCGTCTATATGAACAGCAGAAAGGCCTTCTCTCGCCAACAACAACTCAGCTCGATCCAGCAGAGCGTGCGGATCGCATTCGAATACCTGAGCAACGACGCGCGCATGGTCGGGCACATGGGGTGCTACACGGGCTTGCCGATGACGGGATCGACGTTCAACTCCAGCTTGGCGACCAACAACATCGCAACCAACTTTGCCGTGGGCGTCGAGGGCTACGAATTCACGAACGCGACGGCCGGTGCGTACACCCTGGGCTCCAGCGCGCCTGGCGACGACACCACGGCGGCCCACTGGGCCACCAATCTTGCAGCCACCGCTGCCACCGCCATTCCGATTTCGACCATCGCCGGCACCGGCAAGGGCCTGACCCCCGGTAGCGATGTGCTGGTGATCCGCACCATCGCCGGTCGGCCCGTGCGCCTGGCCGCAAACACGGTTTCGGGCGCCAACACCCTCACCCTCGAAAACCTTGCTGGGCAAACATGTGCCGACGCCTCGGCGAAGGTCTCTGGTTTTTGCCCCGGCAGTTATGGGCTCATTGCGAGTTGCACGCAGGCCCGTGTATTCCAGGTGGCGTCGATTGCCGCGCAAACGCTGACCCTGGGGGGCACCCTGGGGGCCGATCCGCTGTACAAGACTGATGCGTCCGAGGTGTTCCCGCTACAAACCATCGCTTACTACGTCAGATTGTCTTCCAGCGGTACCACGACCTCGCTGTACCGCCGCATCTTCGACGGCAACACCGCAGCCGGAATCGAGCAGGAGTTGATCGAGGGCGTGGAGAGCCTGCAAATCCGGTACGGCATTGACACGACCACCCCCGCCATGAACGGCGTGGTCGACGCCTACGTGGCGGCCAAGGGCCCGGTTGGCGATGCGACCGACAGTGTCCCCGACTGGTCCAGGGTGGTGGCGGTGCGCATGGGTTTGCTGATCCGCTCGACCGCGCCCATCGAGTCCGATCTGGCGGCTGCCCTGCCCGCGTCAGCCCCGGTGAACGGCGTCACCGTGACTTACCCGACGGCCGGCGCCAAGTACGACCGCCGCGTGTTCACGACCACCGTGGCCGTGCGCAACAAGATCGCGTACTTCTGAACGGTGCTGGAACTCTCCATGAAACACCCCCTTCATTCCAAGCGCGCGCAAGGTGGCGCGACGCTGATCATCACGATGGTGATGCTGGTCTTGATCACGATGGTCTGCGTTTCGACCATACGCACTTCGACGGTGGACGAAAAAATGGCTGGCGCCGGCCGGGATCGCGACAAAGCCTTCCAGGCGGCCGAAGGTGCCGTGCAGCAGTGCCTGAACCAGCTCAAGAACGCGACCTATGCGGGAACACCGTTGACACCCGCCGTCGCTACTAGCTTGCCGAACTGGGAGGTCGCGGCGAACTGGTCCAACAGCAACTCGGTAGCAATTGCACTGGACAGCACCGGCTTGGCCGCACAGCCACGCTGCATGTTCGAGGCCTTGGGTGCTGGCACCGGCAGCTACCGCGTCACGGGTCGCGCCGTGGGCGCCTCATCGCTGACCGAGGTCGTTCTGCAGGCGACCTACACGACCGAGTGACTCGTGCCTGAGCAGGCTGCGCCTGCGCGCCCACCGAACTACGAATCGACGACAGGGGAATGAAAATGCACAGCAAGAAACCGACCCACCGCCAAGCCAAACGCCTGGGTGCGATGGCGGTGGCAGCGAGTATGCTGTTGGAGACCGTCACCCCGGCCTTCGCCGGGGTATCGCAGCTGCCTGGCCTCTACATCACGCCGCCGGACGCGAGCGTCATGTTCACGCTCGACGACTCCGGTTCGATGCAGTCGGATTCCATCCCTGACTTTTCGAAGCCAGGAGTCGATTACACGGGTGTGCCGAACGACAACAGCAGTAAATTTGCCGGGACGCTAGCGCTTCCGCGCATGTGGATGGCGGGCTCGGCCTACCTCAGTGCCACCTACTACAAGAAGACCAACGCGATCGCTCGCTACATGCGATCTTCGGCCGGCAACCCGCTGTACTACGACCCGGCAGTGCTCTACCAGCCTTGGCCAGTGGCGGCGCCCACACAGAACCCCGGCCGCATGACGCCGGCAGACCCGACCAAGGTCAACGTCGACACCGACAACCCGGGCGCCACCGGGTATCAGCTGGACCTGACCAAGCAGGTCGACTCAGGTCCAACCACAGCGGTCGGCGAAGACCGGTACTTTTGGCCGGCCACTTACTACATCTACAAACCGACCGCCCCGGCGATGGCGGACGCATCCCCCAACGACCCCAACAACACCTTCGCCAATTTCACGAAAATCGAAATCCAGGGCAGTGGGACGGCGACATTCGCCAACTCCTCCACCTACCGTACCGATTGCGCTGCTGGCGTCTGCACCCGAGCTGCGGAAATGCAGAACTTCGCGAACTGGTTGCAGTACTACCGCAACCGTCGGTTGATGGCCAAAGGCGGTACGGCGGCGGCCTTCGCGGCACAGGGCACCAACCTGCGCACCGGCTTCACGATGATCAGCAAGAACAGTGTCTTGCGCAAGATGCGCCCCTTCACCGGCGCGGACCGCACCGACTTCTTCAACAAGATTTACACCACCGCCAGCGGCAACGGCGGAACGCCTTTGCGCAGCGCCATGGACGTGGTCGGTCAGTACTTCAGGACCGCCGACCAGGACAGCCCCTGGGCAACGACGCCGGGCACTTCGGTAGGGACAGAGTCCGAATGTCGACGCGCATTCCACGTGATGAGCACGGACGGCTTCTGGAATGGTGCAGAAGCAGGGACCGCGGCCGCCAAAACCGACGCCGACAACTTCTTGGCCGGCGTTACGCCGGCGAAACCGGACGGCACGACCTATTTGTTCTCGGATTCGCTGGCATCAGACGCTGATCCATTGAAGGGGCGGTTCACGGTGACCCCGTTCGCGGACGGCAATGCCGACACGCTGGCGGACGTGGCTGCGTACTACTGGAAGACCGACCTGCGCTCGACCCTGCCCAATCGGGTGCCGCCTTCGACGCGTGATCCGGCCTTCTGGCAACACCTGCAAACCTTCACTATCGGGCTGGGCGTCAGCGGCTCCGGCGAAGTCGCAAGACACTCCGATGGCTCGAAGACCGTCACCCAACCCCCGGCTCCGGCACTGGCTGTGCCGTTGCTGGTTAACTACCTCGGTCACCCGTGGCTGGCCGACCAGGCGGTTCGCGACTACCTGATCAAGAACAAGGTTGCGCTGGATTGGACGAAACCCCTGGGGGACGACGCAGCAACAGGTGACGACCTCATCCATGCGTCGATGAATGGCCGGGGCAAGTATTTTTCGGCCAAAAATCCAACCCAGTTGGCTGGCGGTCTGGCGGCTGCGCTTGCGGAAGCGACTGACAATCCCGGCAGCTTGGCGAACGTCGTGACCCAGTCGCCGCAGGTCGTGGCGGGGTCGGCGGTGTACCAGGCCACCTACAACCCATCCCAATGGTCGGGGCGGCTCTATGCGTTCGGGCAATCGGCCGACGGCTCGGTGATCACCACCCCGGGAACCGAGATCTGGGAGGCGTCCAACAAGATGCCCACACCCCTGCCACCGTCCCCTCCCGGTAGAAACATCTTCACCTGGAACCCGGACTCCGCCGTCGGCAGCACCTTCACTTGGGGAACCGGCGGCTTGACGGCCACTCAGAAGGCGAACTTGAACAGCGACAGCACGTTGCTGGATTTCTTGCGCGGAAGTGACACCAATGAGATCGCCAATGGGGGTACTTTCCGAGACCGTGCCCGCTATGCGAAAGGCAGTGTTCCCGGTGGTGTGCTCGGCGACATTGTCAACGGCTCACCCATCAAGGGGCCAACCGCGGGCGCAGGCTACGACCGGCTTCCTACGGGGGCGGCTGGACGAGATACCTACGCCACCTTTCGCAGCTCCACTGGCACCGCGTTGGACAACATGCGCAACACGATTTACCTCGGTGCCAACGACGGCATGCTGCATGCCTTCAGCAACAGCGACGGCGTAGAGCGCTTCGCCTACGTACCGAACTCCGTGTTCAGCGTTCCGGTGTCGTCGACCGTCACTGAATTGAAACTGAAGATGCTGTCTGACCCAGGCTACCTCCACCGATTCACGGTGGACGGGCCGCCACAAATTGGTGATGCCTTCATCCAAACTCCGGGCATGACCTCTGCGGACTGGCGATCGGTGCTTGTGGGCTCCACGGGAGCGGGGGCCCGCTCGGTCTTTGCAATGGACGTGACCAACCCGGCCAGCGGTGGTGTGGGTGGCTTCAGCCCGTCCAACGTGCTGTGGGAGTACTCGGACACCAACAACATCGACATGGGCTACGTCATCAGCTACCCGCACGTGGCACGCATGCGCGATGGCTCGTGGGTCGCGATCTTTGGCAATGGTTATGACAGCAAAAATGGGCAGGCCAAGCTGTTCGTCCTCAATTTGCAGACCGGCGCCGTGGTGTGGCAAAGGAGCGTGGGCCCGGCGGGTGGGAATGGCTTGAGTCAGCCCAATTTCACCCTCAACGCCAATCGCGAGGTCACGGCCATCTATGCAGGCGACCTGCAGGGTAACCTGTGGAAATTCGACGTCGACAACCCCGACGCAACGAAGTGGAAGGTCGCGTTCGGCAGCGCGCCCGACTACAAACCGCTGTTCACCGGGAGTGCAACCCAGCCGATCACGGTGATGCCGGAAATTACGTTTCACCCCAATGGCGGAACGCTGGTGTCGTTCGGCACGGGCGAGCTGTTCAAGACCGAAGACACTGCGGCTGCGGTGGCGGCGCCCGGGCCGCAAGTCAACGTGAACCTCAACACCCAGGCGATCTACGGCATATGGGACAAGCCAGGCGAGAGCAACGGTTTTGTTGGCAACTCCACGCTCGTTCTGCAGGGCGCCACCGCGGCAGTTGCTGCGAATGTCAGCGCGAAATTGACAGGTACGACGACGAACACAGTCGACTGGGCCACAAAGCGCGGCTGGTACATGAACCTCGGCACCAGCAACGGTGAACGCGTCAACGTGAACTCGCAGCAAGTCAACAGCGTGTTGCTGGTGGTTTCCAACAACCCCGACAACGACCCTTGCAGCAGCGGTGGCAGCGCGCGCTTGTTCATTCTCGACCCCATCACCGGCGGGGCGCCGAACTTCGCGGTCTTCGACGCAAACGGCGTTGGCGGCATCACCACCGCCGACAAAGGCTTCAACGTCAAGTCGTTTTCGTTCGGCGTGTTGTCGCTGCCGACCCTTCAGAGCAAGAGGTCCGGCAGCGATACGGTGATCACCGAGAGCGTCAGCTCCCGCGGCCAGACCGGCGCCAGGCTCGGTGGGGTGGAGAACAAGCCCGCCACCTCCTCGGACTGCGCAAAATGGCTTCTCGCTGGGGGATCGGACACCTCGATCTCTGGCGTGGACATGGCGACTTGCGGTACCGGCAATGCGCGGGTTTCATGGCGCCAATTGAAATAACCGCCACGTCATCCGAACGACACCCACACCGGCAACCAGCACATGAAATCGAATGACTCGGTCAAAGGCTTCACGCTCATCGAGCTGATGATTGTGGTGGCAATCGTGGCCATACTGGCCGCGATCGCCTACCCCAGCTACCGCGAGCAGGTGGCTCGCAGCCGACGCGGTGACGCTCAGGCGGGGCTGCTGGACACGGCGCAATGGATGGAGCGGCAATACACCCTCAGCAACGCATACAACGTGATGGCGGATGGCAGCACGGCACTGGACAACTCGAAGCTGCCCGCTCTGAAGAACAACACGGCGGCGAACTACACCTTGTCATTCGGCACCGCCACAGCGTCCACGTCACCCTCGGCTACGGCCTTCAGCTTGCGCCTGGTCCCGACGGGCGCGATGGCGGACGACAGGTGCGGTACCTTTGCCTTGACCAATACCGGCAGCAAGACCGTTTCCGGCACCGCCGATACGGCCTCGTGCTGGGATCGCTGAGCGGAGAGGCATGATGCTGCGGTACGTCGACCTTTATCGCGGCAGGTCGCTGCGCCCCATCAGGAATTCATCGACCGCGCGCGCGGCCTGGCGGCCTTCACGGATCGCCCAGACGACGAGCATGATAGCAAGCGCAAGCTGATTGAAATTGCGTTTGCCTCAGAGAAACAGGATATACTTT
>JANYJL010000083.1 GCA_025361845.1 Rhizobacter sp.
ACGGCGTCGATGGTGAAGTGCGTGACATTGGCGTGCGCGATGGCCGCATCGTCGTGCTCGACCCGCGCGAACCGGTCACACAAGAGATCGACGCGCGCGGCTGCATCGTGATGGCCGGTGGCATCGACATGCACAGCCACATCGGCGGCGGCAAGATGAACCTCGCGCGCCTGCTGCTGCCCGAGGATCACCGCAGTAACTTCGCGCCTGCACCGCTGAGCGGCAACCCGCTCGAGCTGCCGTCGTGCGGCACCTGCATTCCCGGCACGCTGGCCACCGGCTACCGCTACGCCGAGATGGGCTACACGGCGGCCTTCGAGCCGGCGATGGTGGCCGGCAACGCGCGCCACGCCCACCTGGAAATGGGCGACGTGCCGATCCTCGACCACGGCGCCTACGTGATGCTCGGCAACGACGAGTTGTTCCTGCGCCTGCTGCACCAGAACGTCGGTGCCGAGGCGCTGCGCGACTATGTGGGCTATGTCGTGCACGCCACCAAGGCGATGGGTGTGAAGGTCGTGAACCCCGGCGGCATCTCGGCCTTCAAGTTCAACCAGCGCAAGCTCGATGTGGACGAGAACCATGTGCACTGGAACGTCACGCCGCGACAGATCGTCGCTTCGCTCGCGCGCGCGCTCACCGAGCTGGGCCTGGCGCACCCGCTGCACATCCACGCCAGCAACCTCGGCGCGGCCGGCAACATCGCCTCCACGCTCGAAACCATCGCCGCGCTCGACGGCCTGCCCGGCCACCTGACGCATGTGCAGTTCCACGCCTACGGCACCGAAGGGCCGAAGAAGTTCTCCTCCGCCGCGCTGCAACTCGTCGAGGCCGTGAACACGAACAAAAACGTGTCGATCGATGTCGGGCAGATCCTGTTCGGCCAGACCGTCACGGCTTCGGGCGACACGATGCGCCAGTTCGCCAATCACGAACTCGGCAGCCCACGCAAATGGATCGGCGCCGACATCGAGTGCGACGCAGGCTGCGGCGTCGTACCGTTCAAGTACCGCGAGCAGAGTTACGTGAACGCGCTGCAATGGTCGATCGGCCTCGAAATCTTTCTGGCCGTGAACGACCCCTGGCGTGTCGTGCTCACCACCGACCACCCGAACGGCGCGCCCTTCACGAGCTATCCGCATCTGATCCGCCTGCTGATGGACAAGGGCTTTCGCAATGAACAACTCGCGAAGTTGCACCCGGACGTCGCCGCGCAATCGGCACTGAAGGACATGAAGCGCGAGCTCTCGCTCTACGAGATCGCGGTGATGACACGCGCTGGACCCGCGAAGTTGCTCGGGTTGAAGGACCGCGGCCAGCTCGGCGTGGGCGCAGCGGCCGACATCACCGTCTACCGCGAGCAGGCCGATGCCGAGGCGATGTTCACCGCGCCCGGCTGGGTGTTGAAAGACGGTCTGCCGGTGGTGCGCGACGGCCGCGTGATCGCCACGCCGGTCGGCGGCACGCACTACGCGACACCGGGTTTCGATGCGAACGTGGAGCGCCTGATCGAAGCGAACACCGAGCCGCACATGCGTGCCCATCACCGCTACGGTGTCATCAGTGATGACGAGTTGTGCAGTTGCTGCAATGGCGGGCGTTTGCTGCCGGCGGCGTGTTTCCCGAAGAGTCTGTGATGGGCATCGAACTCAACGGCGTGTCGATCGACGAGACCTTCGCGGAAGCCTTTCCGATGAAGGCGACACGCATCGCGATCACCGCGCACAACCCGACCTGGGTGATGCACGCGGCGATGAGCGCGACCGGCTTCGCCACGTCCGTGATCGCCTGCGGCTGCGAGGCGGCGATCGAGCGTTTGCTTACGCCGGAGGAAACACCGGACGGGCGACCGGGCGTGGCGATTTTGTTGTTCGCGATGTCCGGCAAGGAGTTGGCGAAACAGGTCGAACGGCGTGTCGGGCAATGTGTGTTGACTTGCCCGACGACCGCGGTTTTCGCCGGCCTGGCCGAAGGCGAAGCGATCGCGCTCGGCAAGAACCTGCGCTTCTTCGGCGACGGTTGGCAGACCTCGAAAGTGATCAACGGCGTGCGCTACTGGCGCGTGCCGACGATGGACGGCGAGTTCGTCGCGCAGGAAACGACGGCGGTGACGAAGGGTGTCGGCGGTGGCAACCTGCTGCTGCTCGGCACGGACACCGATGCGGCGCTGGCAGGCGCCGAAGCCGCGGTGGCCGCGATGCGCCAGGTGCGCAACGTCATCATGCCGTTCCCCGGTGGCGTGGTGCGTTCAGGCTCGAAGGTGGGCAGCAAGTACCCGGCCTTGATGGCATCGACGAACGATGCGTTTTGCCCTTCGCTGATGGCGCTGGCGCCGCGCACCGAGTTGACGAGCGATATCCGCTGCGTGATGGAAATCGTGATCGACGGCTTGACGGATGTGGATGTGGCGAACGCAATGCGCGCGGGCATCGCGGCGATCGTCGAGCGGGGTGCTGCGGCAGGCGTGAAGCGCATTTCCGCCGGCAACTACGGCGGCAAGCTCGGCCCCTTCCACTTCCATTTGCACAAGCTGGTACCGGGGGCGGCAGCATGAGCGGCTACCGCTTCACCTTGAAGCACTCACCCGCCTTGCGCGTCGATGCTTCGGCACTTCAGCCCGCTGCGCTCGCGTCGTTCTCGGTCGCCGAGGTCGAGAAGATCGCGCTGCCTCACGGCGGGGACAAACTGCAAGTCGGCGAGATCTTCACCGTCCAGGCCCGCGACGACGACAACAAGCTCACCCTCGAAGGCGACCTGTCCCGCTTCGACCGCATCGGCTGCGGCCTCACTGAGGGCGAACTGCATGTGCGCGGCTCGGTGGGCGCGTATGCCGGTGCCGGCCTGTCCGGCGGCAAGCTCGTGATCGACGGCGATGCCGGCGACCTGGCCGCCTGCGCGATGCGTGGCGGCTGGCTCGAAGTGCACGGCCATGTCGGCGACCTCGCCGCCAGCGCCTTGCCCGGCGACATGGACGGCATGCGCGGCGGCACCTTCGTCGTGCGCGGCAACGCCGGCGCGCGCCTGGCCGACCGCATGCGCCGCGGCACGGTCGTCGTGTTCGGTGATGCAGGCAGCTTCATGGCTTCGCGCATGGTTGCGGGCACGCTCGCACTTGCCGGCCGCAGCGGCGCGCACGCGGCCTACGGCATGCGCCGCGGCAGCATCGTCTTCGCCGGCAGCGCACCCACGCTCGCGCCGACCTTCGTGCCGGTGCATTCGAACGCCGATGTGTTCTGGCAACTGCTCGCACGCGACCTGGCGCGTTTCGGCGGCCCCTTCGCCGGCCTCGCGCAGCGGCGCGTTGCGCGGCATGCGGGCGACTTGGCGGTCATGGGCAAAGGCGAACTGCTGTTGCCCACCTGACGGCCCGCCTAAGATCGCGGCCTGCGCCGCCAAGCGCCATCACCTTCCAACGTCAACCGAGTCCGCCATGAGCAAGACCTACACATTCCACGCCGGTGAAGCCACCGTCTTCGCGAAAGAGGGCCAGTTCACCGATGCGATGCCCGAGATCCTGATCGGCCGCACCGACGGCCCGGTCGGCCAGGCCTTCGCGAACATGATGGCGCAGAGCAAGGGCCACACCGCGATGTTCGCGATCCGCGCCTGCAACCAGCTCGTGCGCCCGGCCACCATCACGGTGCCGAAGGTGACGCTGAAGAACATGGCCAACATCGACCTCTTCGGCGGTGTCGTGCAATCGGCCACCGCCGATGCGGTGATCGATTGTGTGATCGAAGGCGTGATCCCGAAGGACATCGCCAACGAGCTGTGCATCATCAGCCTGGTGTGGATCGACCCGCGCTGCGCGACCGACCCGAACCTCGACAAGCGCGACATGTACCGCACCAACTACGAAGCCACCAAGCTCGCCATCAAGCGTGCGTTGAACGACGAGCCGAGCATCGACGAACTGATCGCGAACCGGCACAAGATCAAGCACGACATGGACGACTGGAGCTGAAGCGCTTCGAGCACGCTCCGGCAGTTTTGTGAATCCCATCTTCGCCCTGCTCGACGACGCCGACGCGACCGCCGAGCACCCGACCAGCCGCCTCTACACCGGCTACCTGCGCGAGCACCGCTGCAGCGAACCGGCCACGCTGGATGCGGTGTGCGCGGCCGCGCAGGCCGAGCTTGCCGAGGGTGCGCACGCGGTGCTGCTGGCCGACTACGAATGGGGCGCGAAGCTGCTCGGCGCGGGCCGCGCCAAGCTGGCACCCGACGACGCGAGTTGTTTGCGGGTGTTGATGTTCAACAGCCTGCAAACGATGAGCGCCGAGGCCACAGCGATCTGGCTCGCCGAGCAGGAGGACGCGGCCGTGCCCGCAGCTGCGGGAGTGATGAACCTGCGGCCGGAGATCGATCGCGACGCCTATGTGGACACCATCGCCCGCATCCACGAAGCAATCCGCGATGGCGAGACGTATCAGGTCAACCACACCTACCGTTTGCGCGGCGAGGCCTGGGGCACGCCGCTCGCGCTCTACCGCCGTTTGCGTGCGCGCCAGCGTGTCAGCTTCGGCGCGTTGATGCGGCTGCCGATGCAAGCGGATGACGATACCGAATGGGTCTTGTCCCGCTCGCCCGAACTCTTCGTCCGCCACCGCACCGGCCGTTTGCAGGCGCGGCCGATGAAGGGCACCGCCGCGCGCTCGGGCGCACCCGAAGGCGACAGCGAAACCGCGCGCCTGCTGCATGCCGACACGAAGAACCGCGCCGAGAACCTGATGATCGTGGACCTGCTGCGCAACGACCTCGGCCGCATCGCCCGGCTCGGCTCGGTGCAGGTGCCCGAGCTGTTCCGCATCGAGCCGTATGCGACGGTGTTCCAGATGACCTCGAGCGTCGAAGCGCAGCGCCGTCCCGAAGTCGGCTTGGCCGAACTGCTGCGCGCGCTGTTCCCCTGCGGTTCGATCACCGGCGCGCCGAAACACCACACGATGGACCTGATCGCCGGCTACGAGACGTCGCCACGGGGCCTCTACACCGGCGCGATCGGCTGGCTGGCCGCGGGTGACGGCGGCGCGAGTGGGTGCCCCGATCTGTGCCTCTCGGTCGCGATCCGCACCCTCACGCTCGGCGTGCCGGACGAGGCTGGCCTGCGCCCGCTCGCGCTCGGTGTCGGCGGGGGCATCGTGCTCGACAGCGTGGCCGCCGACGAGTTCGAGGAGACACATTGGAAGGCACGTTTTGTCACCGCGCTCGACCCCGGTGTGGAGCTGTTCGAGACGATGCGTGCGAGCGCGCGCGAGGGCATCGCGCACCGCGAGCGGCATCGCACGCGCCTCGCCGCCAGCGCGTGTGCGCTCGGCTTCGAGTTCGATGCGCAGGACTTCGATGCGATCCTCGACAAGGCGCTGCCGACCCTGCTCATGACACTGCACGATGGCGAGGCCTTGCGATTGCGTCTGGCCCTGCGCCACGACGGCGAGATGGCCCTGACCCACGCGACGCTCGACGCCTTGCCCGCCGGCCCGGTGCGCCTGCTGATCGCCGAAACCCCGCTGCCCGCCGCCCGGCCGCTCGCCAGCCACAAGAGCACGCAGCGCGCCGAGTACGACGCCGGCATCCGCGCCGCGCAGGCCGCGGGTGCCTTCGACACGCTGTTCTTCGGTGCCGAAGGGCAACTCGTCGAAGGTGGGCGCAGCAACCTCTTCATTCGGTTGGAAGACCGCTGGTACACGCCGCCGCTGGCCGATGGCGCGCTGCCCGGTGTGATGCGAGCGGTGCTGCTGGCCGATGCCGAGTGGGCTGCGAGCGAGCGGCGCATCACGCGCGCCGACCTCGACCGCGCCGAAGCCCTCGTCATCTGCAACGCGTTGCGTGGCGCCTTGCCTGCGGTGCTGATGCGAGACAAGCGAGATACCTGAAGCCCATGCAACTCGCCCTCTTCGACCTCGACCACACGTTGATCCCCTTCGACAGCGGCAGCGTCTTCACGCGCTTCCTGGCCGAGCGCGGCGCCTTGCCCGACAGCTTCGCCGCGCAGTACCTCGACTACTGCCAGCAGTACGCCGCCGGCCGGCTCGACATGGTCGAGATGCACCGCTTCACGGTCGGCGCGCTGGCCGTGCACGCGCCGCGACGGCTGGCGGGCTGGTTGAAGGAATTCGAAGCCTTGATCGCGCCGCTGATCCCGGCGGCGTCGCATGCCCTCGTGCGCGAGCACCAGGCGGCAGGGCACGTTTGCGCGCTCGTCACCGCGACGACCCGCCTCGTCGCCGAACCGTTCGGCCGCGTGCTCGGCCTGGCCGAGGTGTTGTGCACCGAGCCGGCCTACGACGCGCGCGGCCACTGCACGGGTGAGGTGATCGGCGAGCCCTGCTTTCGCGAACACAAACGCAGCCACGTGCAGGCCTGGCTGGCGCGGCGGGGGCTGGGCTGGGGCGATGTGCAGCGCAGCTGGTTCTACTCCGACTCGGCCAACGACCTGCCCCTGCTCCTGGCCGTCAGCGACCCGGTGGCTGTGAACCCGGATGCCGCGCTGGCCGCGCACGCGGCCGAGGCAGGCTGGCCGGTGCGCCACATCGTGGCCGGGCCGGCGCAGTGACCCCAAGCGCGCTGCGCTACGCTTCGGCCATGAACACCATCGGCTCGATCGACGCATTGCGCACGCTCTATGCGGCCCCCAAGGAACGGGCCGTCAAGAAGCAACTGATCTCGCTGGACCTGCACTGCGGCAAGTTCATCGCCTTGTCGCCCTTCCTCGTGCTGGCCACGAACAACGCTGCGGGTGACATGGACGCTTCACCCCGCGGCGGCGCGCCGGGCTTCGTGAAGATGCAGGACAGCCACACGCTGCTGATCCCCGACGCGCCCGGCAACAACCGCCTCGATTCGCTGGAAAACATCGTCGCCACCGGCCGGGCCGGCCTGCTGTTCCTGATCCCCGGTGTGGACGAAAGCCTGCGGGTCAACGGCCAGGCCGTGCTCTCGCGCGAGCCGGCCGATCTGGCGCTCTGCGCGGATGAGCGCCGCACGCCGCTGCTCGTCGTCAGGCTGCGGGTGCAAGAGGCCTACCTGCACTGCGCCAAGGCCTTGATGCGTTCCGGCCTGTGGCGTGAAGGCAGCCGGATCGAGCGCAGCCTGTTGCCCACGATGGGCCAGATGATCAACGACCAGACCGGCTCACAGGAGCCGCCCGAGACGCAGGACGCGATGCACTTGCGTTACGCCGCCGACCTGTAGGCGGCACCGCCACCTGTCATTCCCACCCTCGACGAAAGGCTCGACGATCCGCATGAATACCTCTGCTTTCCATGCCGCGCTGGCGGCTCTGATCACGACGGCCGCCCTGCCGGCCCTCGCCGCACCGGTCGTGTACGAACTCGACCCGATGCACACCTACCCGAGCTTCGAGGCCGATCACATGGGCATGTCGATGTGGCGCGGCAAGTTCAAGAAGAGCAGTGGCAAGGTCACGCTCGACAAGGAAGCCGGCCAGGGCACGCTGGAGGTGACGGTGGACATGGCGAGCATCGACTTCGGCCTGGACATGATGAACAAGACGGCGCGTGGCGCCGAGTTCTTCGACACGAAGAAGTACCCGAAGGCCACCTTCAAGGGCAAGCTCGACGGCTTCGCGAACGGCGCACCTACTCGCGCCGTCGGCGACCTCACCTTCCACGGCGTCACGCGCCCGCTGGTGCTGACGCTCAACTCCTTCAAGTGCATGGCGCACCCGATGCTCAAGCGCGACTGGTGCGGTGCCGATGTGCAAGGCACGATCAACCGCGAAGAGTTCGGCGTGCCGATGGGCAAGGAATGGGGCTTCAGGATGGACGTCGGCTTGCGCATCCAGGCCGAGGCCGTCGCGTCGAAGTGACCGCGGCTCGGCGGGTCACTGCACCAGTTGCAGTATCTCCAGCTGTTCTTCGACCGTCTGGAAGGTGCCGGTGCCCGCGGGCATCTGCATCAGCGGTTTGGGTGTGCCGTCGAGCAGCCACACGCTCGGGTAGACGAGCATGCGCGCACGTTCGTCACCCAGGCTGGCCTGGAACTCTGCATACGGCAGCATGCTCGCGCCGAGCTTGAAGTAGAGCGCTTTCGAGGTGACCGACAGCGCGCTGCGCAGGTCGACCACCAGGTACTTCTTCGCGAAGTGCGGCACCAGCTCGGTGGCGTTCTGCGCGAGAAAGGCTTCGTACTTGCGGCAATACGGGCAGTCGCTCGCGCCGAGGTAGACGTACAGCCACTTGCCTTCGCGCCGCGCGCGGGCCAGTGCAGGGTTCAGGTCGAACTCGGCATGCCCCGCGTTCATCACGGGTTCGACGACGAGCGCACCGTAGGGGCCGGGCACACCCGCGGCGGCGAGCAGCGGCGCCGCCGCAAGCAGCACCAGCGCGACCGTTCGGAGCAGCAGACGGCGCAGCACCTTGTGGCCTTCGCCTACTGCGCCGTGGGCTGAGCCTGGGCCGCCATCGCGCCACCGATCGGCACGGCGAGCGAGCCGCTGAAGTGGCCTTCTTTCGAGTCTTCCACTTCGGCCCGCAACTCACCCGCGCCGTGCGGCACGAAGTTGAAGCGGAAGGTCGGGTTCTCGCTGATCGAGAAATCCAGCTCGGCATCGAACAGCTTGCGCTCGCCGTAGCTCACCTTCAGGCTGCGCACGAAGTGCGGCGGGATGAACATCACGGTGACGTTGTTCAGCTCGAAGCCGGTGTCGTTCGGATGCACCACCTGCACGTCGGCCACGGTCGGCTCGTTCAGCTTCACCTCGGCCGGCAGCTTGAACACCGTCTTGCCGAGGTTGTGGAGCTGGTCGCGGTTGGGCGGCGCCGAGCAGCCGCCCGAGACCTTCACGTAACGCGAGTCCATGTGCAGCTCGCCGTTCGACAGCTCGCTGACGATGCGGATGTGGCTGTATTCATCCACCCGGATGCGCGTCTCGAAATCGGCCTGGCCGACTTCGGTGGTGAGGTCGATCACCGCTGCCACCGGCGAGGGGTTCTTGTCGACCAGCAGGGTCAAACGCTTGACGTACAGCGCTTCGGTTTGCGGCAGGTGCGAGACGATCTTCACCGGCACCGAGGCGCCATAGGCCGCGCGCAGCGGCACGATCAGCTGCACCTTGCCGGAGGCGGTGTCGATGGGCCGCTGCGCGAACAGCTTGCTGCGCAGGTTTTCCCATTCGGGGGATGAGTCGCCGTGCGTGGCCGAGGGCAGGCCGCCGATGGCCGCGTGGGCCACGCGGCTCGCCAGCGGGCTCGTGAGGGCCAGGCCGGCCAGCGTGGCGCGCAGCACGCCACGGCGTCGAAGGGGTTTCGGGGTCATCTTCGGGTTCATCGGTACTCCTGATGATGCCTACTTGAAGAGCAGTTCGCGCTCCAGGCGCACATACATGATGGACGCGTTGCGTCGGTGGATGGTGTCATATTGATCCCAGCCTGTGAACTCGGGCAAGACCGCCTGGTCGGGTGCCTCGCTCAAGGAAGCGCCGGCATTCATCAGCACGAGCAGGCGCGCTTCGAGCTGGTTCAGGTAGCGCGCCACCGTGTCGATGACGGCGGCCGAGGTGGCTGGCCCATGACCCGGCACCACCGTCTTGATCGGCAGCCGTTGCAACTCGGCGAGAGCCAGCTTCCAGCCGTTTAGCTCGCTGTCCTGCACATCGGGGATGCGCGCCTGGTCGAGCAGGCCACCGGCGAACAGCACGCCGGTCTGTTCGTCGAACACGGCGGTATCGCCCGGGCCGCTGGAGTGGCTGAAGCTGAGCAGGCGCAGGGGCCGGCCGATCTCGTCCAGCAGCATCGATTCGTCGAACAGCGTTTCGGGCACGACGACGGCCGAGCCGCGCATCTCGTCCTCGCCCAGCACACGCTTGAGCGTCTTCAGGCAGTTCTCGCAACGCGCGGCCATCAGCATCGCGGCCTGGCGCTGCATCAGGATGGGGATGCCGCGCTCGCGAAACGCCGCGGCGCCGAAGAGGAACTCCTGCCGCGTGTGGGTGATGAGCACACGCCGCACCGGCTTGTCGGTCACACGCGCCACCGCATCGAGCAAGGCCAAGCCTTCGCGGTACGAGGTGCCGGTGTCGATCACGAGCACGCCGTTCGGCCCGACGATGAAACCCGCGTTGCCGACGCGGCCGAGGTTCTGCGGGCTCACTTCACCGGCTGCGCCGCGTTGCATGTAGACACCCGGCGCGACCGCGGTGACGCTGCCCGCGGGTGCGTCGCCCGTGCCGACCATGGCACACCCTGCCACGAGCAGCGCAACGCAGTGCGCCATGACTGAGCACAGCCAGCGCAGGGTTCTCCCGCAGGCCGAAGGTGGAAATACAGCGATCAAGGGGTTTTGCGCGGAAGCTGGCGTGACATCAGCAATAGCAAGGCCAGCCCGGCGAACCCCGGCCCGAGTTCGAAACGCGCCGGCACCGGCCGCGCCAGCGCGGGTGCGGTGAGGGCAGCGATGAAGCTGCCGGCGTCGACGAGATGGTGATACGCCAGGCCCGTGTCGCCCGCCAGCAAGCGCAAGTGCGCTTCACGCAGCGCGGACAGGTGCTCGCTGCCCCCGCTGGTCGCGCGGTCTTCCACCGCCTCGCCCACCATCGCCTCGCCGGTGCCGCCGCGGCCCTGGCTGCGCGGGTCGCGCTGCATCACCTCGTCGGCTTGCCAGAAACCCAGTGGGCGCCCGGCCGGGTCGATCTTCGGGATCGGCGAAGGCAGCAAGGCCCCGACGCCGACCACCAGCCCTTCCACCTCGCCGAGCTTGCCGCCGAAGGCCGGCCGGTTGCGCGGGTTCAGTGGCGGCGCTTCCTGGCCATCGGAGATGAACACCAGGTCCGGGTGCCCGGGCAGCTGTTTCGCGATGGAGATGCCGGCGTACAGGCCCTTGGTGATTTCGCTGTTGCCCGTCCAGGCCATGCGGCCATCGATGCGTGCCAGCGAGGCACGCAGTTCGCCGAGGTTGGCGCACACCTCGAGCGGCGCCAGCAGCAGCAAGGAGCGGTACTCGGTGAAGATGCCCCAGCCGACTTTCGAACCACACGGCATCTCGGTCAATGACTGCCGCAGCGCGTGTTTGGCGAAGTCGAGCCGCGCGGCGGGTTTGCCGTCGATCAGCGTGTCGCGCACGTTCATGCTCTGCGTGATGTCGAGCACGATCACGTGATCGAACAGCGCACGCTGCATCGGCACGCTCGGGTTCAGCAGGCTCGCGGCCAACAGCACGGCGGCCGCGGCGAGCAGGGCGGCATCGGCATGGCGCCGCAGCGTCTGCAACAGCTTGCGCATGGTGATCAAGGCAAGCCGGGGGAATACGCGCGCATCGTCGTCGCGGCGCGCTCGGCGCTGCGGGCCGGCGCTTCGGGCGTCACATCGGCCTCGTCCGCATCCGGCAGCAGGCGCTGCGCACGCTCCAAGTTGTAGCGCGCGTCCCAGTGCGACGGGTCGCGGCGCAGCACTTCGCGCAGGGTTTCCTTGGCCAGTTCGATCAGCGGGATCGCCTGCCCCGGCTGCGCACCGGCCTGCACCTTGATGGCCTGGCGCAGCAGCGCATTCGCGCCATTGAAACGCGCCGCCTGGCCGAGCGGCGTATCGGCGTGCAGGGCGGTGTAGGCGTTCAGCGCGGCTTCGTCGGCGCCGCTGGCAGCTTGCGCGGCGGCGAGGGCGAAGCGCAGTTCAGGCAGCTCGGGGATGGCCTTGCTGCCATCGGCCGGCGGGCGCGCGGATGCGATCAGTTCGTTGCGTTGATGGGCGCGCCACAGCAGCGCGCTGTCGACCGCCGCGGCCAGCGCGATGAGCCCCAGCAGCACGAGCACCGTTCGCGTGCGAGCGCGTGTGGCTAAGCCCATCGCCGCAGCTCCAGCGCCTGTGCGCCCAGCAACAACAACACCGCGGCGAGTGCGGCGCCCAGGAAGACGCGCGCGAGTTCAAGGCGCGGCACGCTGTCGAGGTAGGTGATGGGCAGGTTCTCCAACCGGTTCACGTCGTCGATGGCGGTTTGCAGCGCATCGCTGTTCTCGGCTTCATAGGCGTGGTACGGCGTGCCGATCTGTTTGAAGTAGCGGTTCAGCGCGTACTCGGGAACGCTGTCGGCGGCTTCCGGCGAGTCGCTCGCTTCGGCCGTGAGCCCCGGGCTGCCGGCCGAGCGGATGTAGATCCAGTAGAGCGCCACACGCTGCTTGCGCGCGAGGTTCGCGATCTTGGCCTGCGCATCGGTGTCGAGCCGGTCCCCACCATCGGACACCAGCATGATGATGCGCGAGCCGGTGTAGGGCCGCCCTTCGAACAGCGCGAGGGCGGATTGCAGCGCGAGGCCGATGTCCGTCTCGGCCAGGCCGCGGCCGATGTTGCCGGCGGCTATTGCCGCCTGGATCGCTTCGGCCTTCTGCGTGAAGTCGAGCACCGGGATCGGCAGGGTGCTGAACACCTGCATCGCGAAGCGGTCCTCGGGCCGCTTGGCGGTGAACTCGGCGAGCATGCGGCGCGCGGCCGCGCCTTTCGATTCCTTGCGCACCGCCTGGCCTTGTTTGATGTAGGCGTCGATCATTTCCGGCGTGAGCTTGGCGCCGGGTTTGGCGATAGGCGCGCGTGCGCCCGGGAAGCCCTGGTCCATGCTGCCGCTGCGGTCGAGCACGAGCACGATCTCGGCCCCTTGGCCGACCCGTTCGACGGTGTATTCGGGGCGGTAAGGCGCGGCCAGGCCGATGAGGGTGGCGACGATGGCGAGGGCAGCGGCGGCGCGCAGGGCGAGGTCGACGGCCATCGATGCGCGGTCGAGCGGGAGTGCTTCGAGCGAAGAATGGGGCAGTGATCGGCCGGCTCGGCTCCACAGCGGCAGGGCGGCGAGCGGCAGCAGCAACAGCCAGAACGGGTTGGCGAAATTCATACCGCGCCGCGCTCCAGATCACGCCCACGGCGGCACAACTCGACGAGCCAGCTTGCGTCAACGGCCGCGTCGGCCGCATCGCCGAAGAAGGCACCACGCGAGCGCTGGAAGAACTCCAGCCACTCCGCCTGCATCGGCTTGAACTGCGGGTGCGTTTCGACAAACGCAGAGACACCCTGCTCGAACAGCACCTGCCCCGCCGTGAGATTCAAGGCCTGATGCAAGGCCTGCATGCCTGCACGCACTTGCTCGGGTGAACTGCTCGCCGACAAGCCGCGCAACTCGCCATACGCTCGACCGAAGGGCCGTGCACGCCTCGCCCACCAGGGCAGTGCGAGGTACACGTGGGCGAGGTAGGCCAGCAGCAGCGCGGCGATCGGGCCATAGACCGCCAGACGCCCCCTCGCGAAGCGCGTGTCGATCAGCGGCGCCGCCGCATCCGGTCGCAACTCGCCGAGGCCGTTGCGCGGCGAGGCTTCCACGGGCGCGAGCGGCGCCACCGTCACCGGCCAGGCATCGATGCGCAGCGTCTGCGCCCGCGGTGTGCCGGCAAAGCGCAAGCTCACCGGCGGCATCTCCAGCGTGCGCACTTCGCGGGGCGCGATGAAGACCTGGTAGTCCATCGCGAGCGTCGTGTGGTTCGCGTCCCAGGCGACCCGCCGCAACTCCAGCGCCTGCCCTTGCCGACCGACCCGCGGCAGCGACTCCGGATCGAGTTGCAAGCCCGAAGGAACCTGCACCTCGATGCGCCGCGTGACGACATCGCCGACGAAGTAGCCGAAGGCGCGCGGGTCGTGCTGTGTCGCCGTCAACGTGTCGGGGGCAGCATGCGCGACCGCGCTGCCCACGACGAGCAGCAGCGCCGCGGCCCGCACCACCCAGCTCATGAATGAAAGTGCCGCGTCACCGCATCGGCATCGAAGGCGCCGTCGATGATGAGCGGCTGCAAGCGCTGCGCGCTGAACAAGGCCATCAGCGCGGCGCGGTGCGCGCGTTGGTGTTCGAGCCACTTCTCGCGCAGTGCCGGCCGCCACCAGACGAGCCGGCGGCGGCCGGTTTCCAGATCGATCAAGGGCGCCAGGCCGCGCTGCGCGGGCAGGGCGAATTCGAGCGGGTCCGACACCACCACAGGCACCAGTTCATGCGGTGCGAACTGGCGCAGCAGGGCCGGCATCTCGCCGATCGGCAGATGAAAGTCGGACACCAGAAACACCAGGGCACGCTGGCGCGGCAGGTGCCGGTGCGCATCGAGCAAACCGCGTGCGGAGGCGCCGGTCGGTTGAAAGCCGCGCAAGCGCTGCGCGACGAGCCCACCCGCACCGCGCGACCGCGTTTGCGGCGCCAGCAGCTCGCTGCGCACCGCGCCATCGCAGCCGATGAAGCCGAAACTGTCGCCGGTGCGCCAGGCCGACCAGGCCAGGCTCTCGGCGAAGTCGGCCACCACGTCGAGCTTGCGCTGCTGGCCGACGAAGCCCATCGACGCCGACACGTCGGCCACCATCACCACGGGTATGGACAGGCGCTGGCTGTAGACCCGCACGATCCAGTTGCCGAACGGGTCGCGCAGGCTCGCGTGCAGGTCGAGCCGGCGCGCGTCGGGCGCGTCCATCAGCTTCGCGTGACCGCGGAATTCGAAGCCGCTCTGGCCGCTGCGGCTGCGGTGGTGGCCCGGGAAGTGGCCGAGCGCGGGCGCGGCGATGCGGTAGTGGAATTCGCGCACCGACATCAAGGCGCCGCGACACGGCCGACGATGCCCGCCATCAGCCGCGCCGAGATCTCCTGCCGACGCATTTCATAGACCGGCTGGTAGACGAGCCGGTGCGCGATGACTTCATGGAACACCGCCTGCACGTCTTCCGGTGTGACATGCCCGCGCCCTTCGAGCCAGGCTGCCACACGCGCCGCACGCAGCAGCATGCTCATGCCGCGCGGGCTGGCGCCGGCGAGTACGAGCTGCGCCGCATCCACATCCGACAAACGCACGCCGTACTCGGTTGGCACTGCCGTCGCGCGCCACAGGTCGAGCACGTAGCGTTGCAAGGCGGGCGCGGCCTGCACGGTCTGTTGGATCGTCTCGGCCACCGCATTCAACTCGCGGTACGGCACCATCGCCGGCGTGAGCGCGGCGATCAAGCGGTCGGTGTCGTGAAAGCGCGCATCGAGCATCAGGGCCGTGCGGTCAGCGTCATCGGCCGGCGCTTCGATCGTCACTTCCATCATGAAGCGGTCGCGTGCGGCGGACGAAATCTCGAAGGTCTCTTCGCGCTCGACACGGTTGCGGTCGGCGAACACCAGCAGGTGCGGGAATCGGTGCTCGCGGTTGAAGGCCTGCACGCTGCGTTCGGCCATCACACGCAGCAGCAGCGAGTGCACTTGCGGGCGCGCGCGGTTGATCTCGTTGAAGAAGAAGATGGCGAGGTTTTCGCCATGCTGGATGAGCGGCCCGGCCTCGACCGCGGGGCGACCTTCGGCGCTGATGTAGGTGTAGTAGATCAGGTCGCCGGGCATCAGATCGACGGTGCCTTCGATGCGCGCGTAGTCGCCGCCGAGCACCTGCGCCAATGCGCGCAAGAGGGTCGTCTTGCCCACGCCCACATCGCCTTGCAGCAGCACGTGGCCGCGTGCGAACACGGCCGTGGTGGCGAGGCGGATGACGCGCTGCTGCGCGATGACGGCGCGGCCGACCTCGCGTTCCAGCGCCAGGGCGCGCTCGCGCCAGTCGCCGAGCAAGGCGTCGTTTCGGTCCATCGGGTACGGCTCCTGCGGCACTGCGTCGTGCCATGGAAGGCCATCATCGGGGCCGTGCCGGGGAGCGTCAATCGGGGGCAACGACGGGCCGGCTTGTGCGTTCGGTGGATTCGCGGGTCAACGAACTCGGCAGCGCGCTGCCGATGGGCCGCGAAGGGTCAGCTCACATGCTTTGTTTGCTTGCAGTCGTACTTTCCTGGGTAATCCAGCACGCCGTAAGCGACCGTGATGACAAATGGCAAGCAGGTGAACAGCGCAACGGCCACGCACTTTGCAAAGTAGATCCGCTTGACGATCTCGACGTTGTCTTGCGAAAGTCGCAGCAGCAGTCGCCCGATCGCCACCGTGGTGTAGCACGTCAGTGCCGTCACCATGACGAAGTGAACAGCCAAGCCGTCAGCCAGGAATCTGGCTGTCTTGACGGTGCAGTTGAAGAATTCGTTGGTGCCGAAAGAGAAGGAGTACGCAATCGCCTGAAGTACGACAAAGCCGATGACGGCGTTGGAATACGTTTCAAGTTGGTTGATGAGCTTGTCATCATTCACAGACGGGCTCCTCGGCGTGCCGGCGGGTGGGGTTCCTAGATCATGGCGGTCTCGGCCGTCATCACATCCACACCCGCGGTCGCGAAGTTGGCGAGGTCGCCCGCAACGGCCTGGCCTTGCGGAGAGGACATGGCCGCAGCGATAGCCTCCATCGAATCGAAAGCCAGCACGGCGACCAGATAGGCGCCGTGTTTGCCGCTCATGCCCATCACATCACCGCGCGTGACCTCGTAGCTGCGCAGACCCGGGATGGTCTTGGCCAGCGGCACGTGGATGTTGAAGTAGTAGTGGTCGAATGCAGCTGGGTCCTTGGGCTGCTGATAGATCGCAAAGAGCTTTGCCATCGGATGGTCTCCTTTGAGGGCCTGCGGCCCGGGCCGGTGCGCGCATGGCTCGGAGACGTTATCGACCGGGCTGCGCGGTGTCAAGGCATGCCGGAGTGGCCCTGGACCTCAGGCTAACGCGTGAACGTGAACTCGCACACCCGACCCGTGAGCCGCTGGCCTGTGCCTTTCGTGGCTTCGAACTGCGCCTCGATGCGGTACGTGTAGGCCTTGCCCCGTTGCGCGTTGTTGATGGCGTACCTCGGGTTGTTCACGATGCCGTCGAGATGCAGCGTGGCGCTACCGTCTTCGTGGATCCGCCCGTGAAGGAAGTGCCAGCCCGGCTGCCCCTCGGCCTTGTGCGTTCCACGAATGAGGCTCTTCCGAACCTCGGCCGGAAAGTGGTGCGTATAGCCTCTGGCATCGTCGTCGTCCGCGCTGTTCGCGGGGCACGTCAGGGTGACGTTCCAGGCCCCATCGAACTTGTCATCTCCCTGGGCTTGCGCAGGGGCGGTGCTGGCGAGCATGACGGCGAGTGCGAATGAAGTGAGTCTCATGGGTGCGATTCCTGTCGAGTCGTCCAACGAAGAGTGGGCGTCTGCGGCATGGTCAATGGGCCGCACAGCTTGGCAGCTTGCTGGCGAGAAAGAGGCGCTACTTGCCCGCCACTGCAAGCAGGGCCTTTGGATTGGTCCGGGCGATGGTGAGCAGCGTACGCGCCCAAGGCGCATGGCTGTCGAGGCAGTATGTTTTCGCGGCCTGACGTTTGACATGGGCGGGCCAAGCCGGCTCTCTCGCATTGACGCTACGACCCTGCGCTGACTGACGCAGTGCCTTCGCTGCGTAGGAGCAAGACTTTCCCGTTCCTGCGAACGAGCGTGCCTGTGCTGCGTGAACGTAGGTTCGTCAAAGTACCCGCCACATCGAGTGAACTGCTGATATCGACTTTTGCAGTTTTCTTGTCCGGTGAGATTGCAATGCTGTGAATCTCATACTTTGAATCAAGTTGAAGGGTTCCTCCCATCTTCTCGCCGAGCTTCTCCCAGGCTGCATACATCGCGGCGTATCCCTCGCAAGTTTGGGACTTCGATTGAGATTCTGTCCGGCTCTGCCCGCCCAACGCGACGCTGCCCGTTGAACTGAAATCTTCGGCAAGCAAGTTGCAGAGGTCGCCGGGTTTGCGTTCAAGCGTTGCGACCTCCGTGGTTCGATAGAAGTCGTTGACCTGTGCCTCGCTGATTGAGAGTCCGCCAGCGAAATACCACCACGCCGCGCCAGCAAGGATAGTGACGAGCAGAACTTTCTTCATGAGCGCCCCGACGTGTGACATGAGCGGGCCAAGCCGGTGGAGGTCCGCTTGAAGGAAGGGTGAGGCGTCACTGTGTTTGTTGTCCAAGCTGAAGCATGGCGGCCATTCGTTGATGAATGAGATTGATGGCCTTCAGCGGCCTGAGCATGACCTTGAATTCGACAATTTGACCAAGCTTGTTCCACTTGATCAGATCGACTCCGTTGACCAGTATTCCATCAACCTCAGTCTCGAACTCCAACATGGCATCCGATTCACCCACGATCTCCCGCACGTAGCGGAAGGTTGGGTTGAAGAACACGTGGAAGGCTGCACTCAGGTACTTGGCCGCAAGCTTCTTGCCGCATTGCGGTGTGTGGACCACCGGCGAGTAGAAGACGACATCTTCAGCGAGTAGTGTGTTCAGGCCGGAGGTGTCGTGCGAACGAACAAGGTGATGCCAAGTTTCGAGAGCGTGAGCGGTCATCGAGTACCTCGGTAGTTTTGTGTGACGCCCCACGTTTGACGCGAGCGGCCGCCGCCGGATTGGCCCGCGCAACGGAACATGAACAAGAGAACTGAAGCGGGCCAAGCCGGTGGAGGTCCGCTCGATGGAAGGGCTAGGCGTCGCCGGCTGTGGCCTTACGAGTTGTGTACCAATAGTTGTAGGCAAGTAGCGCCAGCAAACAGGCGTCTACCACAACGTGTAGTGGGTGTCTGTGGGGCCTAACGTTTGACTTAAGCGGCATGCCGAAGGCATGTCCGCTTGAAGGGAATGCGAAGGGACTTCCCACCTTCGGGCGACGGCGACGATGCGCCAAGATTGGTGGTGTTCGAAGTCATCAATCTGCAGCCTATGAAAGGGGAAGTCCCATGGACAAGGTTATCCGAGAAGGTGCGGTTCGGGTAGGGGTCGACTTGGCCAAACACGTCATCCAGGTGCACGCTGTCGATGCGACGGGCCGAGTACTTGTCACCAAGCCTCTTGCACGGGCCAAGTTCATCGAGTGGTGCGTGCGCCTGCCGCGCGGCTGCATGGTCGCCATGGAGGCCAGCTCGAGTGCGCACCACTGGGCACGCAAGCTTGCTTTGCTCGGTCTCGAACCGCGGATCATCTCGGCGCAACTCGTCGAGCCCTATCGAAGCCAGGGTAGGAGCGGCAAGAACGACGCCAACGACGCGGCAGCGATCTGCGAGGCTGCCTCGCGTCCGAGCATGCGCTTCATCCCGGTCAAGTCCATCGAGCAGCAGAGCATGCTCTGCGTGCACCGGCTACGCGAAGGCATCAAGGCAGACCGCACCGCGTGCATCAACCGCATACGCGGACTGCTGGCGGAGTTCGGGCTCGTGTTCCCGCAGAGCCCGCGCGAGTTGCAGGCAGTCCTGAGCGAGGTGCTCGAGGACGCGAGCAACGAACTCGGAGCGCTCGCGAGGTTGACGCTGCAGCGAGCCCAGGCCCAGTGGCATGAACTGGATGAACATCTTGCCTGGTGCGACGAGCGCATTGACGCGCATGCCAAGGACAACACCACCGTGAGAACCGCAGCGACCTTGCTCGGCATCGGCCCCGTCACCGCATCGGCGGTTGTCGCCACGGTCGGTGACTTCAAGCAGTTCAAGAACGGGGCTCAGTTCGGTGCCTGGATCGGCCTGACGCCGCGCCAGCGTTCCAGTGGTGGAAAGAACAACCTGGGCGGCATCACGAAGCGGGGTGACACCTACCTGCGCACCCTGCTGATCCAGGGGGCGAAGTCGGCGGTGATGACGGCACACCGACGCCAGGACAAGATCTCGCAGTGGGCGGTGGCGCTGCGAGAGCGTTCGGGTTGGCAGAAGGCGGTGGTGGCATTGGCCAACAAGAATGCACGCATCCTGTGGGCCGTGATGACGCGCGGCGAGGCCTTCGATGCCAACCACCTGAGCGTCAAGCCCACCGCGACCTGAGACGAACCAACAACCAGCTTCCTTGCAAGACGTGAAGACGAAGACGCGCTGAACAGGTCAGACGTAATAGTCCGACGAGCACCGTTGCTCGCGGCCTCATAGGTCAGACGTCGACCAGATGGCGTAGCAGTTCGAAGGCGACCCGCCACTTCTGGCCGTCGCAGTCGAGTGTGGCGGTATGTTGATTGACGCGCACGATCAGG
>JANYJL010000303.1 GCA_025361845.1 Rhizobacter sp.
CTACCGGCCTGCGTCGGTGGCGCGTTTTTCGGGCGCGCTCGACGACAAGGGCGTGCCGACGATGCTGAAGGTCGGTGTCGGTTCACCGTCGATCATGGCGGCCTCGGGCTTCATGAAGATTCCGGACAGCGGTGTCGACGAGTTCGCGATGGAAGGTGTGCTCGACCACCCCTACGACATCGAGAACCAGCGCATCACCTACAGCCAGCGCGAGCCCGGCCCGAAGGTCTGGTTCTGGCGCTCGGTGGGCCACTCGCACAACATCTTCTTCACCGAAGGTTTCATCGACGAGCTGGCCGCCGCGGCGAAAAAAGACCCGTATGAATTCCGCCGCAACCTGCTGAGCAAGCAGCCGCGCTACAAGGCCGTGCTGGAAGCGGCCGCGGAGAAAGCGGGTTGGGGCAAGAAGCTGCCGGCCGGTGTGTTCCGCGGCATCGCCGTGGGCCAGTGTTTCGGCACCTATGTGGCCGAAGTGGCCGAGGTATCGGTGGCGGCGGACGGTACGCCGAAGGTGCACCGTGTCGTCGCCGCGGTCGATTGCGGCATGACGGTCAACCCGGCCATCATCCGCCGGCAGATCGAAGGCGCGATCGTCTACGGCCTGTCGGCCGCGCTCTACGGCAAGCTCACGATCAAGGACGGCAAGGTCGAACAAGGCAACTTCCACCAGTACCCGGTGCTGCGCATGAGCGAGATGCCGAAGGTGGAAGTGCACATCCTGCCGAGCACCGAGAAGCCCGGCGGCATAGGCGAACCCGGCGTTCCGCCGGTCGGCCCGGCGGTGGTGAACGCGATCTTCGCGGCCACCGGCAAGCGGCTGCGCTCCTTGCCGATCGACACGGCGGCGTTGAAGAAGGCCTGAAACCCGGCCCCCCCCTGAAGGCCGACCGGCGCTTGCCGGTCGGCTTCGTCATTTCAGGGCTGAACTGCCGGCTCCACGCCACCCGCCCCCAAAGTCGCTTCGCCGCCCAGCCAGGCTTCGGCATCCTCCGCCTGCGGCAATTGCCGCACACGGCGTATCACCGGCACCTGCCAGGCCGCGAACGCGAGCAGCAGCGCACTGCCGCCGGCAAAGCCGAGCGCGGCGCGCAGGCCGATGTGCTCGCCGAGCCAGCCGCCGATCAGCGCACCCGGGCCAGCCGGGATCAGGATCAACCAGCGCATCGTGCTCGTCATGCGGCCCAAGAGCGGCTCGGGTGTGACCGCCTGGCGCAGGCCGAGGAAGTTGATGAACACGAACACCGCGCCAATGCCGAACAGCATCAGCGTGAGCGAGAACGCGGCCACGCCCCAGGCATTCGCCGGCGCAAGCGCGAGCACGCTCCAGCCGACGCCGCAGACCGCGATGCCGAGCACCAGGCAAGGCCCGGGGCCGATGCGCCGGCTGATGCGGTGGCCGAAGCTGCTGCCGACAACCGTGCCCAGCCCCATGCCGATGTACGCCAGGCCCACCGCCTGCTCGCTTAAGCCGAGCGTGCGTGTGGCATGCAGGATCATCACCACCATCGCGGCGTTGTGGCACATCTGCCAGCCGCCGACCGCCGCTGCGAGCGCCAAGAGCATCGGCTGGCGCGCCACGAAGCGCAGGCCGGCACGCAGGTCGCGGCCGAAGTGCGCATCGGCGCGCGGCCGGCGTTCTTCGTTGACGACGATGCCACGCAGGATGAGAGCCGAGACGATCAGCAACACCGCATCCACCAGCAAGGCGAGCGGCGCGCCGACAAGCTTGATCAGCGCGCCGGCCAGGCCTGGCCCCGCCACTTCCGAGCCCGAGTTGGCGAGCGCGTTCTTGGCATGCGCCTCGACCAGGCGCTCGCGTGCCACCACCTGGGTGAGCACGATCTGCGCGGCCGTACCCGCAGTGGCGTACACGGTGCCGATGGCAAAACCGGCGGTATACATCCACGGCATGGTCAGCCAACCCAGCGCCCAGGCGAGCGGCACGCTGGTGACGATGGCGGCGAGTGCGAACTCCCCGAGCACGTAGATCGGCAGCTTGCGCACGCGGTCGAGCCATACACCGGCGGGCAACGAGAACAGCACGAAAGGCACGATCTCCATCGCCGTGAGCCAGCCCATCTGCGTGGGCGTCGCGTGAAGCAGCACGGCGGCCGTGAGCGGCAGCGCGAGCATCGTCACCTGGCCGCCGAGCGAGCTGATCAGGATGGACGTCCACAAGCGCCGATAGGTCGGGTTGTGCAGCAGGTCGCCCGCGGGCAAGGCGAACTTCGCCGCGAGCGTGCTTCGGAGTCTTGCGAGTCCGCCGGCCATGGAATGCTCCTTCTTCTTCGTTCGGGCACGGTGATGCCCGGTTGGATCGATCGATCCAGACAGCGAAAGAAGGCTGGTTGCCCTGGTCTTCCGCTGAGAACCTCAGCGGACCTTCGGTAGAAGGCAGGGCCGAGGGGCTAGGTCTTGCGGTTCAGCAGGTCGAACGGCGGGCGATAAACGCCGACACGCACCCTGCCCGCAGCGCGCGCTGCGGTGCGTGAAATGGGGCGGAGGTGGCGGTTCATGGCGTGTCTTCGAGAAGCTGGCTGCATGCTAGCAGCGGCACGCAGGGGAGCGCAATCGGCAAAGTTAGGGAGGTGCTGCGGCAGGGCCGCAAGGCGCCTCGTTCAACTCCGGTAGTCGGCGTTGATCTTCACGTAGTCGTAGCTCAGATCGCAGGTCCACACGGTCGCATGGGCCGGGCCGCGGTGCAGATCGACACGCACCGTGATCTCGCTTTGTTTCATCACGCGCTGGCCGTCTTCTTCGCGGTACTGCGGGTGGCGGCCACCGTCCTTTGCAACCAGCACCTCGTCGAGAAAGAGATCGATCTTCGTCTGATCCAGATCGGCAATGCCGGCGTAACCGACCGCCGCGAGGATACGCCCGAGGTTCGGGTCGCTCGCGAAGAAGGCCGTCTTGACGAGCGGCGAATGCGCGATGGCGTAAGCCACCTGGCGGCACTCGTCCTTCGTCTTGCCACCGTCGATACGCACGGTGATGAACTTGGTGGCGCCTTCGCCGTCGCGCACGATGGCCTGGGCCAGTTGTTGAGCCACCGCGAACACCGCTTCACGCAGCAAGGCACTGTCGGCCGATTCAAGCTGGGTGATCGGCGCATTGCCAGCGCGATGGGTCGCGATCAACACGAACGAATCGTTGGTCGAGGTGTCGCCATCGATCGTGATGCGGTTGAAGGACCGGTCGGCAGCTTCACGCACCAGTTCCTGCATGAGTTGCGGCGCGATGGCCGCGTCGGTGGCGATGAAACCGAGCATGGTCGCCATGTTCGGCCGGATCATGCCGGCGCCCTTGCTGATGCCGGTGACGTTGACCACTTTGCCACCGATGGTGAGCTGGCGCGACGCGGCCTTGGGCACCGTGTCGGTCGTCATGATGGCTTCGGCGGCCTCGGCCCAATGTGCGGCTTTCAGGTCGGCGAGCGCGGCCGGCAAGCCCGCTTCGATGCGATCGTTCGGCAGGCTCTCCATGATCACGCCGGTGGAAAACGGCAGCACCTGTTCGGGCGCGATTTCCAGGTGCTGCGCGAGTGCCACGCAAGTCGAGAACGCACGCACCAGACCGTCTTCACCCGTGCCAGCATTGGCGTTGCCGGTGTTGATGAGGATGGCGCGCGTGCCCACGTTCGCTGCGAGGTGCGTGCGGCACAACTGCACCGGGGCAGCGCAGAAGCGGTTGCTCGTGAACACACCCGCGACCGATGAACCTTCATCCAGCGTCACGACCGTGAGGTCGCGGCGGTTCGCCTTGCGCACGCCCGCCATCGCGATGCCGATCTCGATGCCGGCGACGGCGTGGAGGTCTTGCGGGTTCGGAGCTTGCAGGTTGACGGGCATGGTTCGCTTCTCGAATCAGTTCAGGCCAGTTTGCCGTGGCAGAGCTTGTATTTCTTGCCCGAGCCGCACGGGCACGGGTCGTTGCGGCC
>JANYJL010000392.1 GCA_025361845.1 Rhizobacter sp.
TCGAACTCCGGGGCACGAACCGTTGATTCCCTGCGGAGGATGCCGGGTGACCGGCGCAGCGAAGTAAAGGAGGGCCGAATCGGCTCGCCCCGAAACGAACCGGCAGTGAACCGGCCCGGGGGACATGAGCGGAGCCGGTCACCCGGTAGCCTCCGCGCGCGCCAGCCGACGCATGTGACAGCGCCACCGCAAATGTTAGCAACGAGCCGAAATCGGAACGTCGCTCGCGCCGAGTCGTGTCGTGAGTCGCGGGTCGCGCGAAGCGTGATGGAGCAACTGACATGACCGAGACCGTCGCGGTTCCGCTCTGGCTGCTGCTCCTGCTGGCGGCACTCGCGGTCGCTGCAGCGTTGCAATGGCTGCTGCTTCCCGGCGTGCGCTGGTACTTCCGGCGCAAGGTGCGCAAGGTCATCGACGAGATCAGCGTGCGCCTGAACATCGAGCTGCCGCAGTTCAAGCTCACGCGCCGCCACGCCCTGATCGACCGCCTGATGAGCGACCCGCGCGTGCAGGCGGCGGCACAGGCGGTGGCTGCCGAAAAGAGCGAGCCGGTGGCCGCGACGATGCAGCGTGTGCACGGCTACGCGCGCGAGATCGTGCCGGCCTTCAACGCCTACGTGTACTTCCGTGTCGGCTACTGGCTGGCCAAGACGTTCGCGCGCTTCGTCTACCGCGTGCGCCTGGGTTACGCCGACAGCGAATCGCTCGCCGCGCTCAACCCGAAGTCCACCGTGGTGTTCGTGATGAACCACCGCAGCAACATGGACTACATCCTCGTGTCCTTTCTCGCGGCCGAGCGTGTGGCGCTGAGTTACGCGGTCGGCGAATGGGCGCGCATCTGGCCGCTGCAAGGGCTGATTCGCGCGATGGGCGCGTACTTCGTGCGCCGCAATTCGGGCGACCCGCTGTACCGCATGGTGCTGCAGCGTTATGTGCAGATGGCCACCGAGGGCGGTGTGCCGCAGGCGATGTACCCCGAGGGCGGCCTCACGGTCGATGGCCGCCTGCGCGAGCCGCGCCTCGGCCTGCTCGACTACATGCTGAAGGGCTTCAACCCGGAAGGCGAGCGCGATCTCGTGTTCATCCCGGTCGGCATCAACTACGACCGCGTGATCGAGGACCGCACGCTGCTGCGCAAGCTCGATGCCGCGGCGCCGCGGCGCGGGCTGCTGAGCACGCTCGGCATCACCTCGGCCTACCTGTCACGCCAGTTGCTGTTCACCTTGCTCGGCCGACGCTACCGCTACGGTTATGCCTGCGTCAACTTCGGCCGGCCGGTCTCGATGCGCGAACATGCGCGTGCGGCGGGTGTCGACTTCCGCACCCTCGACGATGCGGCGCGGCACGACGCGGTCGCTCGCGTCGGCACGCGCCTGATGACCCAGATCGGCCAGGTCGTGCCGGTGCTGCCGGTGCCGCTCGTCGCGAGCGTGATGCTGCGCGAGCCGCAGCGTGCGCTGTCGGAGCTGGAACTGAAGGTGGCGGTGAACGGGTTGATCGAACAAGTCGAAGCGCGCGGCGCACATGTCTACGTGCCGCGCACGGACCGCGACTACGCGCTCACCGTCGGCCTGCGCATGTTGACGCTGCGCCACCTGGTGTTGGAGGAGGGCGGGCTGTACCGCATCAACCCCGCCGAGCTGGCGGTGTTGAACTACTACGCCAACTCCATCGCCCATCTGATCGCGCCATGAAAAACGGGGCCCGCAGGCCCCGTTCCCGGTGAGCGAGGGAACTGCTCAGTCGCGTTCGCCGCCGAACACGCCCAGCAGCATCAGCAGCGACTGGAACACGTTGTACAGGCTCAGGTAGACGCCCAGCGTGGCGGTGATGTAGTTGTTCTCTTCGCCGTCCTTCACTCGCTTCAGGTCGTGCAGGATGAAGGCCGAGAAGATGCCGATCGCCAGCACCGCCACCGTGATCATCAGCGCGCTCGATTGCAGGAAGATGTTGGCGATGCCCGCCACCATCAGCATGATCGTGCCGATGAAGAGCCACTTGCCCATCGCTGACAGGTCGCGCTTGATGACGGTCGATAGCGTCGCCATGCCGAAGAAGATCAGGCCCGTGCCGCTGAAGGCCGTCATGATCAGGCCCGCGCCGTTCGACAGGCCCAGCACCGCGCCGATCATGCGCGAGAGCATCAGGCCCATGAAGAAGGTGAAGCCCAGCAGCACCGGCACGCCGGCCGAGGAGTTCTTGGTCTTCTCGATCGCGAACATGAAGCCGAAGGCGCCGCCCAGGAAGACGATGGCGCTCATGCCGGCAGCCATGCCGCTGACGATGCCGGTCGACACGCCCAGCCATGCACCGAGCACGGTCGGAATCATCGACAGTGCGAGCAGCCAATACGTGTTGCGCAACACGCGGTTGCGCTGATCAACAGATGTGCCGGTGGTGCCGTAACCGGCGTAAGCGGGTTGCAGGTTTTCGTTCATGTGACCTCCGAGGTGAAACAGATGCAGGCTCAGACCCGCCGGCAGAATTCTAGTTCCCTGCCGTGTTCCTGAGTATGGCCAGAATATCGGGACGAGCCCGACGGGCACAAGACCTGCGTACAGTCTGGATTCCAAAATCCATTCCTGATCGCTATGCAAACGAAACCTTTCCTCTCCCTGGCGGACGTCAAACGCATCGCCGCCGGCGCCGAAGCGGAAGCCCTGGCCAACAAGTGGGCTGTCACGATCGCGATCGTCGATGACGGGGGGCACCTGCTGTGGCTGCAGCGCCTGGACGGCGTGGCGCCGATTTCCGCCCAGATCGCTCCGGGCAAGGCCCGCACCGCTGCGCTCGGTCGACGCGAAAGCAAGCTCTATGAAGAAATGGTCAACGGCGGGCGGGTGTCGTTCCTGAGTGCGCCAGGCCTCGAAGCCCTGCTCGAAGGCGGGGTGCCGGTGATGGTCGACGGGCACTGCATCGGTGCGGTGGGCGTGAGCGGCGTGAAGTCGAGCGAAGACGTGCAGATCGCCAAGGCGGGCGTCGCGGCGCTCGGCGCATAGACGTCGGGGCAGGGTGGGTCGGCTACAATCCACAGGTTTACCCGCCCCCACCCGGCCCAGCGAAACTCCCGCTGATTCCTGACGAAAACTCCCCCCGGTTTTCCACTCGGTCTCACGCTCCACGAGCAGAGCTGGGCGCGCACAGACACGATGGAGATTTCGGTGCCGCCGCAACTGCTGACCCCTCAAGCCCCGGCGATCCTGGCCCTCGCGGACGGCACGGTTTTTCAAGGTGTCTCGATCGGCGCCGCCGGCCACACCGTCGGTGAGGTGGTGTTCAACAC
>JANYJL010000015.1 GCA_025361845.1 Rhizobacter sp.
GATCGTGTGGCGGCGGGGCACGCACTGCTCGCGCGCCACCCCGAGGTGAATGTGCTGGTCAGCGACGACGGCTTGCAGCACCTGGCGCTGGCCCGTGACCTTCAGCTCATCGTGTTCGACGAACGCGGCGCGGGCAACGGCTGGCTGCTCCCGGCCGGCCCCTTGCGCGAGCCGATGGCGGCCCGGCCACCCGCCGACACGCTGGTGCTCTACAACACCGCGGCGGCGTCGACAGCGTGGCCTGGTTCGCTGGCGCAACGCGGCTTGTCTGGCGTCAGTCTGTTGAACGATTGGTGGAACGGTGACGCTCCGTCGATGCCAGCATTGGCCACGCTGCGCGGCCGCAACCTGCTTGCCGTGGCTGGCCTGGCGCGGCCGGGACGCTTCTTCGAGATGCTGCGTACCCTGGGGCTGACGATCGACACGCTCACCCTGCCCGACCACGATGCTTACGCCGCCCTGCCCTGGCCGGCCGGCACCGCCGACGTCATCGTCACCGAGAAGGACGCGGTGAAACTGCGGCCCGACCGTGTGGGCCAAACCCGCGTCTGGGTCGCAACGCTAGACTTCAGGTTCGACGAGGGCTTCGAGGCCGCACTCGACACCGCACTGGCCCGCAAGCTGCCACCACGCCCGCGCCAGCAACCACTTCAACCGCCCCTTGAATCGACCGAGAGCGACCATGGAAACACGCCTGCTTGACCTGCTCGTGTGCCCGCTGTGCAAGGGCCCGCTGGAGCACCTGCGCCCGCCGGTGAACGAACGCCACGAACTGGTGTGCCATGCCGACCGGCTGGCCTTTCCGGTGCGGGACGGAATACCGGTGATGCTGGAAAGCGAAGCGCGCGCCCTCGACGGCACGGCGGGTTCGGCCGCATGAGTTTCACGGTGCTCGTGCCGGCGCGGCTCGCCTCGACGCGGCTGCCGGGCAAGCCGCTGGCCGACATCGCCGGCCTGCCGATGGTGGTGCGGGTGGCGCAGCGCGCCGCGCTCTCGGGGGCAAGCGCCGTGGTGGTGGCCGCGGACCATGCCGACATCGTCGCCGCCTGCGAAAAGCATGGTTTGAAAGCCCTGCTCACCCGCAGCGATCACGCCACCGGCAGCGACCGCCTGGCCGAAGCCTGCGCGCTGCTCGGCCTGGACGGACGCGACATGGTCGTCAACGTGCAAGGCGACGAACCGCTCATCGCGCCGAGCATGATCGACGCCTGCGCGCAGCTGCTCGACGAGCGCCCCGACTGCGTGATGAGCACGGTGGCGCATGCCATCGACAGCGCCGAGGAAATCGACAATCCGAACGTCGTGAAGGTGGTGCTTGACGCGGCCGGCCGCGCGCTCTACTTTTCGCGTGCGCCGATTCCGTGGTGGCGTGATGGCCGTGCGCAAGCCGGCCCCGGCGCGGTGCCCGCACTGCGCCACGTGGGCCTCTACGCCTACCGCGCCGGCTTCTTGCGGACCTTCCCGACACTCCCCGCGAGCCCGCTCGAAAGCATCGAGGCACTCGAACAATTGCGCGTGCTCTGGCATGGCGAACGCATCGCCGTGCATGTCAGCGACACGCGCCCCGGGCCGGGGGTCGACACCCCCGAAGACCTGGAGCGTGTGCGCGCCTTGCTGGCCTGAAAGCCTGCTGGCAAGAGCGGTGGCGCCGCCTTGTGTGGCGTCAGTTTCGCGCAGGGGAGCGCATGCTATTCTCGTTGCAGACACGGTCTGCGAGGCTCTGCTGCCCGCGGCTCGAACAGAACAAGGACAACCATGAGACTGATCCTGTTGGGCGCCCCCGGTGCGGGCAAAGGCACCCAAGCCACCTTCATTTGCAAACGCTTCGGCATCCCGCAAATTTCCACTGGCGACATGCTGCGCGCGGCCGTCAAGGCCGGCACCGCGATGGGGCTGGCCGCGAAGAAGGTGATGGATTCGGGCGGCCTCGTCAGCGACGACATCATCATCGGCCTCGTGAAGGAACGCATCACCCAGCCCGACTGTGCGAACGGCTTCCTGTTCGACGGCTTCCCTCGCACCATCGTGCAAGCCGATGCGATGAAAGCGGCTGACGTGAAGCTCGACGTGGTGCTCGAAATCGATGTGCCCGATGCCGCCATCATCGAACGCATGAGCGGCCGGCGTGTGCACATGGCCTCGGGCCGCACCTATCACCTGAAGTACAACCCGCCCAAGGTGGCCGGCAAGGACGACGTGACAGGTGAAGACCTGATCCAGCGCGACGACGACAAGGAAGAGACGGTGCGCAAGCGCCTGGACGTCTACCAGAGCCAGACGCGGCCGCTGGTCGACTACTACCAGAACTGGTCGCAGAGCGGCGTTCAGGATGCACCGAAGTACCGCCGCATCAGCGGCACCGGCACGGTCGACGAGATCACCGCACGCGCCCTCGCCGCGCTCGCCTGATCGGGCCGGCGCTGGCCTGAGGCTTGCTCACAGGTCACGCATGGACATCTCCAACAAAGTATTCATCGTCACCGGCGGCGCTTCGGGCCTCGGCGAAGGCACGGCCCGCATGCTCGCCAGCCATGGCGGCAAGGTCGTCATCGCCGACTTGGGCGTAGACAAGGGCGAGGCCATCGCCCGCGAGATCGGTGGCGCCTTCGTGCGCTGCGATGTCACGCAGGAGGCCGATGGCCAGGCCGTCGTGGCCGCTGCCACGGCGCTCGGCAAGTTGATGGGCCTGGTGAACTGCGCCGGCATCGCACCGGCCGCCAAGACGGTGGGCAAGGACGGCTCCCACGCGCTCGCGCTCTTCACCAAGGTCGTGACGATCAACCTGATCGGCAGCTTCAACATGATCCGCCTCGCCGCCGAGGCGATGAGCAAGAACGAACCCGAGCCGACCGGCGAACGCGGTGTGTTGATCTCGACCGCGAGTGTTGCCGCCTACGATGGCCAGATCGGCCAAGCGGCGTACGCGGCCTCCAAGGGCGGTGTCGTCGGCATGACCTTGCCGATCGCGCGCGACCTGGCCCGCAACGGCATCCGCAACATGACGATTGCGCCGGGCATCTTCGGCACGCCGATGCTCTTCAGCATGCCGCAGGACGTGCAGAACGCACTCGCCGCGGGCGTGCCCTTCCCGAGCCGGCTCGGCACCCCGGCCGACTACGCCAAGCTGGTGCACCAGATCGTCACGAACGAGATGCTCAACGGTGAAGTGATCCGCCTCGACGGCGCGATCCGGCTCGCGCCGAAGTGAGCCTCGCGCGGCTGAACCGCGCGCCTGTTTTTGCTCAGCCTTTGCGGCGCGCGTAGAGCGCCCACAAGCGCGCCAGATCGGCGGTGCCGTCGGCGCCGCTCACGGTCTTGAACGTGGCCTGCGCCTTGGCAGTGTCGCCGGCCATCATCTGCGCGATGGCGACATGCAGCTTGGCATCGTCGGCGTGCTTGAGGTTGCCCTTGGCGATGCCTTGCTGCATCAGTGCCAGACCCGCCAGCCCCTGCCCGCCGAAGGCCAGATTGAAGCCGATGTTGACGAGCGCGGAGCCGTCCTTGTCGGCCGCCGCCTGCTTCTGGTTGTCGGCCCGCGCGGCTTCGTCTTCGCCAAGCTTCTTGATGACGAGGTCGCGCAGGCGCTTGTGACGTTCGGCCTCGGCGCCCACGCCCAATGCCCCCACGGCGAAGCCCTTGTCCACCACCTGCTTGCCTTCGAGCGGCAGGCCGGCTTGCAGGGCGAGCTGGGCCATTTCCATGTAGTCGGCGGTCGAACTCATGCTGCCGGTGGCGAGCGACAGGCGGAAGGTGTCGAGCACCAGCCGATCACTGAAACCGGGCTTGCGTTGCAGCCGGCTGAGCAGGTCGGTCCAGTACTCCTTCTTCGGGTAGTAGGTGACCAGCTTCTCCATGGCGAACACGTTGGCGCCGTTGTCGCCCAGCTTCACGGCCGCGTTGAGCAGCATCTTCAAACGGTCCTCGGCGGGCAGTGTGCCGGCCTTTTCATCGGCCTGGATCTCGGCCGTCAGCTCACGCGCCACACCGGAAAAATCGCCACCGAGATACTGCGTCTGGATCAGCAGATTGCGGTTGGCGGCGCTCGTGCCGCCTTCCTTGAAGTAGCGCTGGTACCACTGCATTGCGCGCGGGTAGTCCTTGGCGCGGTAGTAGCTGCCGGCGATCGATTCGATCATGCGCAACTTGTCGGGTGCGGTGATCTTGGGCGAGGCGCTGATCGCCTCGAAGGACTTCGCCGCCGTCTCGACTTCTCCCGCCCCCGAGGCGGCGGCCAGGCGCATGCGCTCGATCGTGAAGCTCTCGTTGGCGGTCTTGTTGGGCACCGCATCGGCGTCGCGCACCTTCAGCAGCGCTTCCTTGTACTTGCCCGCCTTGATCAAGTCTTGCGCCGCCTGCAAGGGCTTGCCGACCTCCGCGCGCAAGGCGTCCTGCGCTTGCACGCTGCCGATCGACAAGGCCAGCACCAGCAGGCCCGATGCGGCCACGCGCCTCATTTGACGAACTGCTCGTTGCCGACCATGCCCAGCTTGGTGACACCCAGGCGCTGCGCCGAAGCCAGCACCATCGCGACCGATTTGTACTCGACCAGCTTGTTCGGGCGGATGTGCACCTCGGGCTGATCGGGCTGGGCCGCGGCTTGGCTCAGGCGGGCTTCGAGCGCGCCACGGTCGGTCAGCGCTTCGCCGTTCCAGAGCACGGTGCCGTCGAAGTCGATGTCGATCGTCACGACCACCGGCTCACGCGTCGGTGGCGGCGGGTTGCCGGCCGGCATGTTGAGGTTGACCGAGTGGAGTTGCACCGGAATCGTGATGATGAGCATGATG
>JANYJL010000057.1 GCA_025361845.1 Rhizobacter sp.
GGCCGATGGTGCCGGCGCCGGCGACGGCGATGCGGGTCTTGCTCAAGAGGTCGCTCCGAAGGGCATGGAAAAGGCGGGCGCCGGCACAGCCGGGGCGCCCGCCGATGGCGCTTTACTTGCGCATCTTGGCCAGCTCGGTCATCACCTCATTGACCGTCGTTTCACCCACGCTGACGCTGAATTGCGCGATCACCGGCTTCAGCTTCTCGCGCAGCTTGGCCACTTCGGCGGGCGGCAGTTCGCTCACGGTCATGCCGTTCTTCTTCAGCAGGTCGAGGTTGGTCGCGACTGCGGCACGGGCGGCCGCGCGCTGGCCCTTGGCGGCTTCGTCGGCCGAGTCGTCGAGGATCTTCTTCTCGGCCGGGCTCAGCGTGTCCCAGACCTTCTTGCTGAAGATCACCGACTGCGGGTTGTACTGGTGGTTGGTCAGGGTGATGTATTTCTGCACTTCCCAGAACTTGTTCGCGGCGATCACCGAGACCGGGTTCTCCTGCCCGTCGATGGCCCTCTGTTCCAGGCCGCCATAGACCTCGGGGAAAGGCATCGGCGTCGGGTTCGCGCCCAGCGCCTTGACCCAGGCCACGTTGATCGGGCTCGGGATCACGCGCAGCTTCAGGCCGTCGATGTCTTCAACCTTGACGATGGCGCGCTTGCTGTTCGTCATCTGGCGGTAGCCGAGCTCCCAGTACGACAGGCCGATGATGCCTTTCTCTTCGAGCTTGGCATGCAGCTTCTTGCCTTCGGGGCCATCGACCAGGGCGTCCGATTCCTTCTCGTTCGCGAACAGGAAGGGGAAGTCGAAGATCGCCAGTTCCTTGGCCACGCTGGCCAGGATGCCGGTGTTCATGACGGCGATCTCGACCGTGCCGCCTTGTATCGAGGACACGATGGCCTGGTCGGAACCGAGCGTGCCGTTGAGGAAGAGGTTGACCTTCATCTTGCCGCCCGACTTGGCGGCCACGGCTTCGGCGAACTTCTTCATGCCGGCCACGGCGGGGTGACCTTCGGGGCCGTTCAGGGCGAACTTGAAGGTGCGCTCTTGCGCGGACACCACACCACAGACGGCCAGGGCCACGGCGGCGACGAGGGATTTGAGCATCAGACGTTTCATGAATGTCTCCAGGAAGATTCAGAGGTAGCGGGCGGGTTCGGGACGCATCTTGTGCTTCGGTGGCGGCGCGGCGCACCCGGTCGCGCCACCCTCGGTGTCACATCAACCAGCGAACCAACGCGCGGGCACGGTCACGAGCGAGGGAAAAAACACCAGGAGGAACATCACGGCGAATTCCGCAATCATGAACGGCACCACGCCCTTGGTCACCTCGTCCATCTTCATTCTGCCGACGCCGGCCACCACGTTGAGCACGGTGCCCACCGGCGGCGTGACGAGGCCGATGGCGTTGTTCATCACGAACAGCACACCGAAGTAGATCGGGTCGATGCCGGCCGCCTTGACCACCGGCACGAGCACCGGCGTCAAGATCAGGATGGTCGGCGTCATGTCCATCGCGGTGCCGACCACCATCACCAGCAACATGATGACGACGAGCAGCAGGGTCGGGCTGTTCATGAAGGGCTGGAGCAGGGAGACCATCTGGTCCGGGATCTGCGCCACGGTGATGAGCCAGGCGCTCACCATCGCCGCGGCCACCAGGAACATCACGATCGCGGTGGTCTTGGCGGCCGACACGAACACCTCGTACATGCTCTTCAGGTTCATCTCGCGGTAGATCACCATCGCGACGAACATGGCGTACACCGCGGCGACCACGGCCGCTTCGGTCGGTGTGAACCAGCCGAACTTCAGGCCGAACAGCACGATGACGGGCAACACCAGCGCCCAGGTCGATTCGCGCAACGCTTTCACCCGCACGGCCATGCTGGCCTTCGGCGGCGGCGTGTTGCCTTCCTTGCGCGCCACGAGCCACCAGGTGACAGCGATGGACACGCCCATCAGCAGGCCCGGCACGATGCCGGCCAGGAAGAGCTTCTTCACCGACAGGTTGGCCGCGACGCCGAAGACCACGAAGGCGATCGAGGGCGGGATGATCGGCGCGATGATGCCGGCCGAAGCGATCAGCCCGCCGGAACGTGCCTTGCTGTGGCCCGCAGCCACCATCATCGGTAGCAGCAGCGCGGCGAGCGCGGCGGTGTCGGCCACGGCCGAACCGGAGAGCGCCGCCATCAGGCAGGCCGCCAGAATGGCCACGTACCCCAAGCCGCCGCGCACATGGCCGACGAGGGTGAGCGCCAGGTTGACGATGCGCTTGGACAAGCCGCCGACGTTCATGATTTCGCCGGCGAGCATGAAGAAGGGGACGGCCAGCAGCGGGAAGCTGTTGGCGCCTTCGATGACGTTCTGCGCCAGGATTTGCGCGTCGAACATCTGCAAGTGCCACATCAGTGCCGCACCGCAGACGAGCAAGGAATAGGCAATCGGGATGCCGAGCGCCATGGCGGCGAGCAGGGAGCCGATGAATACGAAGATGGTCATGGTTGTCTCCCGCTTATTTCTTGTAGGTGCCGCTTTGGTCGAGGTGCAGTTCTTCGACCGCGGCGAGGTCTTCGCTTTCCTTGACCATCACGAGATCGGCGTCGGTGGCCTGGCCACTCAGCACGCGCCACAGCTCGCGAATCAACAGCGGCGTGGTGGCCACGGCGAACACGAGGCCGATGCCGTACAGCAGGCCCATCGACCATTCGGAGGCGGGTGCCTGCACGTCCCAGTTGATGCGCGTCTGCGCCAGGCTGCCGGAGAAGATCAGCCAGGTCACGCCGAGCATCAACACGTAGGCGATGACGAGGCAGATGCGCTTGCCGGTGGGGCCGAGGCGGCCGATCAGCATGTCGGTGCCCAGGTGGCCGTGCTCCTTGACGCCGACGATGGCCCCCAGGAAGGTCATCCACACGAAGAACCAGCGCGAAAGTTCTTCGGAAATCGTGATGCTGGAGTTGAAACCGTAGCGCAGCACCACGTTGCCGAACACCAGCACCACCATCGCGGCCAACAGCAGCGCGATCAAACCTTCCACCAGCTTGCAGGCTTGGTCTAGCCATCGAGTCATGTCGTCTCCTCAAGTTTCTATTGCCCCCAAGACGCCTACGGCGACGG
>JANYJL010000094.1 GCA_025361845.1 Rhizobacter sp.
GTGGACGCGCTGCTGATGCTGCGCCGCTTCTACAACTACCTGCCGCTGAACAACCGCGAGAAGGCACCGCGCCGAAATTCCGGCGACCCGGCCGAGCGCATCGACATGTCGCTCGACACGCTCGTGCCCGACAACCCGAACAAGCCCTACGACATGAAGGAGCTGATCGTCAAGACGGTGGACGACGGCGACTTTTTCGAGCTGCAGCCCGAGTACGCGAAGAACATCCTGATCGGCTTCGCGCGGCTCGACGGTCAGAGCGTCGGCATCGTCGCGAACCAGCCGCTGGTGCTGGCGGGTTGCCTCGACATCAAGAGCAGCATCAAGGCGGCGCGCTTCATCCGCTTCTGCGATGCCTTCAGCATCCCGGTCATCACCTTCGTCGACGTGCCGGGGTTCATGCCTGGCACCTCGCAGGAGTACGGCGGCATCATCAAACACGGCGCGAAGCTGCTGTACGCGTACGCCGAATGCACGGTGCCGAAGATCACCGTGATCACACGCAAGGCCTATGGCGGCGCTTATGACGTGATGGCCTCGAAGCACCTGCGTGGTGACGTGAACTTCGCCTGGCCGAACGCCGAGATCGCGGTGATGGGCGCGAAGGGTGCGGTCGAGATCATCTTCCGGGAAGAGAAGGGCGACCCAGCCAAGCTCGCCTCGCGTGAAGCCGAATACAAGGCCAAGTTCGCCAACCCGTTCGTGGCCGGTGCACGCGGCTACATCGACGACGTGATCCAGCCGCACGAAACGCGCAAGCGCATCTGCCGCTCGCTCGTGATGCTGGCCACCAAGAAGATCGAGAACCCGTGGCGCAAGCACGGCAACATTCCCCTGTGAACACGGACGGAGCAACGAACATGTTCACCAAGATCCTGATTGCCAACCGCGGCGAGATTGCCTGCCGCGTGATCAAGACGGCCCGCAAGATGGGCATCGCGACGGTCGCGGTGTATTCCGACGCCGACCGCGACGCGCTGCACGTGGAACTCGCCGACGAGTCTGTGTTCATCGGCGCGCCGCCGAGCCGCGAGTCCTATCTCGTGATGGACAAGATCATCGCCGCCTGCAAGCAGACCGGCGCGCAGGCGGTGCACCCGGGCTACGGCTTCCTGTCGGAGAACGAGACCTTCGCGCGCCGCGTGGAGGAGGAGGGCATCGTCTTCATCGGCCCGAAGCATGCCTCCATCGCCGCGATGGGCGACAAGATCGCCTCGAAGAAGCTCGCAGGCGCGGCCAAGGTCAACACCATCCCCGGCTACAACGCCGCGATCGACACGCCCGCGCAGGCGGTCGAGATCGCCAAGGGCGTCGGCTACCCGGTGATGATCAAGGCGAGTGCAGGCGGCGGTGGCAAGGGCCTGCGTGTGGCCTACAACGACAAGGAAACCTTCGAGGGCTTCACGGCCTGCCGCAACGAGGCGCGCAACAGCTTCGGCGACGACCGGGTCTTCATCGAGAAGTTCGTCGAGGAGCCGCGCCACATCGAGATTCAGGTGCTGGGCGACGCGCATGGCAACTGCGTCTATCTGCACGAACGCGAGTGCTCCATTCAACGCCGTCACCAGAAGGTGATCGAGGAGGCACCGAGCCCCTTCCTCGATGAAGCCACGCGCAAGGCGATGGGCGAGCAGGCCGTGGCGCTGGCCAAGGCGGTGAACTACCAATCGGCCGGCACGGTGGAGTTTGTCGTCGGCAAGGACAAGAGCTTCTATTTCCTGGAAATGAACACACGCTTGCAGGTCGAGCACCCGGTGACCGAGTGCATCACCGGGCTCGATCTGGTGGAGCAGATGATCCGCGTTGCGGCGGGAGAGAAACTCGCGTTCACGCAGGCCCAGATTCCGCGCAAGGGCTGGGCCATGGAATGCCGCATCAATGCCGAAGATCCGTTCCGCGGCTTCCTGCCGTCGACCGGGCGGCTGGTGCGCTATCAGCCGCCGGCGCAGACGATGGTGGCCTCGATGCCGATGCCAGAGAACGGTGGCGTGCGCGTTGACACCGGCGTCGAAGAGGGTGGCGAGATCCCGATGTACTACGACTCGATGATCGCCAAGCTCATCGTGCATGGCGTCGATCGCAACGACGCCATCGCCAAGATGCGCGAGGCGCTGAACGCCTTCGTGATCCGCGGCATCTCAAGCAACATTCCTTTCCAGTCGGCCTTGCTGGCGCACCCGAAGTTCATCTCGGGCGACTTCAACACCGGCTTCATCGCGGAGCAGTATCCGAAGGGCTTTTCGGCCTCGGCCGTCGTGCACCAGCAGCCCGCGTTCATGCTCGCGCTGGCCGTTGCGGCGCATCGGCGACGGCTCGGTCGCGCAGCGGGTTTGAGTGGGCAGATGCCGGGGCACGAGTACGAGATCGACGAGCACTTCGTCATCGAGGTGATCGATGCCGAGGGGCGCCGCCAACACACGCCGGTGAGTGTGCTGGCGGAGGGCCGGACCTTCACAGTGAAGTTCGCCGAAGCGAGCCTGGTGGTCACGCTGAACGGCTCGCTGCGCGACATCGCGGTGCATGGCGATGTGGGGGGCAAGCCGTTCTGCGCGCAGATCGAACGTGTTGGCCTGAAGTACCGCGTCACGCACGACGGCACCGCGCTCGAAGCGCATGTGATGTCGCCGCGCGCGGCCGAGCTGAATCGCCTGATGCCGTTCAAGGCGCCGCCCGACATGTCCCGCTTCCTGCTGTCGCCGATGCCGGGCCTGCTCGTCGACGTGGCCGTGCAGGCGGGGCAGGCGGTGAGTGCAGGTGAGCGGCTGGCTGTGATCGAGGCGATGAAGATGGAAAACATTCTCCTGGCCACGCAGGACTGCGTTGTCGCGGCGGTGAAGGCGAGCAGAGGCGAGAGCCTCGCCGTCGATCAGGTCATCCTCGAATTCCGCTGACATTGCCCAGAGCCCACATGAACACGAATACGCCGCGCCCCTTCACCGTGCTCGGCCTTCAGCAGGTGGCCATCGGCGGCCCGAGCAAGGCGGCACTGCGCCGGCTCTGGGTCGATGCCTTCGGGCTCGAAGTCACCGGCACGTTTGTCTCCGAGCGCGAAAACGTCGATGAAGACATCTGCGCCATCGGCAGCGGCGCCTTCAAGGTCGAGATTGACCTGATGCAGCCGATCGACCCCGACAAGAAACCCGCTGTGCACACCACGCCGCTGAATCACGTCGGCCTGTGGATTGACGACCTGCCGCGTGCGGTGGAATGGCTCACGGCCCACGGTGTGCGCTTTGCGCCGGGTGGCATCCGCCAGGGCGCGGCGGGTTACGACATCTGCTTCGTGCACCCGAAAGGCAACGAGCAGTTTCCGCTCGGCGGCGAAGGGGTTTTGATCGAGTTGGTGCAGG
>JANYJL010000103.1 GCA_025361845.1 Rhizobacter sp.
TCGGAGAGGTCGGGCCGGTGGCCTTCACGCGTGTGGATGATCGTGTAGCCGAGTGTGCGCATGCGGGCCATCAGCGTCTTGATGGGGCCGATCGGTGCGCGTGTCAGCGTGAGGTCGTAGCCCATCTTGTCCACGTAGCCGCCGACGCCGCAGAAGTCGGTCTGCATGTCGATGACGATGAGCGCGGTGTTGTCGGGTTGCAGATCGCCGTTGTAGGGCCAGGGGTAGGGCTCGGCGTTGATGAAGGTGGTGCTCATGGATTCGCTCTTGGCGCTCATTCGGGCAGCATGTTGCGTGGCGCATGCGCGCGCGTCGGGGCTGCGAAGCCGCACGAGCTGCCGTCGGTGTGAACGACTTCGGCTTCCCACGGCAGACGGAAGCGGCCAGCCACCATGTCCTGCATGAAGGTGTAGGGGCAGTCCATCGCACCGCCCTTCACTGCGGTGTAGCCGCGGTGCCAGAGCTGATACGGGTTGTTCTCGACGCCCCAGTGCACACGCGCCTCGCGCACCAGGTCGGGCCGCACTTCGCAGGTGACGATCTCGTCGACGCGGCCGCCACCTTCAGCCATCACCGTGCCGTCGAAGTTGCAGACCATCGCTTCGCCCATCGAGTCGAACGTGCCGTCGCTGCCGCTGAGGCAAACGCTGGCCGTGACCATCAGATTCTGGAAGGCGTTGGCTTGATTGGTGATCTTCCACGCATGCCGGATCGGCGCCGTGTAGCCCGCTGTGCGCAGCATGATCTCGGCGCCCTTGTAGGCGCACTCGCGCGCCATCTCGGGGAACATGCCGTCGTGGCAGATGATCAGTGCGAGCTTGCAGCCCTTCGGCCCGGTGATGACCGGGATGCCGAGGTTGCCCGGCTCCCAGGCCTCGACCGGCACCCACGGATGCAGCTTGCGGTAGTAGAGCGCGAGCCGGCCCTCGTCGTCGATCACGATGCCGCTGTTGTAGGGGTTGCCGTTCGGGTTGAACTCCATGAGGGAGAAGCAGCCCCAGAGTTTGTGTGCCTTGCACGCTGCCTTGAAGGCCGTGACTTCGGGGCCGTCCATGCTGCACATCAGCTCGGGCGCGATGCTCATCGACAGGCCATGCAGCGCGTACTCGGGGAATACCACCAGGTCGAGACCGGGGTTGTTGCGGCGCGCCTTGCCGACCATCGCGACGATGCGCTCCGTCTGTTGTTTCAACTGCGCCGGTGTTTCGACGACCGGCAACTGGAGTTGCACGAGGCCGATGACGACGCCGTTCGGTGATTTGTTCAGACCCCCCAATCCGCTCATCTTGCTACTCCCGATCAACGTGCCGACGACAACTCGCCCGGGCTGCCTTCAGCCACTTTGCCGGGCCGGCAGCTGATCACCAGGATCACGAGCGTCAGCACATAGGGCACCGCGCTGAACAGGTTGTAGCCCGAGCTGATGCCGATGGATTGCAGCGCCGGGCCGATGGCACCGGCACCGCCGAACAGCATGGCCGCACCCACGCAGCGCAGCGGGCTCCAGCGCGCGAAGATCACGAGTGCCACCGCGATCAAGCCCTGGCCGCTCGAGATGCCTTCGTTCCAGCTGCCCGGATAGAACAGCGTGAGCGAGGCACCACCGAGCCCGGCGATCGCGCCCCCCGCTGCGGTCGCCGCGATGCGGATGCCGTTGACGGAGTAGCCGAGTGCCTTGGTCGCACTCGCCGAATCACCGGCCAGGCGCACCAGCAGGCCCCAGCGCGTGCGTGCGAAACCCCAGTACAAGGCGAGCGCGATCAACAGGCCGATGGGCAGCAACGGGTTCACCTGCAAGGCCGATTGCACGAGCGCCGAGTTGCTCCACGAACCCAACGCCAGCGGCGGCAACTGCGTGGCCTGGGGCTGGATCAGCGGCTTGCCCCAGTAGAAGGCCAGGCCGGTGCCGAGCAGCATCAGCGCGATGCCGGTGGCCACGTCGTTGACCTTGGGCAGCGAGCACAGCAGGCCGTGCAGCAGCGCCAGCGCGGCGCCGGTGGCCGAGGCCATCAGCACGCCGACCCAGGGCGAACCGCTCAGGTAGGAGCCGCCGAAGCCGGCCATCGCCGAGAGCACCAGCACGCCTTCGAGGCCGAGGTTGATGCGGCCGGATTTTTCGGTCAGGCATTCGCCGAGACTGACGAAGAGGAAGGGCACGCCGACACGAAGCGCGCCGCCGAGGATCGCGGCGAGGAAGGGCAGCAGGATCTCGTTCATGCTGGGCTGCTCAGGTGGGCTTGGTCGAGCTGTTCAAGGGCACCTCGCGCGGCAGGGCCGAGCGCCGGAACATTTCGCCGGCCGCTTTCCAGTCGACCCCGCGCAGCGCTTCACTCGCCAGGATCAGCACGAAGGCGATGCCTTGCAGCACCTGGACCGATGCATCGGGCAGGCCGAGCCGCCGCTGCAACAGGCTGCCCGCCGCACCGAAGCCGCCGAACAGGATCGCGACCGGAATGATCGCAACCGGGTTGTGCCGCGCGATGAAGGACACCAGGATGCCGGCGTAGCCATAGCCCGCGATCAACGAAGCATTCGCGTTGGTGTGCACGGCGGCCACTTCGATCGCACCGGCCAAACCGGCGCAGCCACCGCCGAGCGAACACGCAAGCAGGATCAGCTTGCTTGCCGGTAAACCCACGAGCTGCGCCGTGCGCGGGTTACCACCGACCACGCGCACCGAGAAACCGCGTGCGGTCAGCGCGAGCCACAAGCCGAGTGCGATGCACGCGACGACGCCGATGACAAAGCCCCAGTGCACATCTGAGCCCATGATGCCGCCGATGCGGATGGTCTCGTCGAGCGTGCGTGTCGACGGTTTGTTCAGCGTCGCCGGGTCGCGCATCGGCC
>JANYJL010000106.1 GCA_025361845.1 Rhizobacter sp.
TCCTGCGCGCGCAGCGGCACGTGGAGCACTCGATCACGACACTGCGGCTCAGCCTGAGCTACGCACTGATCGCCCGTCTCGGTCAGTGCCCCTGCTGCGGCAGAGTCAGCGCAAAGCTACTCTTGTGACACAGTAAGACTAACCTAATGCGAAGCTAAGTGTTCGCCGGCAACCTTCGGGCTGCCCGCTTTCGGGAAGCCAAGTCCTCATGACTTCAATGATCCAAACCGAACGCCTTTCGAAGTGCTACGGCGAAGCTCGTGCGCTTGTGCAACTCGACCTTGACATCCAGGCCGGTGAAGTCTTCGGCTTCCTCGGTCACAACGGCGCCGGCAAGACAACGGCGTTGAACATCTTGACCACACTGCTGAAGCCGAGCGGCGGGCGCGCGTGGGTGTGTGGCATCGATGTCGTCAAGGACAGCCTGGCGGCGCGTCGTCACATCGGCTATGTGCCTGAGAACGTGCGCCTCTACGAGACCATGACGGCCGAAGACAACCTGTTGTTTCTGGCCCGCTTGTCTGGTCTGCGTCGGCCCGAGGTGGACATCCAGCAGACGTTGAGGTTCCTGGAGTGCGAGGACCTTGCGGCGCGCAAGGTCAGCACCTTGTCCAAAGGCCAGCGGCAGCGCATCGGTCTGGCGCAGGCCATCGTGCATCGCCCGGACGTGCTGTTCCTCGACGAACCGACCTCCGGCCTCGACCCGTTGGGCATCAAGACCCTGCGCGACTTGATCGTGCGACTGAACCACGAGCGCGGCACCACCGTGTTCATGAACACCCACCTCGTCAGCGAGGTCGCCAAGACCTGCACCTCGATCGGTGTCTTGAGCCACGGCCGTTTGGTCTACCGCGACACGCTCGCGGGCGTGCTCGAACGGTACGGCGACGAGGCGGCGCTGGAGCAGGTCTACCTGCAGGTGGCGACACCCGCCTCGGAGATCGCTTGAGTCTGACCGCGCCGCCCCACGACCCGCCGATGCCGGTGTTGACGATCGCGCTGGCGACTCTGCGTGTCGGCGTGCGCGATCGCACGGTGCTGTGGCTCGGTGCGCTGTTCATGGGCATGGTGTTGTTGTCGGCCTGGCTCGGCTGGTCGGCATCACACACCACCGCGCAGATCTATGCCCAGGCCGTGTTGGTGTTTCAGCACGGCGGTCGCCCGGTGCCGCCGAACCCGTTGGGCGACGTGCCGGCGCTGTCGATGCTGCGCAACATGACGACCTATGTCTCGCTGCTGGGCGCGCTGGTGGCCATCGTACTGGGCTGCGAGACCGTGGCCGAGGATCGCCGTGCCGGCGTGATCCCGCTCATCGCCAGCCGGCCGCTCGCGCGCGGCGGCTATGCGTTGGGCAAGGTGTTGGCGCTGCTGCTGGCGGTCGTGGGCCTGCTGGTGGTGGCAGGCGGCGTGAATGCTGCGAGCCTGCTGATGTTGGCGAGCGCGCCGCTCACTAGCGGCGACTGGGTCGGGCTGGCCGGCTTCTACGCGGTGTCGGCGCTTTTCTTGTCGACCTTCGGCCTGCTGGCGATGGCGTCAGCGGCTTGCAGCCGATCGGAGACTATGGGCTTGCTCGTCCCCATCACGGCGTGGCTCGTTCTCACCTTCGTGTTCCCGCAACTCAGCGCCAACATCAACCCGATGGCTGCGCTGAACCCGATCAAGGCGATGATCGCTCCGCCCACGGGTGCTTTCTTCGACATCGTCGGTCGGTTGCTCGCGCCGGTGTCGCTCGTGTCCACCTACCGCGATGTGGCCGCCACGCTGCTGGGCTTTGCCCCGGCAGACACTGCATCGTTCGGCGTTCGTGGCGGCGCTCTGGCCTTGACGGTGGCGGGCCTGCTGTCGGGCGGGCTGGCTTTGCTGACCCTGAGCACGATGGACCCGACGCACGGGGACGGCGATGCGTGAGGCGCTGTTTCAGGTTCGTACGCTGGCACTCAAGGAGCTGGCTGACGTCCGCCGCTCGCATGTGTTGACGGTGATGGCGGTGTTCATGCTGGCGGCCAGTTTCGTCTCGCTGATCGTGGCGACGCAGGCGCGCGCGAATTGCTGCTGTCGATGGGCAAGCCCGCCGATCTTCTCGCCGCGCCGGAGTTCGCACCGCTGACCTTGCTGCGTGCGTTCATCGAGTACATAGAAATCATCGGCGCCGTGCTGGGCATCGTGCTCGGGCACCGCGCAGCTGCCGCAGAGCGCGGCCGCAACACCCTGGCATTGTTGCTCACGAGGCCGCTACCAGGCGTTGTGTTCATCGCGGGCAAGTGTGCGGGCAACCTCGTGGTCATTGCCGCTGTGCTGCTGGTGACGTTCGCATCCGGCGTGCTAGGCCTGGTCGCGATCGGCCATGCGAGTCTGAACGCCGATGACCTCGCGCGCGTCGCCCTGGTCTTGGCTGCTGCAACCACTTACGTCGGCCTATTCTTCTTGCTCGGGCTGCTGCTGGCACTTCACATGCGCCGGTCGGCCCACGCCGTCTTGCTCGCGTTCAGTCTTTGGCTCGTGTTCGTGCTGGTCACGCCGCAGATCGGCGACACGCTGGACCCGGACAACCAGGTCGGCGCAGGTGTGTTCCGCACATTGGGCATCGCCAAGCCGCAGGAGAGAGAAATCATGCGGTCGTTCAGCAGTTACGAACGCCTGCGCGATGGCATCGAACAGTCCTCGCCGGCCAAACACTTCGAGCGCCTGAGTTTTGCCGAACTTGGCATCAAGAACACCTATGCCGGCCAGTCGATCGGCATGGTGACGCGTGACCGTCTTGGTGACTTGCTGTGGCTGGTCGGCCTGTTCTGCGCTTTGCTCGCGGCGCTTGCGCTGCGCCCCCTCGACATCACCGCCCTGAAGGAGAAATGAACATGGCTACCTACAAGCTCCCGCCAACGCTCGGTCTGTGTCTCGCGTTGGCCATCGTATCAAGTGCGTTCGGTGCAGCGCCGAATTTGAAGGACACCGATGGCGACGGCATTCCCGACGTGGCAGAAGCCCTGTTGGGCACTGACCCGCTGATGGCCGACACCGACGGTGACGGCATCGACGACAAGCTTGATCCGCAGCCGCTGCAGGCTGCCAACACGATCGCCCAAGGAGGCAAACCCGGCGGGCCGGCGATTGCGGCGGCCAAGGTCGAAGACAACTTCGACTCAGTGACAAAGAAGGACGTGGCCGACCATCTGGAGATCACGATCATGAATCCGGCCGGCGCCGATCTGACCGGGCTGAAGGTCTACTTCACGATCCGCGACGACAAGACATTGCGGACCGAAAGCTACATGCGCAATCTCACCGCCTTCAAACTGAATGCGGGCACTTCGACCGTGTTGCACTTCGACGTTGGCGGATCGCTCGACGCCAATGCACCCACCGATCGCTTTCGCGCCAATCCGAACTCCATGCTGTACAGAACAGCCAATGCGAAGACCTTGACGATTCAGATCGCCTCAGCTGGCTATGCGCCAAGCTCCATCACAACGAAGAAAGACGCAGGGACGGCGGAGAAGGCGGACTGAGCGCGAACGTTGGCGCCGCAACCATCTTGTCTTCACGAATGACCGGAGCGTGGAAGGAAATGGTGCGCTGACCTCTTACTCCACGCTGCGACCAGGTCGCTGGCAACCCCGGGTGGTAGTCGAGCGGAAGAATGTTTCGGTGGCGCGGGGTATTTGAGCCGTAACGCGGAATTCTTGCTTGCAGGACTTCGCCTTGTGTTCCTGCACGCGACTTGGGCCCGTTGGCTGCACCAGACCTCTCGTCAGGTCTGTGCATAGGGTCCGGGTTGTTCCCACAAGCTGCGACCGCAGCCCCCGGAATATCTCGACCTGAAAACGGCTGCGGACATCCGCGAAGAGCAAGCTGCCCTTCGCGTTCGCCCGCGGCTGGCAGGCGCGTTGGATGGCGAACCGCGCCACATTGCCCGCCAACGAAGACCCACAGGGGCGGCAGGGCAGCGTACTGGATTACTGGATTCACCTCAGCGTGACCGTTCCCGATCGCCGAGCCGCTGAGGGCCTGCCGAAATAGTCTTGGCGCGGGCTCGCGGTGCCCGCGCGTCGTACACCGGCACTTTGAACCGATCGCCACGGGCCATCCGGTGTGTCGAAGAACGAAATAACTGCGACTTTGAACGAATAAGCTGCGACCCTGAACGAATGATCTACGAGCGGCGCCCCGTTGAGGGCATCTGAGCGGAGTCGGCGGGCCACGTCACTGGATCGACGCAAACAGGGCCGCAGATGCCTTGAAGTACCTGGGCGAGATGCTGAACTCCCGTCGCAGTGCTTCTTGCTGCCGGGCAAGCTCAGCCGCTGGTGGACAGATCCATGCCAGCGCCTCGTCGGGCCAAATGCCCATCGATGCCAACCGCTTGATCGATGCAGCTGACCAATACGAGAAGCGCGCCCGCTCCTCGGACGGCCATCGCAACACGTGGGCTACTCTGGCCACGACCCACTGGCGTCGTCGAAGCTGCGTTGGCAGCGACACACCAACCCGCTCGGCGTTGCCGAGCTCGAATGCAAAGCTCCTGATGGACCCCTGCGCCGGCAGGCCAAGTGGGCCGGTACCCGAGTCCGACGCCGCGATCACCTCGCGTGCCACCGCGTCCACGATCCGAGTCAAGTCCCTCGGCCGGGTCCTCCCCCACGGCAAGCGCACATCCGTCCGCGCAAAGCAGAGGTCCTGCAACCACAAGGCATCGCCCGCACTTGGAGGCTCGCAATCGAGCAAGGTTTGCGCAGCCGCGACGTGCTGAACTACGCCGCCGAAGTCCCCAGCGTGACGAATGGCTGCCAGCGTGCGCGTCGCCACCGGCGTCAGCCAGGTGCCGTGGAGGCCGCACACGGTGGCCAGCGGGTTCATCCAGCTCCGTTTCCAAGCAATCGGCTGAGCAGCTTGTGCGGCGGACGCCAAGCATCTCTCGCAGACTCCGAGTTCTTCGGGCCAGTGGGGGCGGCAACTGGGTGGTGCCATCGCCGCAAGATCGATCCGTGGCAAGCGCGTCGCCGCGGAAAGGGCGTCCAAGCTGACGTTGCTGTTGTCGATGGCGAACCAGTGCGGTACACGGGCGTCGCCAGTTGGTCGCGCATCCAGTCGGCTCAACATCGTCGCCAGTCCCAGGCCGTAGAGCTGCGCAACGCGCAGCAGCCACGAACCCAGAAGCTCACCGGATGCTGGCTGCGGAACGAAGGGCAGGCCGGCATGGCGCGCGGCAGTGGCCTTCATGCTGCGAACGTGCGTGCGCCGATCACGTTGTGCAGCAACTCCGGCGTGATGCACTCCTTCTTCGAGCGTATCGCCGCCTCCGCCGCGCGCGACAACAGCTCACTGACGTGCCCCGTGATGCCGCTGGTGGCGCTCATGATCGCGCTGACCATGGCGCGGCTGCCAGATATCCGGGAGGCTTGCCGCAGCGGCAGCTGCCGCTCAAACCCAGCCAGGAAGCCCCGGAAGTCTTCGTTCTCCTGCCACCGCGGAAGTTCGAAGCCCGGGAAGCGACTGGCAATCTGCGAGTCGGTTTGCATCGCAGCCAGCGCATCGCGCGTGCCGAGCACGACGATCGCGCACTTGAGCTGGTTCGACAGAAACTTCAGCAGGTTCATCGCCGCGCGTTGCTCGTGTGCGGTACCGGCCAGCAGGTTGTGCACCTCGTCGACGACGATCATGCGCGGCGCCACCTTGCGCAGAAGCGTCAGGGCGGTGTACTCCACGGCGGCCAGCCTGTCGCCGGGCCGGTACGGCGCGTTCAGCGCCATGAGCAGCTGCCCATACAGGCGCCGTTCCTGCGGCGCCGAAGGCATCTCGACGGCCAGCACATCGACCTGCAGCAAGCCCGTGTCGGTGTTGAACTCGCGCGCCGGGTGGGCGCGCAGGAACTTCTGGATGACCATGGACTTGCCGATGTTGGACTCGCCGTGAAGCAGCAGCCCCGGCATGCGGGTGCGTTCCGGGCAAGCCAACAAGCGCTCCAGCTCTGGCCAGCGGCAAGGACGGCACCGGCCCGCCGATCCGGTTGTTCGGCTACCGGCCCAGCCGCGGCACCGATGCAGCGAAGGCACTGTACGAGGGCATGCGCTCTGGCGGCGTGCTGATGAGCGACGGCTACGAGCCGTACGAGGCGGTGGCACGGCAACACAGCCTGGTGCACCTGGGCTGCTGGGCGCATTGCCGGCGCTACTTCCACGACGCCTTGCAGGCGCTGCCCAAGGACAAGCGCGGTCCCGATCAGCTGGCTGCGCCCTTCATCGAGCTGATCGGCAGGCTGCACCACGTCGAGGCCCAGGCAAGGCGAGACGTGGTGGACGAACACGGGCTGCTGAGTCGGCGTCAGAAAGACAGCGCGCCGGTCCTCGATCAGATCAAGGAGCTAGCACTGCAGCATCTGCACAGCGTGCTGCCCGGCAGTCTGCTGGGCAAGGCATTGCGCTACGTCACCGCACAGTGGCCAAAGCTGGAGCGCTACGTCCAGGACGGCAGGTACCCGATCGACAACAACGATTGTGAAAACGCGATCCGCCCGTTCGTCATCGGCAGACGCAACTGGCTGTTCGCCGACACGCAGGCCGGCGCCGACGCCAGCGCCAACCTGTACTCGTTGCTGCAGACCTGCCTGGTCAACGGGATCGATGGCTACCGGTACCTCGAGGCGCTGCTCGTCGCACTACCCAGGGCCAAGACCGTCGAAGACTTCGAGGCCTTGCTGCCCTGGCGCATCGCGTTCCCCTGAGATCGGTCATCGATGCGGTCGCGGCGCAAGGCCGTGGTCTATTGAGCGCTTACGAACCAAGAACTCGACGCGCTTTCTCGACAGCACTTCGAATGGTCCGGCAGCAGACGCATCTCGTGGCCATGGATGCAGGCATCCCACGCCTTTTAACGGCTTCCTTCGACAACAAGGTCAAGCCGCTGATCCTGAAGGACAACGCCATGCGGCTGCTCAAGCTGGGCCCGCACGCTGCCGCGTGAGGAGCGGGGGTCCCGCTTCTTTTGGCGGGACGGGACGTTAGCGGGGGATTTGGATAGCCTCGATTCTCGATACCGTCGTTACCTTCATCCCCAGTGCCCGCTGCGCGTCGGCCACGCTGTTCCAGACCGAACCGAGCTGGTTGTCGATGATGCGCATCCCGTCTGGCGTGAGGTCGGCGAATACGACGTGACCGCCGCGTGCGCCGCCTTCAAAGAACACGACATAGCGGCCCGCGACGCCGCCCTGGGCCACGGGCGCCAGTCCACCCGGCTTGGCGGCGAGTTTCAGGCCCACCATCTCGAACCAGTTGCGGGCATAGGCGATCGCCGCTTCGACACTGCCAAGTGAAGTGCGCGGCAGCCCGAAGGCGCGCACCAGGTAGGCGGCCTCCACTTCCGATCCGGTCATCTCCAGGATCGCCCGCGACGCCGTCTGGGCCGCACAGTCGCTGAACTTGTCGGCAAAGCCGGCGATGCCCACCGTGGGCAGGCTCGCACGCGCAAGCACGGCGGCCTTGGCCAACTCGCAGGCCACCCAAACCGCGCGGTTCATGAAGAGGTCCGCCTCGTAGCCGGCTTGGGCACCTTCAGCAAAACCTTCTCTCATGGCCTGCGCCATCTCCACCGTTGGCGCCGTCGGCAGTGCGGGCAACTTGTCGTTTTCGGCTTGCACCTTGGCAAGGGCCTCAGCCCGGAGCTTGGCGGTTGAGCTGTCCCACAGCGACTTGCCGCCCATCAGCGTCGTGGTGGTGAACATGTCCAGAAAGTCCTCCACCCAGGCCCGGTACTGCCCGTGAACCGTGCCCACGCGCCGCCCAGCTTCGCGCGCGGCATCTAGGCTGCCGGGTGCAGGTGGCAAGCGCGGCGACGCTCCGCCGGCAGGTGCAGGGCTGAACGGCAGGGCCAGCAACGACAAGATGCTCATAGGCGTGGCGAGTTCGTGGGGCGCGAGCTGATGAGTTCCATCAGGCGATGGTCGCGAGGTTGCTGGTGACCGCGATATCCGTCCCTGAAGTCGGCGTGTATTCGTTCCATTCCGCGATCAGGGTGCCCTTTTCGCCGGGCTGCATGACCACATAACTGGCGCTATCGCCACCGTGGGAATACAGCAGGCTCTTGAGCGTGATGGCATTGCCCGAGATGCCCGTCACGATGGCTTCTTCCTGCCAGCCGAACTGATCGGCTCGGATATGGACACCACTGTCCACGAGGACCCGCGCGCCGACAGTGAAACCCTTTGCCGATTGCAGGTCCAGCACCATGCCGTTGACAGGGCCGTTCACCTCGGTTGATGTCGTCGAGTAGACCGCGTCCTGCAGCCGAACGGCAGCCTCGTTGGAGTTTGCCGGTGGGATGCCGGGATAGTTGCGCGAGTCGTAGGCAGCTATCTCCTGCGCAATGGTCAGCCGCGGCGACGTGTCCGAAGGCCCCATGCCGTCAACGAACCTCAGCCAGGCATCCTCCCACCCCTTGCGCACGGTGAGCACCACGCGTGCGCTGCCCGCCCTCAGGAAAGCCTGCCGATTGGCGTCCGGGTGCCTGATCTGGCGGATGAATTCCCAACTCTCGGGCATGTCCCAGAAGTAGGAATACAGGAAGCTGACGACGTTCTCCCATTCGATGGCCTGGTTGATGAACCGGACAAGGCCCTCGTACTCCTGCAATTCAAGCTGCTGCAAAGGGCGCATGAGGAAGTCGCTGCCGGTGAAGGCGACGCCATGCACCGGGTCAACCTGCCCATAGCGCGGATCGGGCGGCTTGATGCCGCTGGAGCCCTTGATCGCGTCGTCAACCGTGCCCGGCATGAAATCGAAGCCAGGGCCCAGCAAGAAGCGCAGCGCGCCTTTCATGATCTCGTCGCTTTCTTCGCGCCGCAGCGTCAGCGTGTCCACGCTGTTGAGCTGGTCTTCAAGTGCCCCGACTTTGGCTGCAATGTCCTGCTGGCTGGCAAAGTATTGCGTCTGCGCGGCGTTGAAGAGGGCCTGCCAGGTGTCGTTCCTCCAGTGCGCGACCGCGTCGGCGGTTGGGCGCAGCGACACCCGAAGCTCGATGAATGCAGGCCCGACATCGATCAGGTTGAAATAGACGGTCTGCGCTCCCGTTCCACCCGTGCGGAAATTGGGCAGGTCCTCGTCCACGACGCCACCTCCGGCAATCTGGTGGCGCACCAGCGGAGAAGTCCCTTCGACCACGATGTTGGGGTCGCCAGCACCTTTGAGGGTGCCGATGTCTGCAAACAAGTGGATGAGCGAGATCTCGCAGCCCTGCGGCACCTCAAAATTCAATTTCACGAAGTGCCAGTCATTGCCCGCGCCTGGGTTGTCGTTCACTGAAATCGGGGCCGGAACGGGCGGCGGCGGTGACACGTCTGCCCCGTATTGCTCAGCCAGGACCTTGTAGTGGTCGTTGTCGGGCTTGATCTCGTCGTGGGTGACCGGAAAAGTGAATGGCCCCAACTGGCTGCGCCACCGGGCCAGTTCGGCGTAGGCCCCCCTGAGTTGCCCAGCGGGCTCAGGAATGACGATGTCAAAGGTCGCCCTCAGGCCGTAGCGGTACAGGCGCACGCGCCAGCGTCGCATCAAGCTGAAGTAGTCAATGCGGATGGGGTCGGTCTTGCTGGGGTTGACGAGCTGCCGAGTGGTTGTCTCCGAAGTGCCCGTGACCGTGGTGGTGGAGATCGTGACCTTGTGTTCCTGCTTCGTTCGCGACGAGGCTTTCTGCGTGACCATCGACGCGTGCTTGCGGCTGTCGGTGGCTGACTGGGAAGCACTGTCTTGCGCAGCGAAACTTGAGGTCGCCGAGCCCGAGATCAACGGGATGCCACCCGATACCGTCCCGGTGACGTTGAACTGGTTGGCGTGCTGGATCTGCGAGGTCGTCGACTGGGCCAGCTCGGTGTTGTCGGTAACCCCGGTTTCGCTGAAGTTCTCCAGGCTGTCCGTGACGATTGAAGTGAACTCCTTTGTGGTGACCGACCACTCCTTTTGCACCACGGCCGTGGTCTCGCCCGGCGCCAGGGGAATCGTGGCCACCAGTTCACCGCGTTCAATGCCTGCCGGCGCCATCTCCAGCCTTTCGAGATTGAGCATCCCGAAGTCGGAAAAGAAAGGCGTCGCATTGGCCACAAGGCCGTTGTTCGCTTGAACGGCCGCGCGCAACAGCGTGTTGCGCCTGGCCGTGTTGTCTTGCTCCAGCGCTTGGCTGCGCAACTTCACCACCGCCTGGCCCAATGCGCGCAAGGCCTCGAAGGGCACCGCCGAGAAGGTGGCAATCGGCGGCAGCCGCGCCTTGGAGCTGTGCTCGAATGGCTGCAGCACGGCTGCCAGGTCAGCGGCACTGGCACTGCCCTGCGCCACATCAGCGGAGGCTGCCAAGGCCTGGAGTGCGGCAGCCACCTCGCCTTCCTGCAACAGTAGGTGTTGGACGAAGGCGCGCTTTTGGACGGCCCGCCCGCTCGCGTCCTCCGGCACGGCTATCGGTACGTGTGTTGCCTTGGCAATGGCGCGGCTCGAATGGACCAGCACCACCGCGTCCCCCGGCGGCGTCGTCGTGCCCGACAACGTTTCTGCAGGCGCTGTGATGATTTGTTGAAACGCAGCCGGATCGGAGGCCGACAGCACCACGGGCAGCGCCGACCAGGGCAGCCCAGCCGCCGGCCTGAGGAGCAGGCGCGCGGCCGCGAAGGCGTCAGCCTTTGCAGGGGCCACAAATGCCAGGCGCAGGGGGCTGGCGACATCAGGCGCCACGTCGGTGAAGACGTACTGCACGTCGCCGTTGGCGGGCCGGTCCAGCTGGGTGGATTGAATCTCAGCCAAGTCCGGGTACCTGTCCGGGCTTTGAATGTCGATGTTGCTGGACAGTTCAAGGGCCATTCTCCGCGAGGCGATTTGTTGCGGCCGGCTGTGGAACAGCGACGCCGATGTCGACCAACTCACGTGGTAGGTCCAGATAGCGAAGTTGGAATTGCGTAACGGCATAACGCCGAACAACTGCAGCAGGTAGGCATCTGACATGGCAAGTTCTCCGTGTGACTTGCCTGCATCTAAAGCGAGCCAAAGGGCCGCCACAATCCCTAAAAGCAGCGGGAATACGTTTGCGGGTCCAAAGGTATGTCTGCGCTTTTGCGCGGCGTTCTGCGGGTGGGGGATAGGATTTTCAAACGCCCTTTTTCCTTCCCCATGGCACCCCGAACACGGCCGAGGCATCACTGGCGTGGTCGTGCGTGTCAACCAACGCACCGCCACGATCGGCACCGGCACCGCCGACGGTGGAACGTGGCGCGTGCCGTTCCACATGCTGTGTTGGCCTGCAGGGCTTCGATGTCCACGTCTCGTTGTCCTTCCATGGATGTGGTCAGGACCGCAATCTCTCATGAAAACAGGTCGTCGCCTTCTTGCTGGGGAGGTGAGGTTTCAGGGGGGAGAGTGGGAGAGGCGTTCCCGGTGGATTCGAACCCCAGTGGACATCAGGCTACTGGCGCGGTGAATGGTTTGGACACTCGGACGGGCTGATGCCTTGCATCTGCGCGTGCAGCCGCCGGCGGTGCGTGCAGATTGGGTGAGGGGGTTTGAGCTCGGGGATACACAGCCAGACTGAACGAGCCAACGGCGCCGATGTGCCTTCGCTCCCGGTACTTGGTTGCAATCGATCAGGTGCGCACGCAGAGGTCTTGGCAAGCCGACTCAATCATCGTCAGCCTCATCTTCGTCCTTTGTGCCTACCTGTGCGGCGGGGCCCTTGTTCACCTGGGCCCAGAAAGCGACCTTGCGCGCATTCTTCTGGCGGATGGTGGCGATGTACTCGTCGTGCGCCTGCATTGGTAGCAGGCTCGGAGACTGCTCGGCGATGGTATGCAGGTGGTGCCAGTAGCGTGCGCCGTGTCCGTAGGCCGGGGCGTAGGCCTTGGCCAGAATGGCATTGAGCAGTGCACGGTAGACGGCAGTGGCGCCTCGCCAGCGTTCATGCGATTGCAACGCAGCCGCCAGGGGAACCAACCACATGTAGTCCTCGCCACGGATGCGCGCGGGCTCTGCGACAAGCAGCTGCTCGGCATCCTCGTCAAACTCGATTTCGAGCAGTAACCGGGCTGCCGTGACCGGGTCGTCATGGTCGAGCGCGAGCGCATGGGCACGCTCGACGGCGCCGGCATGCGCATGCGGCTCCAGATGCCCAAGCCACGTCCGAAAGTCTTCGACTGCCAGGGTTTCCTCGAAGACCTTTTGCTGCATCGGCGCGCTTCGTTCGGTCTGGCCTATGCGCTTGAGCACCTCGGCGAGCAGGCGCAGCCTGGTGTGCTCGTGCCAATCCGACATGTCTTCGAGCCACGGCAGTGCGTCGGCAGGTCTTCCGACCTCCAGGTACTGCAGCACGAAGTCCTGCTTCTGCATCGAGTTCGGCCGCGGACTGCGACGCAACGTGGCGCGCACATGGACGTCCGGGTCCCGCAGCGCGCGCGACAGCAAGGTGAGTGCGGTCAGGCTGCAGCGGACGCCGTGTGCCGGGCGGGCATCGGGAGCTGACGGCGTCGGTGGGCTGTCGAGGTCTTTTTCAATCCCAACCACCATCTCACGCAGTTGGGGTTCGGACAGCAGGAGATTGGCGTACGCCAGCAGCGGCTCCCTCGCGCCGTACTGATCGGCAGCAAACAGCTTGAACAGTCGGGCAGGCCACGTGTCGGTGGGCACCTCGCAGCGGACGGCTGCCTGCAGCCAGAGCCGGCACGCAGCGCGCATCGCATCACCGATGCAGCCGCTGGAGTCGTCCGCACACTCGAAGAAGATGGCGTCGGATTCGATGAAGGACTCAGCCAGAGTGACCACGGCCATCGGGTCGCGGGGCAGCAGTTCGCGTTCGAGCTGGTTCAGCCAAGCGCCCAGTTCCGTTCCCCACTCCTGGCTTGCGCGGTAGTCCAGGAAGCGGCTCTGGCGCCGCCACCCGTTCAGCGTCTTCTGGAAGGTGGCGGCCAGCCGATCTGGTTTGTCGGACAGCTGCATCCGCACGAGCCGCTGGCGGACCTGCGGATTCACTTCGGCAAGTTCGAGCAGGACAGCGGCCAGATCTTGGGCGCTTTGTCGGCGAACGTAGGTGTCCAGATCTTCCTTGCGAGTGGCCATGGGCGATATTTTGCCGGCCGTGGCATGAGCGGAGCGCGGCGAGCGCCTTTTGACCTGGCCCTACCGAGCGCCCGCCTGTACAGCGCCTCGAGACTGGTTGCAGACGGTCAAGTCCGGAAGTCGAATGACGGCAGCAGCCGAAACTTGACTTTTCGACGGCCGCGCGTTCGGCCGACTGGTATGCCTCAAAACCTGCCGGCCGGTGCGGCCTCGGTGACGACCTCGGGGTGGGCCATCTTGGCGAACTGGTGAGTGGCAGGTTCTGCCTGCCGCGACAGGTCACTGCCGACCCTCAGCAGCCCCTCGGTTCTCCCGAAAGCTGCCGCACGATGGATGAGCGGCCTCTCGCACTTGCCGTACTCATAGCAGCCGCTCGCGGCCAGCGCGAGTCGGCCGGATCCGGTCTTCCATGTGTGACCGCTTGAAGAGGCCGCGCCAGCCTGTCATCGCTTGGCCTTGAGCGCCTTCTCGATCTTTGCGGTGAACTCATCGAGCGCGAAGTGCACGTTGCCCGCTGCCGACGCGCAGTCGGTCGACTCGCGGCTCCCCTGACTGTAGCTCTGTGCCAGTGGCGCGATCATTTCGATGTACTTGGCTTCGACCTTCTTGCGGGCGTCTTCCTCGTCCTTCTTCTTTGCCGCCTCGGCATTCTTGAACCAGGTAATGCGAGCCTTCGCCACCTGGTCCTTCTGTGCTTTCGCGGCGGCAAGCTGCTTGTTGTGCTCCGTCATCAGCTTCTCGAGTTCGGCCTTGTCCATGGAGCCAAGCTTGCTCTCGATGCGCTTGATGTCGCTCTCGATATCCTTGGCCATCTTCTCCAGACCGGCACCGTTTCCCCAAGCCTTACCTTCGGCTGAGGACCAGGACTGCATGGGCATATGGAATCTCCTGCGATGTGTCTCGGGCCTGAAATTTACCGCGATCAGCACCGAAAAGACTTAAGTGCAGTACCTTCAGATCGACCGTCGGCTCCTCCGGGCGCGGCTCGCCGCCGAACACGTCGGCGGCTTTGGCCAGCAGTTGGTTCTTCCAGTCGGTGATCTGGTTGGGGTGCACGTCGTGCTGCTGTGCCAACTCGGCCAGCGTCTTGTCGCCTCGAACGGCGGCCAGCGCCACCTTGGCCTTGAATGCCGCTGAGTGCGTGCGGCGGGGTCTTCTGCTCATGCTTGCTCCAGTTCTCACGGGCAATGACCGTCGCCTGCCCGCGAGCGCGCAGGCTGCGAGTTCGTCGCAGCGTGGCTGCCGCCTCGGCACGGGATATGACCCACGGCAGCCCTTCGTGGGTTGGGTCGTCTCAGACGATGTATGCGGGTGCGGCCTGGTCCGGGTCGAAAGGCCCGGCCAGCAGTTCCTTGGTGTCGTCGTCGTAGACCTCGACCCAATGTCCGCGCCGCAGGAAGAAGCGTGCGCGTTGGTTGGCATCTGTACGGGTCACGTGAATCTCGCAGTCCGCCAGGTTGTCGCGCTCGTGGCCGTGGCGGGTGGTCGGATCGCTGTTGCTGGCCTCGACGACAAACCGGCGACCGAAGGCAGGGCAGGGTGTGTCGATCATGGTGGTGCTCATGGTGGCCAGGTGGGGTCAGATCAGGCGCAGCGCACGAAGCCAGGAAGGCACGCCATCGGGTCCGGTACCGTCGGGCTCCACGCGGTGGCCGGTCGGTGTTTCGCAGATGCCGTCCTCGTTCCATGCCATCAAGTCCTGCAGGCTGAGCAGCTCCTCGACCTCCAGCTGCCAGTGGGCCAGCGAGCTGAGCGCCGCCCTCTTGTCGGCCACCCATTGCGCGAGCGAGCATTCCGCCTTCTTTCGGGACAGCACCTTCCAGTCGTCGTCGACCAGACGGAACAAGGTGATACCGTTCGACCGAACCGAGATCAGGGCGCCGCGCGCGACCGAAAAGTAGCGATGCAGCTCCGAGCCGTTCGCATCCAGTTCCCTGACGCATTGCCCTTCACCCTTGAGGCATGAATGGCAGGCGCTATGCGTCGGGAAGAGGCGCCCCGACGAGCAGCTCAACCACCCCGAGCCATCGAGCGCACAGATCGTCTTCCCACACCACCGACGACACGCGCGAACCCACCAGGTGAGCGATCACCCGCCGCGCAGCGGCGCACTTCACCAAGCGAAGCGCAGGCCGAAGCCGGGTCATCCTCGACTCGCCGGAATACCTGCAGCTCAGCCAAGCCGGCGGTGCCGTGCTGTTCCACCTGCTGAGTCGGCTGCTGCGCAACTTCGGTCTGCCGCGCGGTCATCACTCGTTCTTCCGCCATCACGGCCAGTGCCCGTGCGTCGTCCGCAGCCGCGTGCGCCTCGGATTGCCTGCGGGACTGCTCGGCCTGCGCCACGGTTCGCTTCTGTTCAGCCTCGGTTGAAGGCAGTGCTCGCTTCAGGCACTGGTGGCGTTGTATTGGCGACTGCATCGCGTTCGCGAGAGCAGTTTGGCGCTTGAACATGGGCGCCAGCGGCTTGAGGTTCGGGATCGGCCGACGGAAGGCCACTTGACAGCGCGCCACCCCGTGGCCTCATCGCAACGGCACGCTACTCTGCAGAACCCTTGAGCGTGCCCCCCGTTGGGGGAGCACCGGTCTGCGCCACGAGACCGCGACTGCCTGCGCAGACATTGACGATGGCGACCTGCTGACCGCGTGCTGCGGCGATGCCTTGGTTCACCGCGGACGGCCATCCCCCATCCTGACGCCCCTATCGGGCCACCCCCTCAATCGGGTCGCCGGTGCGGCGCCCACAGGTAAAAACGGTCGAGCAGATCGTTGCTACCACCGGGAACCAAGACCATGCATCGCCGCCACCTCCTTGCCTCGATGGCAACGGCCGTCATCACCCGCATCGCTCACGCGGCAAACCCCAGGCCGCTGCTCAGCGTCAGTGGCCGCATCGGGCGCATCAACAATCACACGACCGGAACCTTCGACTTCTCCGAACGCGAGCTTCTTGAGCTACCCCAGACGAGCATCACCACATCAACGTCCTGGACGCCCCAGTCCGTCTTTGTCGGTCCGACCCTCCTCGCCGTCATGTCAGCTGCAGGTGTCAGCGCCGGCACACTCAGCGTCAAGGCCCTGGACGACTATGCGGCCCCGATCCCCTGGGAGGACCTTGTACGCTACGGCGTGATCCTCGCGCACAGTCAGAACGGCAAGCGCCTGAGCAACAGGCGCTGGGGCCCGTTGTGGACAATCTATCCCCGCGACCAATACCCCGATGTGCTCCAAGGGCCCATCGCAGAATCGAGGTTCATCTGGCAAGTCAACCGGATCGAGGTGATCGGCTGAACGGCACGTCGGAACGCCGGAATCCGGCACGAGCCTCCGTCGAACCCGAAAAGGGCGGCCGCCGGTCCACCGACGCACCGGCATCCGCGGAGCGCGTCTGGTGGCCCCTGCTGGTGCTGATGCTCTTGACTGCGGCGGTGGCCACGATGGCACTGGTGAGCCAGCAACTCACGCTGACCCGGGCAAGCAGCTCCGGCCCCGCTGAAGGTTTCTACTGGACGGTTGCGCAGTACCAGATCGCGCACTATCGCCTGAAGCAGGAACTGCGAGCCATCGCAGCCGGCGAGCCGGTCCGTGCCGAAGAACTCGGCCTGCGCGCTACGGTGTTTGCTTCGAAGGCAAGCATCCTCACCGAACCTTCGGAAGTGAAGAGCCTCCTGGACCGAGTTCCCGGCTTCGCCGAGGCCACGAACCGCGTGGCCGAACTCCAACACCGGATCGGTGCCAGGCTGGAGAAGGACGTCTTCACGCAGGTCGATGCGATCAGCGTGCTGGATGAGTTCAAGGCCATGGGCGATGACGAGCTGTTGAATCAGCTTGGCAACGAAGTACGCGTGGCCGAGATCAGCGCCAAAGACGACATGATGCGCAACCTGACCCGACGGATCCGATGGACCTGGGCGGGCTTTGCGCTGTGTTGGATTGCGCTCGCGCTGTGGCTGCTCTACGCGGTCCGTTCGCGCCGCCGCTACCGAGGCGCGGCGCGCGACCGACAGCGGGCAGTCGAAGCGATGGAGCGCGCCATCGTCGCGAAGCGCAAGTTCCTCAGCATGGTGAGCCACGAGGTGCGTTCGCCCTTGCAGAACATTGTCGCGTCGGTCGAGCTGCTGGCCATGAAGGACAACCGGCCGGAGAGCGTCGCCGCGATCCGCCGCATCCGACGCGCCGTGTCGGTGCTGCAGGGGCAGCTGCGCGACCTGCTCACGATCGCCAGGGGTGATGCGGGTCAGTGGGCCATGCAGGCAGAGACCTTCGAATTCGGCGAGCTGGTCAGGGACGTCTGCGCCGAGCTTGAAGAGACGGCTCACGCGAAGGGGCTGGCGTTCAATGTGGACATTCCGGAAGCACCGGTGACCGTCAACGCCGACCCGATCCGGATTGCGCAAGTGCTCAGAAACCTGGTCGAGAACGCCGTCCGCTACACGAGCGCCGGCCGCATCGAGGTTCGACTCGAGCCCTTCGAAGTCAGTGCATCGTCGTCGCAAGACTCACGGGCCTCCGACGCATCGACGATGGCCGGATGGGTCCGGTTTTCTGTGGAGGACAGCGGGCCAGGCCTGCCGCCGCAGGCGCGGGAGCGCCTGCAAGGGGCCGCCGTGCCTTTCGAGTCGAGCGGCGATGGCAGCGGCATCGGCCTTTTCGTCATTCGCGATGTGCTGCAACAGTTGGGCGGACGCATCGACGTGCAAAGCACCGACCCGCGGAGCGATGCAGCGCAGGGCACGCGCTTCACGGTGAGCGTTCCAGCCGCCTTGGCCATGGAAACGCTCACCGACGGCCACGCCAGCGCGCCCTTGGACATCCTGATCGTGGACGATCGTCCGGATGTTCTGGTGTCGCTCAGCGATGTGACCCGCCGTCTCGGTCACTCGTGCGACGGCGCCGGTTCAGCCGACGAAGCACACCGCCTACTGGCCGGCAAGCGCTACGACACGGTGCTGATCGACCTGGAGATGCCGGGCAAGGATGGCCTGACGCTGGCTCAAGAGATACGCACAGGCGGTGGACCCAACAGCACGACGATGTTGATCCTCATCAGCGCAGCGGAGAACCGGGCGATCGGCCTGGCCCCGCCCTTCGATGGCTTCCTGCAAAAGCCCATCGATTGCCAGGCGCTGAGCCGGGTCATCGGTTCGCGAAACTCGCACTGAACTGGCTCGCAGCGAGCGACGCCGTCACGGGCTTTTGCAGGAACAGCAAACCGTGCTGCTCGATCGCAGCGACCAGGGCCTTCTCGTCGAAGTTCCGGGTGCCGGCCTTGCCGGTCAGCAAGGCAATGGGGCAGGTCGCGCTGTGGCTGCGCAGCTTGCCCACGAGCACTTCGGCGGTCCCCTTGGCGAGCACCCAGTCGATCACGTAGCCGTCGAAGGCGTCGAACTTCAGGGTCGCATCGAGCTGGTCTTCGCTGGCGAACGCGGTCGCCTCATAACCCAGTTCGACGAAGCCGGCGGCCAACCCGCGCGCGATGTCGTAGTCGTCGTCGAGGATGGCGATGCGGCGCGGCCGCTGGGGTTTGGGTTCGACGACGATGCGCCGCACGGTGTAGGCATGCGGTGTCGGCGTGTCGCCGGCCAGTACCACCACCCATTCCGAGCCGCCCTTGACCGCGATCAGCTCGCCGGGCCGGTGCAGCTCGACCGGTGACCCCGGCAAAATGCGACAGCCCACGCGCAGTGCGCCGGCAGCCAACACCGCAGCTTCATAGTCCGCGCCCTTGATCCCGGAAAACAGGTCCGTCAAGGTCTCGCCATGGTGCGCGGCAACGGCCTGCATCTCCTCCACCGACCACGGCGCAGTCCCCGACATGCGACGACGCGCCTGGTGATACGACAGGCCGAGCAGCCCGGAGACATGTGCCGAGTGCCGGTGCCGCGGCAGCGCGGCCCGGTCGAGCAAGGCCTGGATGCACTGGGCCGCCAGCCCCGCCGGACCGTCCTGGCCACGCACCTCCGCGGACCCCGGCACCACGGGTGACGGGACCGGCGGCGCAGCGGGCGCGCGCCCGGTCACCTCGAGCTCCAGAGCGGATCGACGCCCGAGTCGGCTCGAACAACTTGTGTGCGCGACACGCACGTTTCTCTATTCATTGGCCACCTCGACACACGTAACAAGTACGTTTTCACTTCTCGTGCTACATGTTGCTTGATATAGTTGCTCTAAGTGCTCGTTTTGTCACAAGAAGCCCATCCAACTCACGAAAGGTTTGCAATGAGAGCACACATCTGCGCCCCGCTGAGATCCTCCCTGCAACTTCCGGCGCTTTGGTGCACGGCTTTCCTGGCGCTCGGACTCTGCACCCCGGCTCACGCGGTCGATGGCTGCAAGGTGTTGCTCTGCATGGCCGGCAACTGGAAAAACATCAGCCAGTGCGAGCCCACCGTTCGACAGGCCCTGCGCGACGTCGCTCGCGGGCACGACTGGCCGGAGTGCGACATGGGCGGCAACAGCGGTGCGCACGCCGGGTATCTCGATCCGAGGAACTGCCCGGAGCAGTACCGCATTGTCATCCCGGCCCGGGTCAGCTGGGAGCCCGACACCTACGCCTGCCCGTTCAACGAAGTCGTGGATGTGTCGGTCGACGGCAAGCCCTGGTCGCGCACGTACACCGGGCCCGCCGATCGCTCCGTTGTCGAGTGGTTTGCGGCGGCCCGTCTGGCCTACGCGGACACGCCCGAACAGATGGACGAAACCTACGAACGCGATCTGGCTGTCTGGAAAGCCGATCAAGCGCGCATCGCGGCAGTTGCCGCCCAGCGCATACGCTAGCCCGCGCCATGGATCTGGCTGCTCTTCTCCTCATGTGCGCGCCGCTGGTGGCCGAGGATACGGCTCAAGCCCTCATTCAGGTCGAAAGCAGCGGCAACCCGTTTGCCATCGGCGTTGTTGGCGGGGCGCTCGAGCGCCAGCCCGCCAACCTCGCCGAAGCGGTGGCCACAACCGCCGCGCTGGATGCCGCCGGGTGGAACTACAGCGTGGGGCTCGGCCAGATCAACAAACGCAATTTCCAGCGCTTCGGCCTCACGGCGGCAAGCGCGTTCGAGCCCTGCCCGAACCTCGCCGCCATGCAGGGCATCTTGAGCGAGTGCTTCTCTCGGGCAAGTGAGCGACAGCCGAAACAAGCCGCGCTGCGCGATGCCTTCAGTTGCTACTACTCCGGCAATTTCGTGACCGGCCACCAGCACGGCTATGTCGGCAAGGTCCTCGCGGCGTGGTCGTCCAGGACGGCGCCACCCGGCGTCGCGACGGATCCATTTCCGTTCCAAGCCAAGCTGTCTCTACCCAAGTCAAACCCATCCACCTCAGGAGCCTCGCAATGACCCGAACTCACCGTCACACCGCGCGCAACACTGCGTCCCGCAGCGCCCTCGTCTTCATGGTCATCGCCGCCAGCCTGGTGGCCACGAATCCCGTGATGGCCCAGGCGCTCGAACCCGTGGTGCGTGGCGCCACCATCGCACGCGACACGGTCGTCGCCATCACGCTCTTGCTGATGACGGTGGGCGTCGGCATGGCTGGCTACAAGATCATGTTCGCGGGCGCCAGTTTCCGCGACGTGTCCAACCTGCTGTTCGGTGGCGCCATCGCCGGCGCGGCCGCCGCGATCGCTGCGGTCTTCATGGGCTGAACGGTGATCGAAACCGTCTTCAAAGGCGCCACCCGACCCCCGATGAAATTCGGGGTCCCGCTGGTGCCTTTGGTGGTTCTGCTGCTGCCGGGCTTCATCGCCGGCATGTGGCTGTCCACGATGGTGAACTGGCGCTTCGCCCCCGTCATCTTCGGCTCGCTCGCGGCCGCCTATGTCTGGATGCGCATCGTCACGAGCCGGGACGATCAACGCCTGACGCAGATGGTGCTCAAGCTAAAGCTGGCCGTGCGCAACCCGAATCGGGTGCTGCGCAACGGTGCACGCAGCTACGCCCCTGTGGGCTACCGAGGGGGCCGCAATGTTTGGCGCCGATAGGACGGGGCAAGGCACGCCGCGCTACTGGGAGCGTGCCAAGAAGGAATCGAACGTCGGCGAGTTCGTGGCCATCGGCGCGCCGCTGACGCAGCACGACACCGCCACGCGTTCGGGTGACTGCCTGCGCGTCTGGCGTCTCGACGGCGTGGCCTTCGAGAGCGCCGAGTTCAATCTCATCAAGGACCGTCACGATGCGTGGTGCAACGTGCTGCGCAACCTCCCCGCAGGGCGTGCGGCGGTGTACCACCACCGCATTCATCGGCGCATCCACGACCGTCTGACCGACGCCACCGAGCCGGACTTCAGTGCGGCGTTTTCTGCGGCGTATCAGGATCGCATCGGCGCCGCGCCGATGATGTCCAACGAGCTGTACATCACGCTGTTGTATCGGCCGTTTCCGTCGGAGCTGGCCAAGCGAACTGCGCGCGGCGCGAAGACGAAGCAAAGCCTGTCGGACCACGAGGCGCAAACACTCGTCGCGATGGAACAGCAGGGCGCGCTGATCGAGCGCAGCTTGCGCGAATTCGGTCCGACCCTGCTCGGCTGCTACGAGCAGGACGGGCAGTTGTTCTGGGAGTCGGGCGAGCTCTTCTCCTTCCTCATCAACGGGGTGTGGCGCAAGGTGCGTTTCCCGGCCGGTCCGGCCTATCAGGCCTTGCCGGACGCGCGCCTGACGTTCGGCGGCGGCATGCTCGAGATCCAGCACGGCGAGCGCAGGCGCTACGCCTCGATGCTGTCGATCAAGGAGTTCGCCGGCCAGGTCGAACCGGGCACGCTCGGCGCGTTGCTCTACGAAGACTCGGAGTTCATCGAAACGCAGAGCTTCTCCAGTCTGCCACGGCGGCAAGCGATGGCCGCGCTCACCACACAGCGCGACCAGCTGCTCGCGTCGGACGACGCAGTGGTCACACAGATCGAAGCCATGGACGTGGCACTCGACCAGCTGGGCGATGGCCAGTTCGTCATGGGGGAGTACAGCTACACGCTGGCGGTGTTCGGCGACACGCTCGAAGAGTGTGGAAAACGCGCAGCAAGCGCGGTGGGTGCGTTGACCGAGACCACCTCGATGGAGCTGGTGCCGGTGGACCTGGTGGCCGACGCTGCCTGGTTCTCCCAGCAGCCCGGCAACTTCCAATGGCGACCGCGCAAGGCCACGATCAGCAGTCGCGCCTTTGCAGCGCTGACTTGCGGCCACAACTTCCTGCGCGGCAAGCGCGATGGCAACCCCTGGGGCGAAGCGCTGGCGTTGATGCGTACGCCCGCAGGAAATCCGTTCTATCTCAACCTGCACGCCAGCCCCGAAGGGGAAGACAGCGAGGGCAAGAAGCTGCCGGGCAACACCATCGTGATCGGCTCCACCGGATCGGGCAAGACGACGCTGTTGACCGGCTTGCTGGCCTTGACCCCGAAGTGGGCGGTGCGGCCTCGCGTGGTCAGCTTCAGCCTGGACCGCGACACTGAAATCGTCATCCGCGCGCTGGGCGGGACCTTCTACGCGTTCGAGCGCAACGAGCCCACGGGTTGCAACCCGTTCCAGCGCGAGGTCAGCCCAGAGCGCATCGGCTTCTGGACCGAGTTGGTCAAGCAGTGCATCGCATCGCCGGAACTGCCCTTGCTGCCCAACGACCACGAGTCAATAGCGCGCGCCGTCGCGACAGTCGCCGCACTCAAGCCGGAACTGCGTTGGTTCAGCACCGTCCGGCAGTCGCTGCCGCGCTCAGGCGCAAACAGCCTCTACGACCGTTTGGGCAAATGGTGCCGCGGTGGCGAGCTGGGCTGGGTGTTCGACATGGCCGACGATCGCCTGGGCGACTTGCACAGCCACAAGGCCATCGGCTTCGACTACACCGGCGTGCTCAGCAGCCCCGACGTTCGCACGCCGATCATGATGTATCTGCTCAACGTGATGGACGAGCTGGTCAACGGCGAGCCGTTGATCTATCACGTCGCAGAGTGCTGGAAAGCGCTCGGCGACCCGGCCTTCGCACCGTTCGTGAAGCACAAGCAGAAGACCATACGCAAGAAGAACGGCCTGGGCATCTTCGACACGCAGGAAGTCGCCGACCTGCTCTCCAACGAAAACGGTCGAACGATGATCGAGCAATCGGTGACCAAGCTCGTGCTGCCCAACGCGGACGCAGACCGCGACGAGTACGTCGGAGGTCTCGGGCTGACAGATGCGGAATTCAACATCGTCAAGAGCCTGGGTGCGACCGGCTCGCGCCGCTTTCTGTGCAAGCAAGGCACGGACTCGGTCCAGTGCGAGTTCGATCTCGGTGGCATGGACGACTTCCTCGCCGTCCTCAGCTCGACCACCGACAACGTCGATTTGCTGGAGCAACTGCGCAGCGAGGTCGGCGATGACCCGCGCACCTGGTTGCCCCTGTTCTATAAGCGCGTGCGCGATCGGCGCATCTTTGCCAGGAGGGCAGCATGAAACTTCAAACCCCCATCGCAGCAATTGGTCTGCTGCTTGTCGTTGCGTCGGCGACAGTCCAAGCGGAGCCCGCCGGTCCGGCGTTCCCGGGCAACGAGGCGGTGCGTATCGTCGACGGGAAGAGGGTGGTGGAAGCCCCCCCGCTGACTGCTGCCACACAGCGCTACATCAAGGGTGGTGGGAAGTTGCCACCGCCCTCAGCAAGTGGCGAGGTCTTCATGATCGAAGGGCCAGCAGCCCTGATGGAATGCCGCAGCGTCTATCTCTCGGAAACGGGATGCGTTCCATCGACGCTTGGTACAACCAAGCGTTCTCGGTTCTGGACAGTGAAGCTCAACAGCGTGTGGATGCACTGCGAGTCGCGGGCTCCCTCCCGTAAGTGCGAACCTGCTTCCACCGGCGTGCCCGGTGGCATGGGTACGGTGGAGTAGCGCACCATGTTCGCCAGGCTCGAAGCGTGGTTCAACGCCTTCTTTCTCGGCTACGCCGCGCGCGTGTCGGGTGACTTGGCCGTTGGGCTTGTGCCTGTCGCGCTGGCCCTCGTGACGCTGTACGTCGCCGTCTACGGTTTGGCGGTCATGCGCGGCGAAGCCACCGAACCCGTTGGAACATTCGCATGGAAGATGGTCAAGGTCGGCGCCATCCTTTCATTCGCATTGCCGGGCCTGTACTACAGCGGCAATGTGGCGGCGGCGGCCACCGGCCTACAGGACGGCTTGGCGACGCTATTCGTCGCGCCGAGAGGGGTCGCCGCCGCCACTGCGTTTGGCGCGCTAGACCTTGCGAACACGGCGGCCAATGAACAGCTCGCGCTGTTGTGGAAAGACGCAGGCATGTTCCGGCTCGACCTGGTGCTGGCGAGCCTGCTGTTCTCGTTGGGCACGACGATCTTCCTGGTCCTCGGGGCTTTCGTCGCTCTGCTCGGCAAGCTCATCCTGACATTCGCGCTGGCCATCGGGCCGCTGGCGATCTTGTGCCTGCTATTCAAGCCGACTGCGCGGTTCTTCGACAGCTGGCTCTCGTTCGTTCTCAGCGCAGTCATCTTGTCGTGGTTCGTTTTCTTCGCCTTGGGCATGTCTCTGTACGTCTCCGACAGAGTTGTTTCGGCCATCGCTGATGGCAGTGCGTTCGTTGCGGGCGTTCCCGGGTCAGTAGGTGCGCTCGAAGCAGCGGGCACCTACTTGGCTGTGATGTGCCTCTTGGCCATCGTCCTGTATCAGGCGCCATCGCTCGCATCCAGTTTGACCGGCGGTGCCTCCATCCAAAGCGGCGCGCAGATGGTCACCAACTCGATGGTGGCGATGCGCGCCATGGGAGGTGGCCGCTCGGCCGCGGGTGCTTCGGCCGGTGGCGGCGGGAGCATGGGACGTGGCGGCGGTGCCGCTTATGTCGCGGGTCGAGCGGTGGGATCGGCAGGCGGCGCGGCCGCCGGCGTGGCGCGCGCAGCGTATCAACGCGTCGCCCAGCGCGGCGGGGTTTCGACCTGAAGTTTCAACCGTTTTTCAACTGCTTTATTCACACAGGGGAGTACAGACCATGAACCGTTCCAAGGTCCGCTCGGGGCTCGCGGCGTTTGCCGCCGGCGTGATGATGATGTGTGCCAGCGCGCCGGCACGCGCGGGCATTCCGGTGATCGACATCGCCGGTGTCATTCAGGCGATATTGGACGTGCTGAACGGGCTCTCGCAGATCGAGAACCAGTACCAGCAAAT
>JANYJL010000217.1 GCA_025361845.1 Rhizobacter sp.
GTTCGGGTTGTCGGGCACGAGCGTGTCGAGCGACATGTCGATGCGCTCGGCCGGGTCGCCGGAATTTCGGCGCGGTGCCTTCTCGCGGTTGTTCAGCGGCAGGTAGTTGTAGAAGCGGCGCAGCATCAGCAGCGCGTCCACGTCGTTGTCGAAGGCCAGGTCGGCGACACCGCTCTTGCTAGTGTGCGCGAGCGCCCCACCCAGATCTTCAGCGGTGACTTCCTCGTGCGTCACCGTCTTCACGACCTCGGGGCCGGTGACGAACATGTAGGAGCTGTCCTTCACCATGAAGATGAAGTCGGTGATCGCCGGGCTGTAGACCGCACCGCCCGCGCACGGGCCCATGATCATGCTGATCTGCGGCACCACACCCGAGGCCAGCATGTTGCGCTGGAACACCTCGGCATACCCACCGAGCGAAGCCACGCCTTCCTGGATGCGCGCACCGCCCGAATCGTTCAGGCCGATCACCGGCACGCCGACCTTCATCGCCTGGTCCATCACCTTGCAGATCTTCTCGGCATGCGCTTCGCTGAGCGCGCCACCGAAGACCGTGAAGTCCTGGCTGTAGACGAAGACGAGGCGGCCGTTGATCGTGCCGTAGCCGGTGACGACACCGTCGCCCGGGATCTTGTTGTCCGGCATACCGAAGTCCGCGCAGCGGTGCTCGACGAACATGTCCCACTCTTCGAAGGAGTCGGTGTCGAGCAGCACCTCGAGCCGCTCGCGCGCGGTCAGCTTGCCCTTGCCGTGCTGGGCGGCGATGCGCTTTTCGCCGCCGCCGAGACGGGCGCGGGCGCGTTTGGCATCGAGTTGCTGAATGATGTCGTGCATGGTCGGGTGGCTCCTCAGCGGGACGGGGTTTCGAACAGATCGAGCAGCGCGCGCGCTGCGGAAGACGGGGCGACGCGGGCGGCATCGACATCGCCCAAGGTCTGTGGCAAGGCGGCGCGAACCGCGGCGTGGGCGTGGAAGTCGGCTTGCAGGCGGGCGTGCACGATGTCCCACATCCAGGCCAGTGCCTGGCTGCGGCGGCGTGCGTCGAACTCGCCACTGGCGCGCCGGAGTTGCATGAAGCGTTCGACCTGGGACCAGAACGCGGCGATGCCCTGCGCCTTCAACGCACTCAGCTGGATGATCTGCGTCGTCCAACGCTCGGCACCGTGCGCCGCGTGGCCGTGCGGGCTGAAGATGCGCAGCGCGCCGGTGATCTGCGCTTCGGCGCGCATCGCCGCATCGGCGTCGAGATCGGCCTTGTTGATGACGACCAGATCGGCCAGCTCCATCACGCCCTTCTTGATCGCCTGCAGGTCGTCGCCGGCATTCGGCAACTGCATCAGCACGAACATGTCGGTCATGCTGGCGACCGCCGTTTCGGACTGGCCGACACCGACCGTCTCGACGATCACGATGTCGTAACCCGCCGCCTCGCAAGCCAGCATCGCCTCACGCGTTTTTTCGGCGACACCACCCAGCGTGCCCGAGGCCGGGCTCGGGCGGATGTAGGCCGCGTCGTTCACCGACAGCAACTCCATGCGCGTCTTGTCGCCGAGGATCGAACCGCCGGAGAGGCTCGACGACGGGTCGATCGTCAGCACGGCGATGCGGTGGCCTTGTTTGATCAAGGCCAGGCCCAAGGCCTCGATGAAGGTGGACTTGCCGACACCCGGCACACCCGAAATGCCCAGACGCATCGCGCGGCCGGTGTTCGGCAGCAGCGCGTTGAGCACTGCATCAGCACGCGCGCGGTGGTCACCGCGCGTCGATTCGAACAGCGTGATGGCCTTGGCCAGCGCGCGGCGCTCGCCTTGCAGCACGCCTTGCATCAGCGCCTGATCCTCGGGAGACAAGTCCACCGTCGCTCAAGCCTTTGCGAGGTTGGCCTTGATCTGCTCCAGCACGTCTTTCGCGCTGGCCGGAATCGGCGTGCCGGGGCCATAGATGCCCTTCACGCCGGCGTCGTAGAGCATCTCGTAATCCTGGCGCGGGATCACGCCGCCGACGAACACGATGATGTCGTCCGCACCCTGCGCCTTGAGCGACGCGACGATCGCCGGCACGAGCGTCTTGTGCCCGGCCGCGAGGGTGCTGACACCGACCGCGTGCACGTCGTTCTCGATCGCCTGGCGAGCACACTCCTCGGCGGTCTGGAACAGCGGGCCCATGTCGACGTCGAAGCCGAGGTCGGCGAAGGCCGTTGCCACCACCTTCGCGCCGCGGTCGTGGCCGTCCTGGCCAAGCTTGGCGATCATCACGCGCGGGCGACGGCCCTGCGCTTGCGCGAAATCGTCGATCTCGCGCTTGAGCGCGTCCCAGCCCTCGGCACTGTCATAGGCGGCGGCGTACACCCCGGTCACCTTTTGCGTGTCGGCGCGGTGGCGCCCCCAAGCTTTTTCCAACGCATCGCTCACCTCCCCCACCGTGGCGCGCAGGCGCACCGCCTTGATCGACAGGTCGAGCAAATTGCCCTCGCCTGTTTCCGCGCAGGCGGTCAATGCCGCCAGCGCCGCCTGCACTTTGGCGCTGTCGCGCGCCGCGCGCAATTGCTGCAAACGCGCAATCTGGTTGTCGCGCACCGCGTTGTTGTCGATGTCACGCGATTCGATCGCGTCTTCCTTCGCCAACTTGTATTTGTTCACGCCGACGATCACGTCCCGCCCGGAGTCGATGCGGGCCTGCTTTTCAGCGGCACTCGCCTCGATCTTGAGCTTGGCCCAGCCGCTGTCGACGGCCTTGATCATGCCGCCCATGGCGTCAACTTCCTCGATGATGGCCCAGGCTGCATCTGCCATGTCTTGCGTGAGCTTTTCCATCATGTAGCTGCCAGCCCAGGGATCGATCACGCTGGTGAGGTGGGTTTCTTCCTGGATGATGAGCTGGGTGTTGCGCGCGATGCGTGAACTGAATTCAGTCGGCAGCGCGATGGCTTCGTCAAAGCTGTTGGTGTGCAGGCTTTGCGTGCCGCCAAACACCGCCGCCATGGCTTCGATGGTGGTGCGCACCACGTTGTTGTACG
>JANYJL010000294.1 GCA_025361845.1 Rhizobacter sp.
TCGAACCCGTACAACCTGGTTCGCGCCACGCTCGACGCGCTGAAGCACACGACCACGCCGGCCGAGATCGCTGCGAAGCGCGGCCTCACGATCGAACAGATCCTCGGCTGAAGCGGCGAACTGAAGGAAGCATCATGAGCGACAACAAGTCAGCCAAAGCCACAACAGCGACGGTCAACATCAAGCTGGTCCGCAGCATCAACGGCACGCGCGAATCGCATCGCGCCACCGTGCGCGGCCTCGGCCTCCGCAAGCTCAACAGCGAATCGACCCTCGAAGACACGCCCGCAGTGCGCGGCATGATCAACAAGGTCTCGTACCTGGTCAAGGTGCTCTGAGCGCTGACCCGAAGGACAAGAACATGGAACTCAACACCATCAAGCCGGCGACGGGCGCGAAGCACAGCCGGCGCCGTGTCGGCCGCGGCATCGGTTCGGGCCTCGGCAAGACTGCGGGTCGTGGCCACAAGGGCCAGAAGTCGCGTTCGGGTGGCTACCACAAGGTCGGCTTCGAAGGCGGCCAGATGCCGCTGCAACGCCGCCTGCCCAAGCGTGGTTTCAAGTCGCACCTGCTGCAATTCAATGCCGAGATCAACCTGACCGACCTCGAGCGCCTGGCCGCTGACGATGTCGACATGCTGACGCTCAAGGCCGCAGGCCTCGTGAGCCAGCTGGCCAAGGTGGTCAAGGTCGTCAAGACCGGCGAGCTGACCAAGAAGGTCTCGCTCAAGGGCATCGGCGCGACTGCCGGCGCCAAGGCGGCGATCGAAGCCGCTGGCGGCTCGGTCGCCTGATCTCGGTCGCATCTGATCTGCTGATCCGAAAGTTTTAGAACGTGGCTACCACCAACGCGAATCAACTGGCCAAGAGCGGCAAGTTCGGCGACCTGCGTCGTCGGCTTGTGTTCTTGCTGGGGGCGCTCGTGGTGTACCGCGTGGGTGCGCACATTCCCGTGCCCGGCATTGACCCGAACCAGCTTCAACAGCTGTTCAAGGGGCAGGCCGGCGGCATCCTGAGCCTGTTCAACATGTTCTCGGGCGGCGCGCTGTCGCGCTTCACCGTGTTCGCGTTGGGCATCATGCCGTACATCTCGGCGTCGATCATCATGCAGTTGATGAGCTACGTCGTGCCTTCCCTCGAAGCCTTGAAGAAGGAAGGCGAGGGCGGCCGTCGCAAGATCACGCAGTACACGCGCTACGGCACGCTGGGTCTGGCGCTGTTCCAGTCGCTGAGCATTGCGCTCGCACTTGAAGGCTCGGCCGGTCTGGTGATTTCACCAGGTTTCGGCTTCCGCCTGACGGCCGTGGTGAGCCTGGTCGCCGGCACGATGTTCCTGATGTGGCTGGGTGAGCAGATCACCGAGCGCGGCCTGGGCAATGGCATCTCGATCCTGATCTTCGCAGGCATCGCTGCCGGTTTGCCGAACGCGATCGGCGGGCTGTTCGAGCTGGTGCGCACGGGTGCGATGAGCATCGTCGTCGCGCTGTTCATCATCGCGGTCGTCGCGGCTGTCACCTTCGTGGTGGTGTTCGTCGAGCGTGGCCAGCGCAAGATTCTGGTGAACTATGCGAAGCGCCAGGTGGGCAACAAGGTTTATGGCGGTCAGTCTTCGCACCTGCCGCTGAAGCTGAACATGTCGGGCGTGATCCCACCGATCTTCGCCTCGTCGATCATCCTGCTGCCGGCAACAATCGTCGGCTGGTTCGCGACCGGTGAAGGCCTGCGCGGGCTGAAGGACATTGCCGACCTGCTGCGCCCCGGCCAGCCGATCTACGTGATGCTTTACACCGCAGCGATCGTGTTCTTCTGCTTTTTCTACACGGCGCTCGTTTTCAACAGCCGTGAGACGGCTGACAACCTGAAGAAGAGCGGCGCCTTCATTCCCGGCATCCGCCCGGGTGAGCAGACCGCCAAGCACATCGACCGCATCCTGTCGCGCCTGACGCTGGCGGGTGCGATCTACATCACCGCGGTCTGCTTGCTGCCCGAGTTCCTGGTGCTCAAGTACAACGTGCCGTTCTATTTCGGTGGCACGTCCTTGCTGATCATTGTCGTCGTGACGATGGACTTCTGGGCCCAGGTGCAGAGTTATGTGATGAGCCAGCAATACGAGTCGCTCCTCAAGAAGGCCAACTTCAAGGCGAGCTAACAAGGACTACATGGCCAAAGATGATGTGATCCAGATGCAGGGGGAGATTCTCGAGAATCTGCCCAATGCAACGTTCCGAGTGAAGCTGGAGAACGGGCACGTGGTGCTCGGACACATCTCCGGAAAGATGCGCATGCACTACATCCGCATCCTGCCGGGGGACAAGGTTACTGTCGAGTTGACGCCCTACGATTTGAGCCGTGCTCGGATCGTGTTCCGGGCCAAGTGAGAGATACAGGAGAAGAGCATGAAAGTCGCAGCATCGGTGAAGAAGATGTGCCGGAATTGCAAGATCATCCGGCGCAAGGGTGTGGTGCGTGTGATCTGCACCGACCCGCGCCACAAGCAGCGCCAGGGCTGATCGTTTCAGCCCTTCGACGTCAAGCGCATTAGAGGAAGAACATGGCACGCATTGCTGGTATCAACATTCCGCCCCACAAGCACACCGAGATCGGTCTGACTTCGATCTACGGCATCGGCCGCACCACGGCGCAGAAGATCTGCACCAACAGCGGTGTGCCCTTCGACCGCAAGGTCAAGGACCTGACCGACGCCGATCTGGAAAAGATCCGCGAGGAGCTCGGCCGCATCACGATCGAAGGCGACCTGCGCCGCGAGATGTCGATCAACATCAAGCGCTTGATGGACCTCGGCTGCTACCGTGGCCTGCGTCATCGCCGCGGCCTGCCGGTTCGCGGCCAGCGCACCAAGACGAATGCCCGCACCCGCAAAGGCCCGCGCAAGTCCGGCGCCCTGGTCAAGAAGTGACCAGTCAGAATTTCGCGCCCGAACAAAGATTGAAAGAAGCTCACCATGGCTAAAGCACCCGTCAACACCGCAGCGCAGCGCGTTCGCAAGAAGGTCCGCAAGAACGTTGCGGACGGCATCGCGCACGTGCACGCTTCGTTCAACAACACCATCATCACGATCACCGACCGCCAAGGCGGCGCGCTGGCGTGGGCATCGAGCGGTGGCCAGGGCTTCAAGGGCTCGCGCAAGAGCACGCCCTTCGCCGCCCAGGTGGCTGCCGAAGTGGCCGGCCGCGCAGCGCAAGAGCAGGGGATCAAGAACCTCGACGTGCGCATCAAGGGCCCCGGCCCCGGCCGCGAGTCCTCGGTGCGTGCACTGGCCTCGCTCGGCATCCGCATCAACATGATTTCGGACGTGACGCCGGTGCCGCACAACGGTTGCCGCCCGCAGAAGCGCCGTCGCATCTGAGTTGTACTGTTTAGCTGTCGGCGATGCCACATTGGCTCGCCGACTTTTTCGCTTCTGTTGTCCGCATGGTTCAACGAAGAAGCCCACTGTCCGAGCGCACACAACAACATTCGCCGGACTGGCGCGATGACTCTGCTTGCAGAGCCGGTCGCGTCACATTGACTTGAAGGAAGTTCAACGTGGCACGTTACCTTGGGCCGAAGGCCAAACTCTCCCGCCGTGAAGGCACCGACCTGTTCCTGAAGAGCGCTCGCCGCCCGATCGGGGACAAGGCGAAGTTCGACAGCAAACCCGGCCAGCACGGCCGCACCTCGGGCGCTCGCACCTCGGACTTCGGTCTGCAGTTGCGCGAGAAGCAGAAGGTCAAGCGCATGTACGGCATCCTGGAACGCCAGTTCCGCCGCTACTTCGCCGAAGCCGAGCGCCGCAAGGGCAACACGGGTGCGAACCTGCTGATGCTGCTGGAATCGCGCCGGGACAATGTCGTCTACCGCATGGGCTTCGGCTCGACCCGCGCCGAAGCGCGCCAGCTGGTCTCGCACAAGAGCATCACGGTGAACAACGCGGTGGTCAACATCGCTTCGTACCTCGTGAAGGTCGGCGACACCGTCGCCGTGCGCGAGAAGGCCAAGAAGCAACTGCGCATCACCGATTCGCTGAAGCTGGCCGAATCGATGGGCCTGGCCGCCTGGGTGTCGGTCGACGCCTCGAAGCTCGAAGGTGTCTTCAAGAAGACGCCGGACCGCGACGAGTTCGGCGCCGACATCAAGGAAGCGCTGATCGTCGAACTGTATTCGCGATAACGCAACGCCGACACGACAGCGGGATGACGGCTGCGCCGTCATCCTTCTCTTTTATCGCTGTGCTTTGCCGGGCACACAGCGAACGATCTCTCGCCCGGCGATGTCCATCAGCCTTATCGGTGTAACGAGCCGAGGGTATTGAGACCAACAGGACTTCAATGCAAACCAATCTGCTGAAACCCAAAGCCATCAATGTCGAACCCCTGGGCGGCAACCGCGCCAAGGTGACGCTGGAGCCCTTCGAGCGCGGCTACGGCCACACGCTGGGCAACGCGCTGCGCCGTGTGCTGCTGTCCTCGATGGTTGGCTACGCGCCGACCGAAGTGACGATCGCCGGCGTGCTGCACGAGTACTCGACGGTGGACGGTGTGCAGGAAGACGTGGTTCACATCATGCTGAACCTCAAGGGCGT
>JANYJL010000317.1 GCA_025361845.1 Rhizobacter sp.
CGGCTCGGCACTGCAATCGATGTGCTGCGTGCCTTGGCCATCGACGAGAAAGAGGTGGTCGCCGCCGGGCCGGCCGGCCACGTCCACGTACTTGCGCAACTCGATGTAGCCCTCGGTGCCGAGGATCGTCAGCCGCCCGTCGCCCCACACGCCCAGGCCTTTCGGCGTGTACCAGTCGACGCGGATGTAGCCCGTGCCGCCGTTGCCGCGCAGCAGCACTTCGCCGAAGTCTTCGAGCTCCGGCGTCTCGGGGTTGGCGTGGTTGGCGATGTGCGAGGCCACGACTTCGGCGCGGGTCGAGCCGGTGAAGTGCAGGAACTGATCGCACTGGTGCGCGGCAATGTCGCACAGGATGCCGCCGTAACGCTGGCGCTGGAAGAACCAGTCCGGCCGCGGGTTGTTGCGCAGCGCGTGCGGGCCGAGGCCGACGGTCTGCACGACGCGGCCGATCGCGCCTTCGGCGACAAGCCGGCTGGCCTTCTCGGTGGCGCGGTTCTCGAAGCGTTCGGAAAAGCACACCGAGAAGATGCGGCTGGTCTGTGCCTGCACGCGTTTGACCTCGGCGAGCTGTTCGAGGGAGATGACGCCGGGTTTGTCGACCATCACGTCCTTGCCATGGCGCATCACCTCGATGGCCGTCGCGGCGCGCGTGTCGGGGATCGTTGCGCTGACGACCAGGAAGATGCTCGTGTCTTCGAGGATCTCGCGCCGATCGGCGACCCGGCGAGCCTGCGGAAAGCGCTGCAGGTAGGCGGCGGCAAGATCGTCTTCGTCCGCATGCACCGCGACGAGTTCGGCGCCAGCATCGAGCAGCGCGATCGTCTGGCCGTAGATGTGCGAGTGGTTCAAGCCGATGGTGGCGAACCGGAGCGAGCTGTTTGCAGTCATCGTTTCATCCCCGAGGAAGCCACGCCTTCGATGATCAGGCGCTGGAAGAGCAGGAAGAACAGGAAGATCGGCAGCACCGCCAGCACCGACATCGCGAACAGTTGACCCCAGGCGGATTGCCCGGTCGCATCGACGAAGGAGCGCAGCGCCAAAGGCACGGTGTACTTCGAGGCCTCGTTCAAGTAGACGAGCGGGCCGAGGAAATCGTTCCAGGTCCACAGGAACGAGAAGATCGCTGTGGTGGCCAGCACCGGCAACGACAGCGGCAGCATGATCTTCCAGTAGATGCGCCAGGGGCTGCAACCGTCCATCACCGCGGCTTCGTCCAGCTCGCGCGGGATGCCGCGGAAGAACTGCACCATCAGGAAGATGAAGAAGGCGTCGGCGGCGAGGAACTTGGGCACGATCAGCGGCAGGAAGGTGTCGATCCAGCCGAGTTTGAGGAAGAGCACGTACTGCGGAATCAGGGTCACGTGGTAAGGCAGCATCAGCGTGCCCAGCATCACGACGAACCAGAAACGCCGGCCGCGGAATTCGAGCCGGGCGAAGGCGTAGGCGGTGATCGAGCACGAGACCGTGTTGCCGATGACGACGAGGATCGCGACGAGGAATGAGTTGCTGAAGAAGACCGAGAAGCTTTCCTGCAGCGCCGTCCAGCCTTGACGATAGTTGCCGAACTCGAAGCTCGGCGGCCAGATCGACAAATCCGTGAAGATGATGTTCTCGGGCTTGAAGGACGAGGCCACCATCCACAGCAGCGGATACAGCATCACGAAGGTGATCGCGATCAGCGCGCCATGGCGCAGCACGCTCGTGGCGACCGAGCGGGGCGTGAGCGGTGCGTTCGGGTCAGCGAGGGTCATCTTCGTAGTACACCCAGTATTTGGATGTGAGGAAGCTGATGCCGGTGAACAACCCGATCACGATCAGCAGCACCCAGGCCAGCGCCGAGGCATAGCCCATGCGGAAGTACGAGAACGCCTCCTGGTAAAGGTACAGCGTGTAGAACAGCGTGGAGTCGATCGGCCCGCCGGTACCGCCCGAGATCACGTAGGCCGGCGTGAAGGCCTTGAAGCCCTCGATGATCTGCAAGACCATGTTGAAGAAGATCACCGGCGCCAGCATCGGCAAGGTGATCTTGCGGAACTGGCGCCATGCGCCGGCACCGTCCATCGACGCGGCTTCGTACAGGTCTTGCGGCACTTGGCGCAGGCCGGCCAGAAAGATGATCATCGGCGAGCCGAATTGCCACACCGCCAGCAGCACGAGGGTGTAGAGCGCGGTGTCGGGGGTCGAGATCCAGCTCGGCCCCTTGTAGCCGAACAGCCAGAGCAGCACCTGGTTCAGCGTGCCGTTGCCTTCGAAGATCTGTCGCCACAGCACCGCGATCGCGACCGAGCCGCCGAGCAGGGAGGGGATGTAGAACAGCGCGCGGTACAGCGCACCGGCGCGCACCGCCTTGTCGAGCGCTACCGCGACCGCGAGCGCGAAGGCGAGCTTCAGCGGCACCTCCATCGCCATGTAGCTGAAGGTCACCTTCAGCGCCTGCCAGAAGCGCGGGTCGGCCGTGAACATGCGCACGTAGTTGTCGGCGCCGATCCACTGCGCCGGGCGCAGCAGGTCGAAGCGCGTGAACGACAGGTAGAGCGAGGCCAGCACCGGCCCGAGCGAGAAGCAGAGGAAGCCGATCAGCCAGGGTGCCAGGAAGGCGTAGCCGATCAGGTCGCGCCGCCACGCGGCCGACCGGCCGCCGGCTTGCGCTGCCTGATGGGCAGCCGCTTGCAGTGCGACGGTGGCCACGTCGTGTCGATCAGGCGCGGGCGAGGATGCTGACGGCTTCGTCGTGGAACTGCTGCGCGCCGTCCTTGATGCTGGTCTTGCCGAAGGCCACCGAATCGGCGACCCGCTTCAGAAGGTTCTCGACCTCGCCGGCGCCCTTCGGCGGCGGTGGCGGCAGCGGAATCGCAATCTTGCCGAGCGCGGCCACGTAGTCGATCTGCATCTTGCCGAGCGCATCCACTTCCGGCACCAGCAGCGCACGCGCCGCGGCCGAGCAGGGCACGCCGCGCTCGATGCCGAGGAACTTCACACCTTCCGGGTCGGTGACCATGAAGTTGACGAGCTTGGCCGCGTCTTCCGGCGCCTTGCTGCGCGCGGAGATGCTCATCATCTGCGAGGGCTTGATGTAGTGGCCCGAGGAGCCACCCTTGTCGCGCGGGAAGGGGTGGATGGCGAGCTTGTTCTTGCTCAGGCCCTGGAAGGCGACCACCTGGTTGGAGTTGACGAAGCTCATCGCCGCCAGGCCGCGCGTGACTTCGTACTCCTCGATCTTGCCGTTGTTGGTGGCGCCCACATCGGCGGGCGGAATCGCGCCGGCCTTGCGGAACTTGTCCCAGAGCGCAAACCAGCCGGCCACGTCGTCGTTCGTGAAGCCGGCTTTGCCGTCGGGTGTGTAGAGCGATTTGCCACGCTGGTTCAGCCACTGCTCGAAGCCCTGTTCCCAGCGGCTGTTGTCGCTCGAGCCCCAGTATTTGCCGGGGTTCATCTTCGAGATCTCGCCGGCGACGCGGCCGAAGTCGTCCCAGGTCCAGGCCATGTCGAGCGATTTCGCGCCGGCCTTGGCGAGCATGTCGACGTCGTAGACCATCGCCTTCGAGTTGGTGCCGAGGTTCACGCCGTAGAGCTTGCCGTCGACCTTGCCGCCGTTGCGGTCGTTGGCACTGAAGTCGGGAAGCGGCAGCAGGGTATCTAGCGGCAGCAGGGTGTCACGGCGCGCGTACTCGAACAGGTAGCGGTAGTCCATCTGGATCAGGTCGGGCGCATTACCGCCCGCGACTTGCGTGCCGAGTTTGGTCCAGTAGTCGCCCCAGCCGAGCGACTCGGCAGCGATCGTCATGCCGGTCTTCTTGGCATAGGCGTCGAGCAGGGCGCGGGTGCGCTTGTCGCGGTCGGGGTTGCCCCACCAGAAGCAGCGCAGCTTGGTGCCGGCCTGAGCGAAGCCGGACGGTCCCCAGCCCACGGCGGCAGCGGCGCCGGCGGTAGCGATCAATTGGCGGCGCGTGATGATGCTCATGCTTCGGGTCTCCACGGATGTCGGTGTGTGCGATCGGCCTTGCTGCCTCGCGCGAACTTTGAACGCTGCGCGCACTCCGACCGACTAGCACATACCCTTGAGATGAAACTGTGCTCCTTCACGGAAGCTCTGCGAGGATTTCCGCGCTGCAGAAATGGAGATGAGTCGATGTCAAATCAAAGCAGGAAGCGCCACGCCTTCGTCGGCACCGGCGGTCGCGCCATCAGCTTCATCGAACCGCTGGTCACGCGCTATGCGGACGCGAACGAGCTGGTCGGGTTGTGTGATCTCAGCAGCGTGCGCATGGCCTTCTACAACGAGCGCTTGAAGCGCCTCGGGCTGGCGCCGGTGCCGGCGTACACCGCCGAGCGCTTCGACGACATGCTGCGCATCGAGCGGCCCGACGAGGTGTTCGTCTGCTCGCAGGACTCGACCCACCACGACTACATCGTGCGTGCGCTGCACGCCGGCTGCGACGTGATCACCGAGAAGCCGATGACCACCGACGCCGCCAAGTGCCGCGCCGTGCTGGACGCCGTGGCCGCCACCGGCAAACGCGTGCGCGTCGCCTTCAACTACCGCTGGGCGCCGTTTCGCACGAAGGTGAAGGAGTTGATCGTCGCGGGCACGATCGGCCGCGTGCGCTCGGTCAACCTCGAGTACCTGCTCGACACCAACCACGGCGCGGACTACTTCCGCCGCTGGCACGCGAACCTCGCGAACTCGGGCAGCCTGCTGGTGCACAAGGCCACGCACCATTTCGACCTCGTGAACTGGTGGCTCGATGCTATTCCTCAGCAGGTGTTCGCCTACGGCGACCGGGTGTTCTACGGCCGCGACAACGCCATCGCGCGCGGTGACGAGAAGCTGACGCGCTACCCGCGTTACACCGGCGAGCCACTAGCGGCTGACGACCCGTTCCGCCTCGACCTGAGCGAGAGCGAATCCTTCCGCGAGCTGTACCTGAACGCGGAGGAAGAGTCGGGCTACGTGCGCGACCGCAACGTGTTCCGCGAGGGCATCGACATTCCGGATCAGATGTCGCTCAACGTGCGCTACCGAACCGGCGAGCTGCTGACCTATTCGCTCGTCTGCTACAGCCCGCGCGAAGGCATGCGCGTCACCTTCAACGGCGACCGCGGGCGCATCGAGTACCACGAGTTCATCGGCACCCACATGAACCGCGCGGTCAGCCCCGGTGAATGGAAGATCGAGGAGAAGCCGGGCGCCGAGGCGGAAGGCGAGTGGATCCGCGTGTTCCCGCATTTCGCGAGCAGCTACCTCGTGCCGATGCCCGAGATCCGCGCCGCGCACGGTGGCGCCGACGAGATCCTGAACGCGCACTTCTACGGCCCGCCGCAGCCGCCCGATGCGCTTGGCCGCACGGCGGGGCACGAGCAGGGCGCGGCCTCGATCGCGGTCGGCATCGCCGGCATGGCCTCGATCCTCGGCAATCGGCCGGTCGACGTGGCTGAGCTCATTCCGCTGAAACCGCAGGCGCGGCGGCTGTCCGAACTGGTGTAGCAGCGGCCATTTCCGCGGTCATCGAACGGCCCTACACTTCGCGCCTCTCTTTCGCAACCCGTCGCCAGGCACCGAGGCCCGCCCATGCTGCGTTTTCGCTTTCCCGTCGTGATCATCGACGAAGACTACCGCTCTGAAAACACCTCGGGCCTGGGCATCCGCGCGCTCGCCGAGGCGATCCAGAAAGAAGGCTTCGAAGTGCTGGGCAACACGAGCTACGGTGACCTCTCGCAATTCGCGCAACAGCAAAGCCGGGCCAGCGCCTTCATCCTCTCGATCGACGACGAAGAGTTCACGCCCGGCCCCGAACTCGACCCGGCGGTGCTGAACCTGCGCAAGTTCATCGAGGAAATCCGCCGCAAGAACGCCGAGATCCCGATCTACCTGTACGGCGAAACACGCACCTCGCAGCATCTGCCGAACGACATATTGCGTGAGCTGCACGGCTTCATCCACATGTTCGAGGACACGCCCGAGTTCGTGGCGCGCCACATCATCCGCGAGGCGCGCAGCTACCTCGACGGTCTCGCGCCCCCCTTCTTCAAGGCGCTGATGGACTACGCGCAGGACGGCTCGTATTCCTGGCATTGCCCCGGGCACAGCGGCGGCGTGGCGTTTCTCAAGAGCCCGGTCGGTCAGATGTTCCACCAGTTCTTCGGCGAGAACATGCTGCGCGCCGACGTGTGCAACTCGGTGGAAGAGCTCGGCCAGTTGCTCGACCACACCGGCCCGGTGGCGCAGAGCGAGCGCAACGCGGCGCGCATCTTCAATGCCGACCACTGCTTCTTCGTCACCAACGGCACGAGCACCAGCAACAAGATGGTGTGGCACCACACGGTGGCGCTCGACGACGTGGTGGTGGTGGACCGCAACTGCCACAAGTCGATCCTGCACGCGATCATCATGACGGGCGCGGTGCCGGTGTTCCTGCGGCCGACACGCAACCACTTCGGCATCATCGGGCCGATCCCGGAGTCGGAGTTTTCGCCCGACACGATCCGCCAGAAGATCGCCGCGAACCCCTTGCTGAAGGGGGTGGATGCGGCCACCGTGCAGCCGCGCATCCTGACGTTGACGCAGAGCACCTACGACGGTGTGCTCTACAACACCGAGACCATCAAGCACGCGCTCGACGGCTACATCGACACGCTGCACTTCGACGAGGCCTGGCTGCCGCACGCGGCCTTCCACAAGTTCTACGGCAGCTTTCACTCGATGGGCAAGAACCGCGAGCGGCCGAAGGACCAGCTGGTGTTCGCGACGCAGTCGACCCACAAGCTGCTGGCCGGCATCAGCCAGGCCTCGCAGGTTCTCGTGCAGGACGCGAAGGAGCGCAAGCTCGACCGGCATCTGTTCAACGAGGCGTACCTGATGCACACCTCGACGAGCCCGCAGTACGCGATCATCGCGAGCTGCGACGTGGCCGCGGCGATGATGGAAGCGCCCGGCGGCCCGGCCCTGGTGGAAGAAAGCATCGCCGAAGCGATGGACTTCCGCCGCGCGATGCGCAAGGTCGACAAGGAGTACGGCAAGGACTGGTGGTTCACCGTCTGGGGCCCGGACAAGCTGGCTTCTGAGGGCATCGGCAAGAGCAGCGACTGGGTGCTCAAGGCCGGCGACAAGTGGCACGGCTTCGGCGACCTGGCCGAGGGCTTCAACCTGCTCGACCCGATCAAGAGCACCATCATCACGCCGGGGCTCGACATGTCGGGCAAGTTCGCCAAGACCGGCATCCCGGCGGCCATCGTCACGAAGTTCCTCGCCGAGCACGGCGTGATCGTCGAGAAGACCGGGCTGTATTCATTCTTCATCCTTGAACTGCTGCAACGCGGTGAGCAGTGTATTCCAGCGGCCCTTGGTAATGCCGATGGTAAAC
>JANYJL010000326.1 GCA_025361845.1 Rhizobacter sp.
GCGGCGGCATTCATCGTCGTCGAGCCCGAGGTCGTGCAGCGCCTGCCGCGTGTCGTTGTAGGCCTTGCCGCTGGCGATGATGCCGAAGCGGTCGTTCGGACCTTCAATGACGTTGTGGTTCAGCTTGTTCGCACGCACGTAGGCGAGTGCGGCGTACCACTTGTGATTCATCAGCCGCGCTTCCTGCTCCAGCGGCGCGTCGGGCCAGCGGATGTGCAGGCCACCCTCAGGCACGGGGAAGTCGGTCGGCAGCACGATGTCCACGCGGTCCGGATCGACGAACACACTGCTCGACGATTCGACGATCTCCTGGATCGTCTTCACGCCCGCCCACACGCCGGCGAAGCGACTCATCGCGAAGGCGTGCAGGCCCATGTCCAGGATGTCTTGCACGCTGCTCGGGAAGAACACCGGCAGCCCGCAGGCCTTGAAGATGTGGTCGCTCTGGTGCGCCGCGGTGCTGCTCTTGGCGATGTGGTCGTCACCGGCGAGCGCGATCACGCCACCGTGCTTGGACGTGCCGGCCATGTTGGCGTGTTTGAACACATCCGAGCAGCGGTCCACACCCGGCCCCTTGCCGTACCAGATGCCACACACGCCGTCGAACTTCTTCGATTGCGGGTACAGGTCGAGTTGCTGCGTGCCCCACACCGCGGTGGCCGCCAGCTCTTCGTTCACGCCCGGCTGGAACACGATGTGCTGCGCCGCCAGGTGCTTCTTGGCCTGCCACAGCGCCTGGTCGTAGCCACCGAGCGGCGAGCCGCGGTAGCCGCTGATGAAGCCGGCGGTGTTCAGGCCGCGCATGCCATCGCGCTTCTTTTGCAGCATCGGCAAACGCACCAGCGCCTGCACGCCGCTCATGAAAGCGCGGCCATGTTCGAGGCTGTACTTGTCGTCGAGGGTGACGTTCTCGAGCGCTTTGCGGATCGACTCGGGCAAGGGGGCGTTCATCGGCAAAGCTCCTGGCGGTGTGGCTGCAATGGTGGGCGCAAAGCCGGCTCGTGACCAGCCCGCGCGAGTGTCGAGTGTAGGGATTCGACCGCGCGGGGTGTTTTCCTTCTTTGCCTCGATTTGCCGTATCGAAGCAAGCTTCTTTCTTCGATTGGGGAATTTCAACGAGAATGACGCCCAATATGGCCACTCACGGGAAAACCCCTGCGCCTCCGGTCACCCCCGAGCCGGTGGCCGACCACGGCGCCACACTCGACCGCTTCGACATCGCCATCCTGCGCGAGTTGCAGGCGGACGCACGTTTGTCGAACGCCGAACTGGCGGCGCGCATCGGCCTGTCCGCGGCGCCGACCTGGCGGCGCATGAAGTGGCTCGAAGCGCAGGGTTTCATCACCGGCTACCGGGCCGAGATCGACCGCCGCAAGATCGGCCTGGGCGTGCTCGCCTTCGTGCGCGTGGACGCCGACCGCAACACCGCGAGCGCGACGCGCCAGCTCGAAGATGCGATCCGGCGCATCCCCGAAGTGATCTCCTGCCACTACATCTCGGGCTCGGGCACCTTCGAGTTGCAGGTCATGGCAACCGACCTCGACGCCTTCTCGCGCCTCGCGCTCGACGTGCTGCTGAATCTGCCGCATGTGAAGGACGTGCACACGAGTTTTTCGCTCGGCGAGGTGAAGGCCAGTGCGGCCTTGCCGCTCGGGCATCTGCGCGGTGCGGCATCCGCATGACGGCGCGCGCCTTGCCCTGGCGGCACGCGCTGCTGGCGCTCGCCGTGGTCGCGGTCTGGGGCACCAACTTCGTTGTCATCAAGCTGGCGCTCGGCCACCTGCCGCCGCTGCTGTTCGGCACCCTGCGTTTCACGTTCGCCCTGCTGCCCGCGGTGTTCTTTCTGCCGCGCCCGGCGGTGGGCTGGCGCAACCTTGCCGGCTATGGCCTGTTGATCGGCGCCGGGCAGTTCGGCCTGCTGTATCTGGCGATGCGCAGCGATATCTCGCCCGGCATCGCCTCGCTGGTGATCCAGGTGCAGGTGTTCTTCACCATCGGCCTGTCGATGGCGCTCACGCGAGAGCGAGTGCGCGGCTACCAGTGGTTCGCGCTTGCGCTGGCGGTTGGCGGCGTGGCGATCATCGGCGCGCACACCGACGGCAACACCACCTGGAAGGGCCTCGCGATGGTGCTCGTCGCGGCCTTCAGCTGGGCCTGCGGCAACACGCTCAGCCGCCGCGCGGGCCAGGTCAACATGCTGGCCTACGTGGTCTGGTCCAGCCTGTTCGCGCTGCCGCCGCTGCTGGTCTTGTCTTTCATTGTCGAAGGCTGGCCGGCCATCGAGGCGGGCTTGCGCACCGCATCGGCCACCACCTGGGCGGCGGTGTTGTGGCAGTCGGTGGCCAACAGCCTGTTCGGTTATGCCGCGTGGGGCTGGCTGCTTGCGCGCCACCCGGCCGCCACCATCACGCCGATGGCCCTGCTGGTGCCGGTGTTCGGCATGGGCGCCTCGGCGCTGATGCTGGCTGAGCCACTGCCGGCGTGGAAGCTGATCGCCGCCGGCCTCGTGATGGCGGGCCTCGCCCTCAACCTGCTGTGGCCACGCTGGCGCATGGCGGTGGCGGCGACTTGACGCACAGCCATACTCCCGGCCCATGACTTCAAGCCGCAGGCCACGCAACTGGCGCCGCATCCCTTCGTTCCTGCGCCACGTCGGCCCCGGCGTCGTCACCGGTGCGGCGGACGACGATCCCTCCGGCATCGCCACCTACACCCAGGCCGGCGCGCAGTTCGGCACCGGCATCCTGTGGACGGTCTTCCTCACGCTGCCGTTCATGGTGGCGATCCAGCTCGTCAGCGCGCGCATCGGGCGGCAGTCGGGCCAGGGCATCGCCGCCAACCTGCGGGTGCACACGCCGCGTGCCTTCCTGCTCTTCATCGTCGCCCTGCTGCTGGTGGCCAACACGATCAACATCGCGGCCGACATCTCGGCGATGGGCGAGGCCCTGCAACTCGTCGTCGGCGGGGGTGATCACTTCCACTCGGTGCTGTTCGGCGTGATCACCGTGCTCTTGCAGGTGTTCGTGCCGTACCGCCGCCTCGCGCCCGTGCTGAAGTGGTTGACGCTGAGCCTGTTCGTCTACGTCGCCGCCGCGTTCACGGTGACGATTCCCTGGGCGAAGGTCGGGCACGACCTGATCGTGCCGCACATCGAGGCCAGCTCGGCCTTTTGGCTCACCATCGTCGCGGTGCTGGGCACCACGATCTCGCCCTACCTGTTCTTCTGGCAGGCCTCGCAGGAGGTGGAAGAGATGCGGCTGCGCGGCATCCGCGCCGGCCACGAACACGAAGGCGATGTGCGCCGCGCGCTGCGCCGCGTGCGGCTCGACACGATTGTCGGCATGGTGTTCTCCAACGGCGTCGCCTTCTTCGTGATGTTGACCGGTGCCGTGGTACTGCACACCGCCGGCATCACCGACGTGCAGACCGCTGCGCAGGCCGCGCAGGCCCTGCGCCCGTTGGCCGGCGACCTGGCCTTCGCGCTGTTCGCCTGCGGCATCATCGCGACCGGTTTGCTGGCCGTACCGGTGCTCGCATCGTCCGCGGCCTATGCGGTGGCCGAGGCCTTCGGCTGGCCCGAAGGGCTGGAGCGGCACTGGTCGGAGGCGAAGGAGTTCTACGCCATCATCGCCATCGCCACCATCGTCGGCACGGGCCTCGACTTCACGCCGATCGACCCGATGAAGGCGCTCTACTGGAGCGCTGTCGTCAACGGCGTGGTGGCCGTGCCCATCATGGTGGCGATGATGCTGCTGGCCGGCAACCACCAGGTGATGGGCGCGCTGACAGTGCGCCGCAAGACGCGTTTCCTCGGCTGGGGTGCCGTGCTGGTGATGGCCGCGGCGGTGCTGATGATGGGCTGGGACGTGGTGCGTTGAGTCAGCGCTACGGGCGCGGCAGCAGCACCCACATGCGCAGCGGTTGCTTCATGCGGCCGGCCTGGGCCTCGGCGGTTTCGCCCCAACCCCAGAAATAGTCGGCCCGCACCGCGCCGGTGATCGCCGTGCCGGTGTCCTGCGCCATCACGGCGCGGCGCAGGGGGGTGCTCGACAACGGCTCCGTCGTGTCGAGCCAGACCGGCGTGCCGTAAGGGATGCCTTGCACGTCGACCGCGATCGAGCGGCCCGGCGTCAGCGGCACGGCCTGCCCACCTTTCGGGCCGAGCTGCGGGTCGGGCAGCGGCTCTTCGCGGAAGAACACGAAGCGCGCGTTGCTCCACAGCAGCTCATTGAGGCGCTTCGGGTTCTGCTTCGCCCAGGCCTTGATGCCGGGCCACGACACCTGTTCCAGCTTCAGTTCACCTTGACCGACGAGCCAGCGGCCGACCGAGGTGTAGGGCTGGTCGTTGTGCGCCGCATAGGCCACGCGCACGAGCTTCACCGAGCCGTCGTTTTCGGTGATGCGCAGGCGGCCCGAGCCTTGAATCTGCAACACCAGCGCGTCGAGCGGGTCGGCCACGTAGGCGAGCTCGCGGCCGCGCAGTGCGGCTTGCGCGGCGGGCAGGGTGTCGATCTGCTGGCGCGTCCACCAGGGCTTGCGGGTGGCGAGGTCGGCGGGCGGCGCGTAGAGCGCGACACGGAAGCTGCCGCGCGCCGTGCGTGTCGCTTCGACGAGGGGTTCGTAGTAGCCGGTGATGAGTCCATCGGCCGTGCCGTCCATCGCTTCGACGCGCCAGGGTTGCAGGCGTTGCTGCAACCAGCCGCGCGCCGCCTCGTCGTTCCAGCCGGCAGCGGCGGCCGCGCCGCGCGCCTGTGTGCACAAGACGGCCCATCCCGGCACGGGGCGCTCGCAGCCGCGCAGCAGCGCGGGCCAGAGTTCGGCGCTGCGGTCTTGCTCCCAGCCCGGCAGCTCGCTCCAGCGCGCCGCGACCCAGCGCGATTGCGGGCGCAGGATCGCCGGGCCCGCCGGCGTGACGATGGACGGCGCTGGTGTCGCGGGGCTCGGTGGTGCGCCGGCGGGGCTTCGGCTTTCGACCGGCGCCGGTGCGCGTTGCGGCGCATCGGCGCACGCCACCACCAACCCTAGAATCAGTGCAGGCCAGACGCTCTTGGCGCGATGAAGGATGTTCAACATGTGGGTGATTTTGCTGGAGGCCTTCGGCGCGCTCGCCTTGCTGCTCTTCATCGTCTGGTGGACCATGTTCTCGGGTCGCAGACGGGGCGAGCGCCACGCGGATCGGGAGTGACTCGGGCCAGCGCCGGGCCGCCCCTAGCGGACCGAGCTCCCCTCGGGGGGCGACGCCGAAGGCGTCTTGGGGCTCCATTCGATCAGCGGGGCGGAAAGATGAAAGACGTTGGGCGCTGGCGCAGACGCGCCCGGATCGCCCGGTAGATGCGGCTGCGGTCCGCGAGGCGGATGCCGCGTGAACGCAGCGCCACCTTGAAGGCCAGGAAGAAGCTCACGGCCAGGTTCAGGGAGCCGGTGAACACGATGCCGGCCAGGCACCACCAGAACGGCGACGTCGTGAACACCGCCAGGCCCTCGGCGCCGACTGCCGCGGCGAGTTGGCCGGTCGACAGCGTGACGTGCCGCACCTCGATCGGCAGCCCGAAGAACAGCGCCACCGCCGGCACGATGCCGAGCATCAGCCCGAGCGAGATGTTGGCTGCGAGGCCCGAGATGTTGGCCCGCCACCAGGTGGCCCAGCGCTGCGCCCGCGCCGCGCCGAGCCGCGCCACGAAACGTGGGTTCCAGGCGATCGCGCTGTCGATGCGGTGCCAGACGAACCAGTTCTCCACCCAGCCCGCGATCAGCGAACTGGCGAACAGCAGCACACCGGTGAAGGCCGCGAACAGGGCCGTCGGCCCGAGCAGGGTGAGCGAGTGCAGCACGTGCTCGGCGTCGGTGTGGCCGATCAACGGCGCACCGAAGATGGCCTTGCACGCGAGCTGCACCGCCAGCACGATCGGCACCACCATCGCGAGGTTGCCGAAGATGCCGGCGGCTTGCGAGCGGATCAGGTGCGCCACTTCGTCGACGAAGCTTTCCACCGCCTCGTCGCTCGACACGTCGGCCAGCTTCTCGGCCATCGCTGGCGCCGTCATCGCCGGCTGTTTGGTCGCGACGGTCCAGTGCATCAGCTGCACGATGACGAAGCTGGTGGCGTAGTTGATGCCGGCCCAGAAGCCGCCCCAGAAGGCCGTGAGGCCGAGCGCCAGCACGATGAACTTCATGAAGGTGGTGCCGGCCAGCACCGCGCCGCCGCCCGCCGCGGCGCGCAGCATGCCGTGGTATTCGTCGCGGTCGCGGGTGATGTAGTGCTGGCCGGTCTCGGCGCTGCGCTCGGCCACCTTGCGCGCCAGCAGCGAGTAGTGGCGAGAGAACAGGCCGGTGATGCTGCGGCGCTCGTCGGCCGTGCGCACCAGGTCGGCGATCACACCGACGATCTCGCGCGCCGGTTCGGGGCTCAGCACGCAGACCAGCAGTTCTTCGACGCGATGGGTGCGCGCGCGCAACTGCTCGACCTCGAACACCACGTCGACCGACACACCATGCGCTTCGAGGTGCTCGTGCACGCTGTCGGCGCAGCGCCGGCAACTGTCGAGCAGGGCGCGCAGGTACTGGGCTTCCTGCAGCAAGGCGGCGTGGGCCTCCGGGCCACTCGCTTCGGCGTGCTCGCGCACCTGCTCGGCCACGCGGGCGAGCTGGCGGAAGGGCAGTTCGGCCAGCAGCTCGGGGCTCATGCGCTGACGCAGCGCCGACGAAAAGCCCGCCGCACGCACCGCGCTGCACAGGAACATGATCGCGTCGAGAAAGGGCGCGCGCCAGTCGCTGCCATCCTGCAAGGCCGGCGCAAGCTGGGCGCGCACACGTTGCAGCGTGGGCTCGTCCAGCGCGTTCAGCCAGAGGGCATCGTCGGCGCTCGGGAACAGCAGGCCGAACAGCTCACCGAGGTCGGTGGTCGCGGGCGTGAGCGGCAGCACACGCGCCATCACGCGGCGGCCGAGCTCGCCCCACAAGTCCATGCGCGGCGCGAAGCCGAAATCGGCCAGCAGCGCGGCCACGTCCACCTCGCGCCAGAAGCGGCCCAGCAACTCGGCCACATGCGCCTGGTGTTCGGGGTGGCGCTCCAGCACGTTCAGCAGATGCTTCAGGCGCAGCAGCGGGGAGGGCGTGGCCTGCGTTTCGCTGGCCACCGGCGCATGGCGCAGCCACTCCAGCAGGCGGATCAGCCACAGGTGCCGCTCGGGCAACGCGGCCTTCGGGTCGGCTGCGTTGAGCAGCGCGGTCAGGTCCCAGGGCGAGGCAGCGGACTTCGCCATCCGTCCGGTCAGTGGAGTGCCGATGCGAGCGTGAGCCCGAACTCGTGCACCGGCGCATCGAAGGGCTGGGCGTCGTCGGTCATGCAGAAGAAGGTGCCGCGCATCGTGCCGTGCGGGGTGGCCAGGCGCGTCCAGCTGGTGTACTCGAAGCTCTCGCCCGGCCGCAGCAGCGGCTGGTTGCCCACCACCGCGAGGCCGCGCACTTCTTCGACGTGGCCGTTGCCGTCCGTGATGATCCAGTGCCGCGCGATCAGCTGCGCCGACACATCGCCGCTGTTGCGGATGCTCACGGTGTACGCGAACGCGTGTTGCCCTTTTGCCGCGTCGGACTGTTCGGGCAGGTACTTCACGGAGACGGTGCTCGTGAATTCGGGTTTTGCCAGGGGTTTTGCCATGAGCCCATTCTAGGCAGCAACCTAAAATCCTCCACAGCCCCTTGGCCACAGACCAGAAGTACGGACTGCCATGACGACCTACCGCATTGCCCCCAGCATCCTGTCAGCCGACTTCGCGCGCCTCGGCGAGGAGTTCAAGAGCGTCATCGCCGCGGGCGCCGACTGGATTCACTTCGACGTGATGGACAACCATTACGTGCCGAACCTGACCTTCGGGCCGATGATCTGCGAGGCGCTGCGCAAACACGCCGCGCGCGCCGATGGCACCAAGGTGCCGATCGACGTGCACCTGATGGTGCAGCCGGTCGATGCGCTGGCCCTGGACTTCGCGAAGGCCGGCGCCGAC
>JANYJL010000393.1 GCA_025361845.1 Rhizobacter sp.
GCCGCCGAAGGTGCCGGTGCCCAGGCTGAGGGCCGGTACCTTGAAGCCGGAACGGCCGAGTTGTCGGTGGTCCATGTCTGTGTTTCCTGTGGAGGCCCCGCGGCTGCAGGGCGATTTGTCAAAGACGCTTGAACACGAGCGCCGCGTTGGTGCCGCCGAAGGCGAACGAGCTGGTGATGGCGGCTTGCAGGCCGGGCGCCGCTTCACCCGCTTCGCGCACCAGGTTCAGGCCGCAGGCCGGGTCGGGGCTGGCGCAGTGTGCGTTCGGCGGTATCTGGCGCTGGTGCAGGGCGAGCACGGTGATGACGGCTTCCAGCGCGCCGGCGGCACCGAGCAGGTGGCCATGCAGCGCCTTGGTGGAACTGACACGCAGGCCGCCGAGGGCATCGCCCCAGACGCTGCGCAGCGCCTCCGCCTCGACCACGTCGCCGATCTTGGTGGCAGTGCCGTGGGCATTGCAGTAGCCCACGCCGGTGGGGTTCAGTTTGGCGGTCCGCAAGGCGGCGCGCAGCGCACGGGCCTGGCCGGTCGCTTCGGGTTTGCTGAGGTGGGCGGCGTCGCAGCTCACGCCCCAGCCGGCCAGCTCGGCGTAGGCACGGGCACCACGGGCCCGCGCGCGCGCGGCCGATTCGAGCACCAGGAAGGCGGCGCCTTCACCCAGCACGAAGCCGTTGCGCTCGGTCGAAAAAGGCCGGCAAGCGCTCGCCGCTTCGCCCGGCGCGAAGGCGGCGAGCGTCTGCATGGCCTGCCAGGCGAGCACGACGCCGGGCACCAGCAGGGCCTCGGTACCGCCGACGATGGCGATGTCGACCTCGTCGCGCTCGATCGCCTTGGCCGCTTCGGCAATCGCCACGGCCGACGAGGCGCAGGCCACCGAGTAGGTGAACACCGGCCCCTGCGCGTGTTGCCGCATCGCGACGTGCGCGGCCGGAGCGTTCGGCATGAAGGCGGGAATGGTCAGCGGCGGCACGCGCCCGCTGGTGGAGCGGTAGGCCAGCTCGAGCGCCGCCGCGCCGCCCATGCCGCAGCCGAGGTACACGCCGATGCGCTCCGGGTCCAGGCCCTGCAGGGCGTTGTCGCCGGCATCCTTCACAGCCAGGTCGGCCGCCGCCACCGCGAGCTGGCTGACGCGGTCGACACCGGCAAGTTGCAGCTTGGTGAACCAGCGGGTTTCGTCGAAGGCGACCGGCGCCGCGGCGGTGGGTTTGGCGAGCTCCGGGAGGATCTGCCGCACCGCCGATTCGCCGCGCATCAAGGCCGCGAAAACGCGCAGGGCGTCGTCACCGTGGGGTGAGGCCAGGCCGAGGCCGGTGACCCAAACCATCGTGCTCGCCTCTCGGAGTGTTGCGATCAGCCCGGCGCCCGGCCCAAGAGATCAGGCCTTCTGGGTGGCACGCAGGCCATCCACCAAGGTGGCCAGCTCGGCCAGGGTGTCGATCTCGGTCTGCTGCTCGGGCAGCGAAATGCCGAAGCGGTCTTCGACCGCGAACAGGAACTCCACCAGGGCCAGCGAATCGAGCCCGGCGCCGCGGATCGACGCGCTCGGGTCGAGGGCCGACGGCTCGATGCCGTACTTCTCCTGGATCAGGTCCTGCAAATCCTTCAGCGAACTCATTGTGCAAACTCCATCGGGGTACCGGCTCGAACTGCCCACGTTGCGAGGTCATGGCTCTGCGGCTCATCGACCCCGATCCCCCCTGGGCATGGGGCTCGACCGACACCTTCCAATGATATCCAGTTCAACTCCCGCTCAGTTTCCGGGGCGCCACCGCAACGAAGCCCAGGCGAAGGCCACGCCGAGCAGCGCGCCGGCGAGCACGTCGACCACCACGTGCTGCTTGATGGCCAGCGTCGAGTAAGCAATTGCCAGGAACCAGCCGGCATTGAGCCAGCGCAGCGCCATCGGTGCCTTCAGCCGGCGCAGGAGCGGGTCGAGGCAGACGGCCGAGAACATCGCGGTGGCCACGTGCAGTGAGGGGCAGGCGTTGCCGGGCGCATCGACCCCTTGCAGCAGGGCCAGGGCCGGGCGGCCGGCGGCACCGAACGCGGCGGCGGGCACGGCGGTCGGCCAGAAGTAGAAGCAGGCCAGGCCCACGCCACACAACCCGGCGGCCCACAGGCCATGCACCACCAGCGCACGGAACGACCACATCAGCCCGGGCGTGATGCCGACGTAGAACCACAAGGACAGATAGGCGCCGAGAGCAGCGGGCTGGAATGGAATGAGGTGGTCGAGCGCCGTCAGCGGCATGTCCGCCACCGGGAAGGCCGGATGCCGCAGCAGGTGGAAGTACGCGACGAAAAAGACCCACATGAAAGCCGAGATGCCGACCACCTTGAGTGGCAGGTAGCGCCACATGCGTCGCCTGATTTCGCCGACCCAGGCGCGGTCTGGCGCGGCGGGCTGGGCAGGCATGGGCGCGGGTGGGATCGGCGGTGTGATGGACTTCGTCACGAGTGCGCGAAGCCTACCATCGACCCTGGTGCGCTCCCGCTCAACGACCGTGGCGCAACAGCTGCGCAACCACGCTCGCGGCGATGATTTCGGGTTCCTTGCCGCTGATGCCTTCGATGCCGATCGGGCAGATCATCCGCGCGATGCGCTCGGCCGCGATGCCACGTTCCTGGAAGCGGTGGATGAAGCGCTGCTTCTTGGTCTTCGAGCCGATCAGGCCGAGGAAGCCGAAGTCGCCGCGTTGCAATATGGCTTCGGTGATGCGCAGGTCCAGGTCGTGCTGGTGGGTCAGCACGAGGTAGTAGGCGCTGGGCGGAGCGAGGCGCACTTCGCTTTCCACCGCATCGACGCAGACTTTGCGGATGTGTGCCGGCCAGTCCGGGTCTCCCTCGTTGAAGGTGGACGGAAATTCCTCCTCGCGCTCGTCGATCCAATCGACGACGACATTCAGTGGCGCAAGCGCCCGCGCGATCGCGCGGCCCACGTGGCCGGCGCCGTAGAGCTGGAGGTGGAACTTCGGCGGCGCGGCGGGCCAGGCAGAGAGGGCGGTGGCATCGAGCATCGAATAACGCAGCGTGACCGCACCGCCGCAACACTGGCCCAGCGCCGGGCCGAGTGGGTAGTGCACCGAGCGTGCTGCCGTGTCCTGATCGACCAGCATCGAGCGCGCGAGTTCGATCGCCTTGAGCTCGAGGTGCCCGCCGCCGATCGTGCCCAGCGCCTGCGTCGCCGCGACCAGCATGCGCGTCCCGGCGCCACGCGGCACCGAGCCGCGTGCTTCGCTCACCTCGATCAGCACGGCAGGCGTGCCCGAGCGCAGCCACCCGGCGGCGGCTTCTTTCAGCAGATTCATGACACCGCGGTGATGGCCCGCAGGATGGACTCGCTTGTCGCCGGTGCCGAGAGCGGCGGGTCGGTGCGGTGCCCGCCCGCGGCCGAGACCGCATCGCGGATCGCGTAGAACACCGAGAACGGCAGCAGCAGCGGCGGCTCGCCGACCGCCTTGCTGCGGTGGATGCTGTCTTCCACGTTGCTGTTCTGGAACAGCCGCACGTTGAAGACCGGCGGGCAGTCGTTCGCGGTCGGGATCTTGTAGGTGCTCGGCGCGTGCGTGGTCAGCATGCCGGTCTTCGGATGCCAGACCAGTTCTTCCATCGTCAGCCAGCCCATGCCCTGGATGAACGCACCTTCGACCTGGCCGATGTCCACGGCCGGGTTGAGCGACTCGCCGGCGTCGTGCAACACGTCGGCGCGCAGCAGCTTCCACTCGCCGGTGAGTGTGTCGACGATCACTTCGCTGACGGCCGCGCCATAGGCGAAGTAGAAGAAGGGCCGGCCTTGCAGCGCCTCACGGTCCCAGCTCAGGCCGGGCGTGGCGTAGAAACCGTCGGACCAGAGCTGCACGCGGTCGATGTAGGCCTGTGCGACGACCGCGCTGAAGCTCAGCGACTTGCCGTTGACCTCGACCTTGTCGTTCGCGAAGCGCACCGCCGAGGCCTCGCCGCCGTGGTGCGAAGCGATGCACGCGGCCAGGCGTTCGCGGATCTGGCGGGCTGCGTCTTGCGCCGCCTTGCCGTTCAAGTCGCTGCCGGTCGACGCGGCGGTGGCCGAGGTGTTGGCCACTTTCTGCGTGTCGGTGGCGGTGGCGCGCACGCTGTCGAAGGACACACCGAGTTCATGCGCCACGACCTGCGCCACCTTCGTGTTCAGGCCCTGGCCCATTTCGGTGCCGCCGTGGTTCACGAGGATCGAGCCGTCGCTGTAGACATGCACCAGCGCACCGGCCTGGTTGAAGTGTTTGACGTTGAACGAGATGCCGAACTTCACCGGCGTGAGTGCCAGCCCGCGCTTGAGCACCGGGCTCGTTGCGTTGAAGGCGGTGATCGCGGTGCGGCGTGTTCGGTAATCGCTGCTCGCTTCGAGTTCGGCCGTCAGCTCGTGGATGACGTTGTCGGTGACCTGCTGGCCGTAGGGCGTGGACTGGCCCTGGCCGTAGTAGTTGGCGCGCCGCACATCGAGCGCATCGATGCCGAGGGTGCGCGCGATGCTGTCGAGGATGTTCTCGATCGCGATGGCGCCCTGCGGCCCGCCGAAGCCGCGGAAGGCGGTGTTGCTCTGCGTGTTCGTCTTGCCCGAGTAGCCGTGCATCGCCACGTCGGGCAGCCAGTAGGCGTTATCGAAGTGGCAGAGCGCGCGCGTCATCACCGGGCCCGAGAGGTCGGCCGAATGGCCCGCACGCGAAACCATCGTGATCTCGGCGCCGAGCACGCGACCCGCATCGTCGTAGCCCACTTCGTACTCGTACCAGAAGCAGTGGCGCCGGCCGGTGATCATGAAATCGTCGTCGCGGTCCAGGCGCAGCTTGACGGGGCGCTTCAGTTTCGCGGCAGCGACAGCGGCGATGCAGGCGAAGGGCGCCGACTGCGACTCCTTGCCGCCGAAACCACCGCCCATGCGCCGGCATTCCACCTGCACGTGATGCGCGTGCAGCTTGAGCGCATGCGCGACCAGGTGCTGCATCTCGCTCGGGTGTTGCGTCGAGCAGTGCACCAGCATGCCGTCGCTTTCCTTCGGGATCGCGTAGCTGATCTGGCCTTCGAGGTAGAACTGCTCCTGGCCGCCGACATCGAGCGTGCCCTTCAGATTTCTCGGGGCGGCATCAATGGCGGCGCGTGCGCCTCCGGGTGAGGTCTGGCGCGTCAGGTGCATCGGCGGCAGCACGTACTGGCCGGCGGCGTGGGCGGCTTGCGGCGTGAAGATCGCCGGCAGTGCGTCGATCTGCAAGACCTCTTTCGCGCGGGCTGCAGCGCGACGTGCGATGTCGCGTGTTTCGGCGATCACGGCGAAGACCGGCTGGCCGAGGTAGCGTAGTTCGCTCTCGGCGAGGATCGGTTCGTCGTGCACGATCGAGCCGCAATCGTTCGGGCCGGGGATGTCGGCGGCACTCAGCACCGCAATCACACCCGGCATCGCGCGGATCTTGTCCAGGTTCATGCCCTTCAACGTGCCGTGCGCGACCGGCGACAGGCCGAGCGCGGCGTGCAGGGTGCCGGCGAGCTCGGGCATGTCGTCGATGTAGGCGGCTTCACCGGCCACGTGCAGGTGCGCCGACTCGTGCGGGCGGCTGATGCCGACACGCGCGCCACTGCGGGTGGCCTGCGCCTCGCCGCTTTCGTCGATGCGCGCGGCGGTGTTTTTCAGGTAGTCGGCAAACGGCTCGGTGGCTTGCAGCAACTCGGGCGGAACGGGTTTGTTCATCTCAGTCTCCTTGCAGCGCGAGGTCGTGCGGCATCACGCTCCACACGCTCGTCGCGGCGGGTGCAAGCGGATCGACGCTGCGTGTTTCGAGCCAGAAGCGTTGCAGCAGGTTCTGCACCACCTGGCTTCGGTACGCGGCGCTGGCGCGCATGTCGGACAGCGGCGTGAATTCGCTGGCCAGCGCCAGCTTCGCGGCATCCACGCTGGCTTGCGTCCACGGCTGGCCAGTCAAGGCCGCCTCGGTCTTCGCGGCGCGTTTGACGGTGGCCGCCATGCCGCCGAAGGCCAGGCGCACGCTGCGCACCACGTCGCCGTCGAGTTCGATCGCGAACGCCGCGCACAGCGCGGAGATGTCGCAATCGAAACGTTTGCTGATCTTGTAGGCGCGCACCGTGCGCTTCGGGCCGGCCAGCGGCACGACCATCGCCTGCACGAACTCGCCCGCCTCCAACTGGTTCTTCATGTAGTCGAGGTAGAAATCCGGCAGCGGCATGCGCCGCACCCGCGCGCCCTTGCGCAATTCGATCTGTGCATCCAGCGCCATCAGCACCGGCGGCGAATCACCGATCGGCGAGCCGTTCGCCACGTTGCCGCCCATCGTGCCGGCATTGCGGATGGGCGGGGATGCGAAGCGCAGCCACACCTCGGTCAACGCAGGCCAACGCTGCGCCAGGGCGCGCCAGGCGGCTTCGAGCGAAGCCCCTGCGCCGATCACCAATTGGTCGCCTTGCACCTCGATGCGCTTGAGTTCGGCCACCTCGCCGACGTAGATGATGTCGCCCAGCGCGCGGAATTGTTTGTTGACCCACAAGCCGACATCGGTGGAGCCGGCGAGCAGTTGCGCGCTCGGCTTCTGCTCGCGCAGCGTGGCCAGCGCGGCCAAGGTCTTGGGTGCGTGGAAGGTGTCGGCGCCGGCGCGGTAGTCGAAGCCGTCGGCTGCTTGCAACTGGCGCAGCGCGGCAATGGCCGGCGCGGTGTCCATCGCCGCGGGCGGCAGGTCGAACATGCGCTGCCCCGCATCGAGGATCGGCCGGTAGCCGGTGCAGCGGCACAGGTTGCCCGACAGGTCGTCGGCCAGTTGCTGGCGGCTCGGCTGGGTGGCGTGGGCCTGGTGATGTTCGTAGGTCGACCACAGCGACATCACGAAGCCCGGCGTGCAGAAGCCGCATTGCGAGCCATGGCACTCGACCATGGCTTGCTGCACCGGGTGCAGTGGTCCGGCTGTCATCGCCTTCAGGTCTTCGACGGTGAACAGCGCCTTGCCGTCCAGCGTCGGCAAAAACTGGATGCAGGCGTTGACCGTGTTCAGGGACAAACCGCGCACCGCGCTCTTGTCGCCGGCCGCGGCCAGCTCGCCGATCACCACGGTGCAGGCGCCGCAATCCCCTTCGTTGCAGCCTTCCTTGGTGCCGGTGCAGCGTGCGTCTTCGCGCAGCCATTCGAGCACGCTGCGGGTCGGGTGGGCGCCGCTGATCTCGACCACGTGGCCGCGGTGAAAGAAGCGGATCGGGCGGGTTGCGGGTGTGTCGCGTGTGTCCATAGAGCGGGGCTGTCCACGGGTTGGAAGGTTCTCGAAACTTAATCCTCGGCGGCGCCAGCTGTATACGCTGGCACACATACTGCATATCATCCTGCCTATATGGCAGAACGTGCTGACTTCGACAAGATCGACCTGTTCCTCATACGGGTGCTACAGACCTTGATCACCGAACGCAGCGTTTCCCGGGCCGCCATGCGCTTGCACAGCACGCAGCCCGCCGTGAGTGCCCAGCTCAAGAAGCTGCGCGCACTGACGGGAGACCCGTTGCTGGTGCGCGCCGGCAATGGCATGACACCCACTGCGGCCGCGTTGCAACTCCTGGGCCCGGCAACCAGCCTGCTGCAGGATGCCGACCGCCTGTTCAGCCCACGTTCCCGCCAGCGCGGTTTCGAGCCGCTGGAGAGCCAGGCCACCTTCCGCATCGCGGCGAGCGACTACCTCGATCCGCTCTTCCTGCCCGAGCTGGTGGCGCACCTCAAGCGGGTCGCGCCGCAGGTGCGGCTGGAGCTGTTTCCGCTCTCCGGCGAGTTCGACTACCGGCGCAGCCTGGCCGCGGGCGATGTCGATCTGGTGATCGGCAACTGGCTCGAACCCCCGGGCGAGCTGCACCTGGGCCGGCTGATGAGCGACGAGGTGGTGTGCCTTGTCGCCGAAGACCACCCGGTGGCGCGTGCCGCCGCCGGCCGGGGCTGGACCGTCGAAAAGTACCTGGCCTGCGAACACGTGGCGCCGATGCCGCTGCACGCCAACGTGCACGGCGTGGCGCGCGGCGTGATCGACGACCACATCGCCACGCTGGGCCTCTCGCGCGACATCATGGTGCGCAGCGCGCACTTCAGCCTCATCCCGCTGATGGTGGCGCAAAGCCTGCTGGTGCTGACGACCGGGCGGCTGTTCTGCTCACGCTACGTGGACACGCTGCCGGTGCGCATCGTGCGTTGCCCGGTGGCCTTCCCGGCGCTCACCTACTACCAGCTGTGGCACGACCTCACGCATGTGTCCGCCGCGATGCGCTGGCTGCGTGAGCAGGTGCGCGATGTGGCGCGCAATCTCTCTTCGCACGGCATGTTGCGGCGCGCCCGCGCAGCCGCTTGAACGCACGACCATGACGAGCGCCGCCTCCACCGCCGCGTCGACACGCATCGCCTTGCGCGGTGACCTGCTCGACTTCAGCGCCAACCCGGCCTGGGGAGATGTCGATTCGAGCGCGGTGCGCTTCCGCGCCGACCACTGGTTGCTGGTCGAAGGCGGGCGCATCGCCGGTGTTCAAGCCGATACGCCCGACGCCAGTTGGGAACGGCACGACCACCGCGGTCGATTGATCCTGCCCGGATTCATCGACACCCATGTGCACAGCCCGCAGCTCGACGTGATCGCGAGCTACGGCACCGAGCTGCTCGACTGGCTGAACAACTACACCTTCCCGGCCGAACGGCGTTATGCCGACCCGGCCCAGGCCGAGCGCGGCGCGGCCTTGTTTCTCGACGCACTGCTGGCCCACGGCACGACCGCAGCCGTGGTGTTCCCGACCGTGCACAAGGTGTCGGCCGATGCCCTTTTCGCCGCCGCGCAGCAGCGCGGCATGCGCCTGATCGCGGGCAAGGTGCTGATGGACCGGCATGCGCCCGACGGCCTGCGTGACGATGTGGCCCAGGCCGAACGCGATTGCATCGACCTCATCGACCGCTGGCACGGCACCGACCGCCTGGCTTATGCCGTGACGGTGCGCTTCGCGCCCACGAGCACACCCGCACAACTGGCGATGGCCGGTGCGCTGTGCGCGGCCGATGCGAGCCTGTACATGCAGACCCACGTGGCCGAGAACCGCGCCGAAGTCGAATGGGTGCGCGAGCTGTTCCCCGAAGCGCGCAGCTACCTCGACGTCTATGCCCGCGCCGGCCTGCTGCACGCGCGCAGCGTGCTGGCACATGGCATCTGGCTCGATGCCGACGACCGCGCGGCCTTGCGCGACAGCGGCGCGCAGCTCGCGCACAGCCCTTCGTCGAACCTCTTCCTCGGCAGCGGGCTGTTCGATTGGCGTGCCGCCGAGGCTTCGAGCGCGGCGGTGAGCATGGCGTCCGATGTGGGCGGCGGCACCAGCCTGTCGATGCAGCGCACGTTGGCCGACGCCTACAAGATTCAAGCATTGGCCGGTCAGCGCCTGACCGCGTGGAAAGGCCTGTACACCGCCACACGCGGTGCGGCACGTGCGCTCGGGCTGGACGCCGAAATCGGTTCCTTAGACACCGGCCGCCTGGCCGATGTGTGTGTGTGGGACTGGGCCGCCGGCCCGGTGGCGCAAGCCCGCATGGAAGTGGCGCGCGGCTTGCATGAACGGGTGTTCGCGTGGATGACGTTGTCGGACGAACGCAATTTGGTGGAGGCCTATGTCGCGGGCCGAGCCACCCAAAAATCGACCTGAGGAGACAAGAGAATGCTTCGACTTGAACTGATCGGCATCAGCAAGCAATACCCGGCGGTGCGCGCCAACGACAAGGTCAGCCTGCGCGTGAAGCCGGGCGAGATCCACTCGGTGCTCGGCGAAAACGGGGCCGGCAAATCGACCCTGATGAAGATGATCTACGGCGCCGTGCGGCCGGACGAAGGCGAGATCCGCTGGAACGGCCAGGCCGTGCAGGTGGCGAGCCCTGCGCAGGCACGCACGCTCGGCATCAGCATGGTCTACCAGCACTTCTCGCTGTTCGACACGCTCACCGCGGCCGAGAACGTGTGGCTCGGGCTCGACAAATCGCTCTCGCTGCCCGAGGTCACCGCGCGCATCACCAAGGTGGCCTCGACCTACGGGCTCGATGTGGAACCGCAGCGGCCGGTGCATTCGCTCTCGGTCGGTGAACGCCAGCGCGTCGAGATCGTGCGGGCCCTGCTCACCGACCCGAAGCTCTTGATCCTGGATGAGCCGACTTCGGTGCTGACGCCGCAGGCGGTCGAGAAACTCTTCGTCACGCTGCGCAAGCTCGCGGCGGACGGCTGCTCCATCCTCTACATCAGCCACAAGCTCGACGAGATTCGCGCGCTCTGCCACCACTGCACCGTGCTGCGCGGTGGCAAGGTGACGGGCGAGGTCGATCCGTCCACACAAAGCAATGCCGACCTGTCGCGTTTGATGATCGGCAGCGAGCCGCCGAAGTTGCAGCACATCCAGGCGCACCTCGGCGATGTCGCGCTGGAACTGAAGGGCCTGACCCTCGCCAAACAGTCGCCCTTCGGCACGTCGCTGCAAGACATCGCCTTGCAGGTGCGCGCCGGTGAGATCGTCGGCGTGGCCGGCGTCTCGGGCAACGGCCAGCAGGAGTTCATGGCCGCGCTGTCGGGTGAAGACACGCGCGCGCCGGCCGGCTCGATCACGCTCTTCGGCAAGGACATCGCGAACCAGCTGCCGCGCCAGCGCCGCGCGGCGGGCCTGAACTTCGTGCCCGAAGAACGGCTCGGTCGCGGTGCGGTGCCCACGCTCTCGCTCGCGGCCAACACCTTGCTCACACGGACGGAAAACGTCTCGGGTGGCGGCTGGATCAACACCGCCAAGGTGCAGCGCCTGGCCGAAGACTTGATCGCCCGTTTCAACGTCAAGGCCGGTGGCGCGGGGGCCGCTGCCAAGAGCCTGTCGGGTGGCAACCTGCAGAAGTTCATCGTCGGGCGCGAGATCGACGCCAAACCGAAAGTCTTCATCGTCTCGCAGCCGACCTGGGGTGTGGACGTGGGCGCGGCCGCGCAGATTCGCGGTGCGCTGCTGAAGCTGCGCGACGAAGGCTGCGCGCTGCTGGTCGTCAGCGAAGAACTCGACGAGTTGTTCGAACTCTCGGACCGGCTCGTCGTGATCGCGCAGGGCAAGCTCAGCCCGAGCGTGCCGACCGCGCAGGCGACGATCGAGATGATCGGCGAATGGATGTCCGGCCTGTGGCCCAAGGGTGGTTCCAGTGGCGCCGCACCGGCGAAGGAGGTGGCCCATGTTTAAGCTCGAAACCCGCCCGCAGCCGTCCAAGCTGATGTCGTATGCCTCACCGGCGCTCGCGCTGGCGCTCACGGTCGTGCTCGCGGCGCTGTTGTTCGCCGCACTCGGCAAGAACCCGGTCAAGGGCCTCTCGATCTTCTTCATCGAGCCGCTGAACGGCATGCGCGGTATCTCGGAGGTGCTGCTCAAAGCCACGCCGCTGATCCTGTGCGCGCTCGGCCTCGCGGTCTGCTACCGCTCGAACGTGTGGAACATCGGTGCCGAAGGGCAGTTCGTGCTCGGCGCCATTGCTGGCGGGGGTGTCGCGCTGTGGCTCACCACGGTCGGCGTCACCGGTGCGAACAGCATCTACTCGCCGCTGGTGCTGATTGCCGGTGTGATCGGTGGCATGGCCTGGGCCTCGATCACGGCCTTGCTGCGCGACCGTTTCAACGCGAGCGAAATTCTCGTCAGCCTGATGCTGGTCTATGTGGCGCAGCAACTGCTGAACTACCTCGTCTTCGGCGCGTGGAAAGACCCGGCGGGTTTCAACTTCCCGCAGACCAAGAATTTCGACGCGTCCACCTGGTTGCCGACGCTGATCCCGAAGACTCGCCTGCACTGGGGCTTCGTGCTGACGCTCGTGCTGGTCGGTGGCACCTGGGCCTTCATGTTCCGCTCCTGGAAGGGTTTCCAGTTGCAGGTCGGCGGCCTCGCGCCGGCCGCCGCCAAGTACGCCGGCTTCTCGGCGCGTGGCTCGCTGTGGACGGCGCTGCTGGTCTCGGGCGGCATGGCCGGCCTCGCCGGTGCGATGGAAGCGGCCGGCCCACTGCGCCAGCTCACGCCGCACCTCTCGGTCGGCTACGGCTTCACGGCCATCATCGTGTGTTTCGTCGGGCGGCTGAACCCGATCGGCATCGTCTTCAGCGGCATCCTGCTGTCGATGATGTTGATCGGCGGTGAGCTCGGCCAATCGCGCCTCGGCCTGCCGAACGCGCTCACCGGCGTGTTCCAGGGCCTGCTGCTGTTCCTGCTGCTGGCCTGCGACACGCTCATCAACTACCGCATCCGCCGCGTCGTCAAAGCGCCGCCGGTCGCTGCGCTGCCGAACGTCCAACCGAAGGGGGCGCAATGAACGAACTTGCACTGCTGCTGGCGGCCACGCTGGCCTCGGGCACGCCGCTGGCCATCGCCGGCCTCGGCCTGTTGTTGAACGAGAAGGCCGGCATCCTGAACCTGGGGGCCGAAGGGATCATGCTGGTAGCGGCCATCGCCGGCTTCGCGGCGGCCTTCTACAGCGGCAGCGACATCCTCGCGTTCGCGGCCGGCGCGGCGGCCGGCGCGGTGCTGGCTGCGATCTTCGCGCTGCTGGTGATCTGGCTCAACACCAACCAGTACGCGACCGGCCTGGCGATGAGCCTGTTCGGAGCCGGCTTCTCGGCCTTCGTCGGCGTTGGCATGGTCGGCAAGAAGCTGTCCGACCGCACGCCTTTCGAGGTGCCGTTCCTGGCCGACATTCCGTTCGTCGGCCCGGCCTTCTTCAAGCAGCACCCGATGGTCTACGTGGCCATCGCGCTGATGGCGGGCCTGGCCTGGTTCCTCTACCGCAGCCGCGCCGGGCTGGTGCTGCGCGCGGTCGGCGAATCGCCCGAATCAGCCCACGCGCTCGGTTATCCGGTGCGGCGCATCCGCTTCTTCGCGGTGGTGGCCGGCGGCGCGCTGTGCGGTGTGGCGGGCGCCTTCCTGTCGGTGGTGTACGCGCCGCTGTGGGTCGAGGGGCTGGTGGCAGGCCGCGGCTGGATCGCACTGGCGCTCACGACCTTTGCGACATGGCGGCCGGCACGTGTCTTGCTCGGTGCCTACCTGTTCGGCGGGGTGACGATGTTGCAGTTCGCGGCGCAGGGTGCGGGGGTCGATATCTCGAGCCAGTTGCTCGCGATGCTGCCCTACATCGCGACGATCGTCGTGCTCGCCATCATCTCGCGCAACCCGCTGTGGATCCGCATCAACATGCCGGCTTCATTGGGCCAGCCCTTCCATCCCGGTTGATGACAAAATGCCGGGCGTTTTCGTGTGTGATGTTCGTCAAATCAAAACCACTGGAGAGACCATGAGTTATCTGAGCAAACGGGCCCTGCTGAGGCTGGCCGCCTTGTCCACCGTGGGCGCCGCCGCGGCGCTCGTGGGTTGCAGCAAGAAGGAAGAAGCCGCCCCGGCTGCCGCTGCGCCGGCCTCCGCTGCCGAGCCGATGGCTGCGGCCTCGGCACCCGCCAAGGCCGAGCCGCTGAAGGCCGCCTGGGTCTACCTCGGCCCGGTGGGTGACGCCGGCTGGACCTTCGCGCACGACCAGGGCCGCAAGGCCGTCGAGAAGGAATTCGGCGACAAGGTGGTCGCCACCTTCGTCGAGAAGGTGCCGGAAAGCGCCGACGCCGAGCGCGTGATCCGCGACCTGGCCACGCAAGGCAACAAGATCATCTTCGCCACCTCGTTCGGCTACATGGAACCGATGGTCAAGGTGGCCGCCGAGTTCCCGGACGTGAAGTTCGAACACGCCACCGGCTACAAGATGAGCGCGAACATGCGCGTCTACGACGCCAAGTTCTACGAAGACGCCTACCTCGCCGGCATCATCGCCGGCAAGATGAGCAAGACCGGCACGCTGGGCTTCGTCGGCTCGTTCCCGATCCCCGAAGTGCTGCGCAACATCAACGCCTTCACGCTCGGCGCGCAGTCGGTCAACCCGAAGATCAAGACCAAGGTCGTCTGGGTCAGCAGCTGGTTCGACCCGCCGAAGGAAGGCGACGCCGCGCAAAGCCTGATCAACGGCGGCGCCGACGTGCTGCTGCAAAACACCGACTCGTCGGCCGTGGTGCAGACGGCCGAGAAGACCGGCAAGTTCGCCTTCGGCTGGGACGCCGACATGAGCACCACCGCGCCGAAGGCCCACCTCGGCTCGGCCGTGGTGCACTGGGGCGGTTACTACATCAAGTCGATCAAGGACGTGATGGACGGCACCTGGAAATCCGAGCGCACCGTCTGGGGCGTCAAGGAAGGCCAGAATGACTTGGAGAAGATCGCCGACGTGGTGCCCGCCGAGACGAAGGCCAAGATCGACGAAGTTAAGGCCGCGATGAAGGCCGGCACCTTCGAGGTCTTCACCGGCCCGCTCGCCGACAACACCGGCAAGGAAGTGCTGGCCAAGGGCACGGCCGCCGACCAGGCTTGGAAAGACAAGGTCGACTTCTTCGTGAAGGGCGTCGAAGGCAAGCTGCCTTCGTCGAAGTAAGACTCGGCAGCGCTGCGGCGCTTCGAACCGACGCCGCCCGGGTCAAGACCAGGGCGGCGTTTTCATTGGTGAAACCGACAGCACGCGAGACCGCATGATCGAACAAGGCTGGTGGCATCCGGTGGCCGCGGTGCATGAACTGGAGGATTCGGGTGCAGCGCCGCTGGCGGTGACCCTGCTCGGCACCGAGCTCGTGCTGTGGCGCGATGGCACGGGTGCCGTGCGGGCGTTCGACGACCGCTGTCCGCACCGCGGTACGAAACTCTCACTCGGTCGCGTGCAGATCGTCGGCGGCGAACACCGTCTCGAGTGTGCGTACCACGGCTGGCAGTTCGGAGGCGCGGGGCGCTGCCTGCACATCCCCGCCGTGCCCGTGTTCGTACCAGCGGACACGCACGCCGCCCGCGCCCACGCTGTGCGTGAGGCGCACGGCTTGCTGTGGGTGCGGATGGCGGGGGCGGGCGATGCGCCGGCCGAGTCGGCTGCGCTCGCCGATTTGCCGACGCGCCAGGTGGTGTGCGGCCCGTACGAGGTGGCGACTTCCGCGCCGCGGCTGGTCGAGAATTTTCTCGACACCTCGCACTTCGGTTTCGTGCACGCGGGCTGGCTCGGTGACCGTGCGCACACCGAGGTGCCGTCGTATGACGTCGTGAGCGGCCCCGAAGGCGCGCCCATCGTGCCGCTCTACCGCGCTTGGCAGCCGCAGGCCAGCGCGGCGGCGCAGGGTGGGGCCTGGGTCGACTACCGCTATGAAGTGCTGTCGCCGTACTGCGCCTTGCTGGTCAAACAAGCCGGTGCAGGGGATGCGCCGCAAGAGGCTTATGCGCTGTGGGTCTGCCCGGTCGAAGCCGAGCTCAGCCGCGTCTGGTTCACGCTCTTCACCAGCAATGCGAGCCAGAGCGACGAGAGCCTGCGCGCCTTTCAAGACCGCATCTTTGCGCAGGACCAGCCGATACTCGAAGCGCAGCGGCCACGCTGCCTGCCCGTGAATGGCGGCGAAGTGCACAGCGCCGCCGATCGCATGAGCGCCGCCTACCGGCGCTACCTGCGCGACCTGAACATCACTTTCGGAGTGTGCTGATGACGACGATGAACCTGGCTTCCATCCCGCGCGACAAACTGCCCGCACTCTTGCGCGCCATGCCCAAGGCCGAGCTGCACATCCACATCGAAGGTTCGCTCGAACCCGAGTTGATCTTCGCGCTGGCGCAGCGCAACGGCGTGAACATTCCGTATGCGAGCGTCGAGGCGCTGCGCGCGGCCTATGCCTTCACCGACCTCCAGACCTTCCTGGACATCTACTACGCCGGTGCCAGCGTGCTGCTGCACGCGCAGGATTTCGAAGCCATGGCGATGGCCTACTTCGAACGCGCCGCGGCCGACAACGTGGTTCATGCCGAACTCTTCTTCGACCCGCAGACGCACACCGCGCGCGGCGTGAGTTTCGAGACCGTCATCACCGGCTTGGCGCGCGCCTGCGAGCGCGCGCAGAGCGAGCTCGGTGTCAGCTCCGCCTTGATCCTGTGCTTCCTGCGCCACCTGAGCGAAGAAGAAGCCTTCGCCACGCTCGAAGAAGCGCTGCCGTACCGCGCGCAGTTCATCGGCGTCGGCCTGGACAGCAGCGAGCGCGGCCACCCGCCGGAGAAGTTCGCGCGGGTGTTCGCACGCTGCCGCGAACTCGGCCTGCACCTCGTCGCGCATGCCGGTGAAGAAGGCCCGCCGGCCTATGTCTGGAGCGCGCTCGATGTGCTGAAGGTCCAACGCATCGACCACGGCGTGCGCAGTGTCGAAGACCCGGTCCTGATGCAGCGCCTGGCGGCCACGCGCATGCCGCTCACGGTGTGCCCGCTGTCGAACGTGAAGCTGTGCGTGTTCAAGACGATGGCCGATCACAACCTGGCCGCGCTGCTCGACGCCGGCCTGTGCGCCTCCGTCAACTCCGACGACCCGGCCTACTTCGGCGGCTACATGAACCAGAACTTCGTCGAGACCTTTGCCGCGCTGCCGGCGCTGACATCGCAACACGCCTGGCAACTGGCGAGCAACAGCTTCGAAGCGAGCTTCGCACCCGAAGCGGACAAGCAACGCTGGCAGGCCGCGCTCGATGCCAGCTTCGCGGCGGCGCGCACGCCGTAGCGCGCTGGTCTTCAGCTGAGCAGCTTGACCAGCGCGCTCGGGTGCAGGGCCCAGCCCAGCAGCCCGGCCAGCCCCATCAGCACGCCGAAGCCGGCGGGCACGAGGCTCAGGCCGAACAGCCACCACAGCCGCGTCAGCGAGGTGAGTGCGAGCAGCGAGATCGCGATGGCCAGCAGCGCATCGGACAGGTCGAACTGGTCGTCGTGAAAGTTCAGCGCGTCGTAGAGCTCCTGGTCCTTGCCGGCCTGCAGACGCAGCTCCTCCTTCTTCGCCGCCTGATCCTTGGCCAGCGCCTCGTACTGCGCGATCGCCTGGTCGTAGGCGGCGCGGCGTTCCGGCGGGCGGTCATCGGCCTGCAAACGCAGTTGCACGACAGTCGACTTGGCGAGTTCTTCACGCAGGTTGCGCGCCTGGTAGTAGGCCCAATGGTCGATCTTGTCCGCCTGGGCCTGCTGCATGCCCTGCACGATGTTGTCGTCCTTGACCTTGCAGATGCCCATGAAGGTGGCCAGCAGCGCCACGGCGATGGCCACCGAGGGATTGAGGCGGGATGATCGTTTGGTCTGCGCCGCTTCTTCGGCGGTGTCGATGAGGTCCTGGGGGTCGATGTCCATGGCGTTGCGGAGTTCCTTGTGGTGAGTTGGTTTTTCGCCGGCGATTCTCACGCAGCGTGCGCCGTGGCGGCGAGGGTTTACCTGATCGAGACTGAAAGCAAGCTGAAGAAGACCGCCGGACAGTGCGGGCTCATGTGAGTGCGTCAGAGCGTGGCAGAGTTGGAGATCGACGGCGCCCGCTCGGGCGCGTTGCCTGCCGACAGCTGGTCGAACCAGACATACAGGACGGGCGTGATGAACAGGGTGATGACCTGCGAGAACACCAGACCGCCGACGATCGCCACACCCATCGGCTGGCGCAACTCGGCCCCGGCACCGAGCCCGAGTGCGATCGGCAGGGCGCCGACGAGTGCGCACATCGTCGTCATCATGATCGGGCGGAAGCGCAGCCGGCAGGCGAGCGTGATCGCGTCCATCGAACTCAGGCCTTCCTTCTGCCGCGCCGAGATGGCGAAGTCGATCATCATGATCGCGTTCTTCTTCACCACCCCGATCAGCAGCAGGATGCCGATCATCGCGATGAAGCTCACTTCGAAACCGCCGATGCGCAGGGCCAGCAGCGCACCGACGGCTGCCGAGGGAATGCCCAGCAGGATCGTCACGGGGTGGATCCAGCTTTCGTAGAGCATGCCGAGCACCACGTAGATGACGGCCACCGCGACGACGATGAGCCACAACTGCGAGTTCTGCGACTGCTGGAACAAGGCCGCCTGGCCGCTGAAACCGCCGAAGATCGTCGCGGGCATCGCGATGCGCTGCTTGGCGGCGTCGATGGCGGCGGCTGCGTCCGACAGCGACTTGCCCGGCGCCAGATCGAACGACAGGGTGATGGCCGGCAGTTGCGCCTGGTGGTTGACCGCAACGACCCCCTTGCCTCGGCCGACGCTGGCGAACGCGCTGACCGGCACGAGGTTGCCACCCGCGCCACGCACTTGCAGATCGAGCAGATCGGATTCATCGCGCCGGTGTTCGTCGGCCACTTCCATGATGACCTGGTAGCTGTCTTCGGGCGCGTAGATCGTCGAGACCTGCCGGCTGCCATAGGCCGCGTTGAGTGTCGTGCGGATCGAGGCCGTGTCGATGCCGAGCAGGGCCGCCTTGTCGCGGTCGACGCTCAACTGCGCCTGCAGGCCGTTCTTCTGGAAGTCGCTGTTGACGCCGAGCACGGCGTCCGATGTTTTCAGCGCCGTTTGCAGCCGGTCGGCCCAGACATCCAGCTCGTTCGGGCTCACCGATTGCAGCGTGTATTGGTAGGTGCTCTTCGAGCCCCGGCCGCCGATCCGCAGGTTCTGCACCGGGCTGAAGAACACCTGGATGCTCGGCAGAAAGCCGGTCTCCTGCCGCAGGCGTTTGAGCACCTGATCCATCGTCGGGCGGGTGCCCTTGTCCTTGAGGTCGATGACGAAGGCCGTCGTGTCGTGGTCGACCTTGGTGGCCACGGTCTGCACAGCGGGGTCGGCCAGGATCACTTTTTCGAGTTGCCGCGCGATGTTCAGGCGCCCTTCGTAGGACATGTCTTCGGGCGTGTCGACGTTGCCGTTGACCTGCCCGATGTCTTCCTGCGGAAAAAATCCCTTCGGGGCCGAGACGTAGAGCGACACCGTCAGCGCGATGGTCGCCACACCGACGAGCAGGACCACCGCGCGGTGCCGCAGCGCCCAGGCCAGCGCGCGCGTGTAGCCGGCCAGGGTGTGCCGGAATGCGGACTCGAACGGGCGCGTCCAGGCAGGGTCCGGCCGATGCAGGGCCACCTCCTTGACGAGCATCGGCACCATCAAGGGAATCAGCGTGAGCGCGACGGCGGCCGACACCAAAATCGAGAGCGAGACGACGATCGCGAACTCGTGAAACAGGCGGCCGATCGTGCCCGGCATGAAGAAGATCGGGATGAACACCGCCACCAGCGACACCGAGATCGACATGACGGTGAAACCCACCTCGGTCACGCCCAGGCGAGCCGCCGCGCGCGGTGCCATGCCCTCCTCGATGTGGCGAACGATGCTTTCGAGCACCACGATCGCATCGTCGACCACCAGACCGACGGCGATGGTCAGGCCCATCAGGGAGATGTTGTCCAGGCTCAGGCCCAGCGCGAACATCAGACCGAAGGTGCCGAACAGGGAGATCGGCACACTGATCGACGGAATCGCCGTCAGGGTGAGCCGCCGCAGGAACAGCAGGATCACCATCACGACCAGGGCCACCGTCAGCAGCATGCTGAGGTTCACGTCGTGGATCGCGTTGCGGATCGAGACGGATCGGTCGCTGAGCGTTTCCATCACCACCGAGGCGGGCAACTGGCTCTGCAGGCGGGGCAGCATCTGGCGGATCGCATCGATCGTCTGAACGGTGTTCGCATCGGGCTGTCGGCGGATGTTGAGCAGGATCGCATCGCGCCCGTTGATGGCGCTGGTGTTCTGCACGTTCTCGATGCTGTCGCGCACATCGGCCACATCGGCCAGGTGCACGGCGCGCCCCTGGCGGGTCGCGATCACCACGTCGGCAAAGTCCGCCGCCTTCTTCAGGCTGCCCATCACCTGCACCATCAGCATCTGGCGCCGGTTGTCGAGCTGGCCGACCGCCGTGTTCGAGTTCGCCCCCTTCAAGGCGGCGGACACCTCGCCGAGCGTCAGGTTCATGGCCGCCAGGCGCGCCGGGTCGACCTCGATGCGCACGGCGTAACGCTTCTGCCCAGTGACCTGCACCTGGGCCACGCCCTTGAGTGTCGAGAGGGCGGGCACGATGAGGTTGTCGCTGTACGCGTTCAGGTCCGCCATCGACAGCGTCGGTGAGCGCAGGCCGATCAGCAGGATCGGCGAATCGGCCGGGTTGACCTTGCGGTAGGACGGCGGGGTGGGCATCTCTGCCGGCAGCGAACGGGTCGAACGGAACAGCGCGGCCTGCACGTCGGCCGCGGCGGCATCGATGCTGCGCGAGGGGTCGAACTCCAGCGTGACCTGCGTTTCGCCCTGGATGTTCACCGAGCTGGTGGTCAGCAGGCCGGGGATCGACGAGAACTGTTTCTCCAGCGGGTTGGCCACCGAGGTCGACATGGTCTCCGGGCTCGCGCCGGGCAAGTTCGCGCCGACCTGGATGGTCGGCACCTCGTAGCTGGGCAAGGCCGAGATGGGCAACTGCAACCAGCACACCACGCCGGCCACCACGACTGCGAGCCAGAACAGCATGGTCGCGATCGGGCGGTCGATGCAGGCGTTGGAAATCTTCATGCGCCGCCTGGGTTGGCCACGCCGCTGGCCGGCGACGCCTGCGCGTCCGGAGCCGGCGCCACGCGCACGGCCTTGCCGACCCGCAGGCTCTGGTTGCCTTCGACGACCACACGCTCGCCGCCCCGCAAACCGCGCACGACGGCCTGTTGATCCTGCACGCGCAAGAGCGTCACCGGGAGTTCACTCACGATGTTGTCCGACCCGACCAGGCGCACGAAACGACCCTGCGGCCCTTCGAGCACCGCCTGCGGCGGCAGCACGATGGCGCCCTGGTTCAGGCCCGCATCGACGGTGATGCGCACGTAGGCACCCGGCCACAGCAGCTTGTGCGGGTTGGCGAATGCGGCCTTCAGGCTGACCGTCGCGGAGTCGGCATTGACGGTGTTGTTGATGAACACCAGGCGGCCCGGCAGACTCTTCCCGTCCTGGCCTTCCAGGGTGATCGTCACCTTGTTCGCGGCGCGGGCAGTGAGCAGGTCGCCGAGGTTGGCCTCGGGCAAGGTGAACTCGACGCCGATCGGGTCGAACTGGACGACGGACACCAGCGGCGCGCTGGCGCTCTGCTGTGCCAGGCTGCCGGGATGCACCGAGATCTGGCCCGTCAGCCCGGCCATCGGCGCCGTGATGCGGGTTCGGGCCAGCGCGGCGGTGGCGCTGTCGATGTCGGCCAAGGCGGCGCGGTACTGGGCACTCAGGGAATCGACCTTGCCTGCTGCCGTGTCGACCACGCTCGCCGAAACGAAATTGTCCTTGGCGAGTTGCTGCGAGCGGCGCAGGTCGCGTTGGCCTTCCTCCATCTGCGCCTTCATCTGAGCCGCTTGTGCCTTGGCATGGTCGAGCTGGGCGGCCGCGTCGCTGGCGTCCAGCGTGAACAGCAGTTGGCCGGCGGCCACCTCGTCCCCTTCATGAAAATGCACGCTGCGCACGATGCCGTTGAACTGCGGTCGCACGTCCACCTGGTTCAGGGTGACCAGATGCCCCTGCGTGGCCAGCTTGATCGGCAGGTCGACGCTGCGCGCGGAGGCCAGCGTGACCCAGGGCGGTGGTTTGCTGGCCACCACCGCGATCGGCTTCTCCTTGGCGAAGAAGAGGCCCTGTTGCCAGAAGCTCAGGGCCAGGCCCGTGGCCAGCACCAGCACCAGCACGGCGCCGCCCACCCAGCGCTTCTTGCTCGATCTCCCATCCATCATCGGCTCGGCCCTCGTTGCTGCACGCATCGGCGATGCGCTCTCATGAAGCGCTCCATTTCTGGCGTGTCGTGTGGGTCACCGTAGCGTGCTGGCCGGTCCGACAGTCGGATTTGCCGGCGAAGAGGGGGCACTGGCGGACATCGCGGACCGTGCCGCAGCCTTCTCGGGTTGGATCGACCGCAAAGAGGGGGAGCTCGCAGGGCTGGATGCAGTCCGCGGCGTCGAAGCCGCCTCACTCGCCTGCTGAGTCACCGGACAGGCAGTTTGTTGATACACCGTGTGCCCGTCGATCATGCACTTGAACATTTTGGTCTGGGCGTTCGCCAGCGTCACAGGCGCAGCCATCGAGACCAGCAGCAACAGGCTTGTCACGAGCGCCGACATCATGCGCAATTCCTATCGACACCTTGGGTCATGAGTCAGTTTCTCTGGCGTGGGTTGTCTTGCTCACAGGCTCGGGCTGCAATCTCGGGCCCGGGCGGGGATCCTCAGCGGCACATGACATGGCGGATTTGCGGGCGCTGCCGGGTGCTGAATGAAGCCATCGAAAGGCCGTCGCCACACCCAGTTTCGGCCATCGATTTTCCGGGCTGGCGCCTTAGCCGCAACTTAAGGGGAGCAGGTGCACCAGGCCACACCTCCTCATTGGCGCGGATGGCTGCGAGACCCCGCGAGACACGATCCATTCCCGGCCGGGCAAAGCTTCAACGCTGCCCCTTTTTTCAAGGCACGGCCAGCGTGAACACGGCTCGGCCGGTGTAGCTGCCAGCGGGCACAACCGCATCGTTGGTGTACGAGTAGGTGAAGCAGTTCTCGAGGTAGACGTTGCGAGGAACGTTGGCCAGAAACAGTGTGCCGCCGTTGAAGGCCCCGGCAGGGATGTCTGCCGCCGCATTGCCATTCGCGGTGCTGGACCACTTGATCTGAGAAAACGCGATCGAATCCGTGCCGCTCGTCAAAGCGGCCGGGGTGCTGACCTGAAGTGTTGCCGACGCGGCCCCGGTGGTGGCATTGGGTTGCCGGTACGAGCCGCCGACATAGACCTGTGCCGGCGGGTTGCAGACCGCGTAGTTGTCGTACGGGCTGGTGGACTGGGTGCTGTCACTCGTCATCGCCTGGGCCGTGCCATTGCCCACGCTGGCCGCTGGCACGGTCACCGAAACAACATTCACCTGCGCGGTGCTCGCCCCCGGGCTGCCGACGCCGACCATCAGGAACAATTGTTTCGGCCCTGGCGTCAACGTCAGAACCCAGGCGCTCGCCGACGCGTTGGCGAGCATTCCCATGCTCGCGATCAACATGGCCCGCGGCAAGGCCCACTTGCTCGCGGACGCATTCACGACCTCACGGCATGCTGGCGGTGTAAGTGACACGGCTGTTGTTGGCGTTCACGCCACCGTAGGTGCCGGGGGCCACCAGAGCAGTGTTGAGGAAAGAGAAGGTCCACTTGGCATCACGGTTGACGATTTTGCCAGTTGCCGGCACGGTGGTGCTGGTCGTCGTGGCGTCGGCCAGCCCAGGTGCTGCCAGAGGAGTTGCCGAAGTCAGCACCGCCGGGGTCGTCGCGATCTGTGCAAACGAGAGCGTGTCACCCGCGCCGTTGCCGAGCGCCCCGACCGTCGTCGATGTCAGCGTGACATTGCCGTTGTTGCCAAGTACCTTGGCCGTGACGGTGCCGTTGCCCAGATCACCCGAGGCGGCGGTCGCGGCGATCCCGGTGCCATCGCCCAGATTCGCAGCCGGCACCACGAAGTCGATCAGGTTGATCGCTGTGTTGGTGGCCAGTGCCGAGCCCGTACCGACCTGAAGAAACAGCACCTTCGGAACCGTCACACGGAAGTCGAGCCGCGCCGTGGCCGTGAGTGCGCCGGCGCCAGTCTGAAGATTGGACTCGGCGTTGGCCAGCATGGGCGCTCCGAGCGAGGCAAGACCGACAGCAGCGCTGAGGGTGCGGATCAAAAACTGTTTCATGAATGTCTACTCCTGATGTTGCGGGTCGGCCGTCTGCTTGTTGGCCTGGCGTGAATCGAATTGTCGAATCTCTTTTGCCGTGGCCGTGGTGCGACGCAGCGGACCCGAGACTTTTGCACTGCGTGAGCCGTGCAATAGGGCCGGATTTGCATGTTTGATCGTCAGATCGATCCTCAAGTCGGGCTGGCGGCGACCGATACCCCGTCAGGTGCACGCACATCGCGAGCGCCGCATGACAAAGGCACACCCGCGCGAAAGCCGGGGTCGCAAAGCCACCGGTCTACGGTCCGACAGGATCACGACAGCGGGGTTGCCATGACAGGGCTGCCGCATGCGCGTCGGGCCTTTTGGCATCCTCACCCGGTGGCGGGCGACCCCGTCAGGACCCGCGGTGGTGCCGCAAAGGGCACACGATGGACTGCACGAATCTCCACTCGACGCGTTGGCATCGGTCGGTGTTCGGCCAATGCGGATGGCGCGGAACGGCGCTGACGGCGCTGGCCTTGGGTCTTGCTTCCGTGTGCCATGCCGAATCAGCACTGCAAACCTCGTCGTCCAGCGGACGCTCGCTCAATGCCTCCGCGCACCTGGATTTCCGCATCACGGTGTTACCCGTCCTGGCGCTCTCGGCTCAGACTTCGGGCCTGCGCATTCAAGGCAATGGCGGGGTGCTGACCGTGCAGCGCGACCCGGTCGGCCGGTGGGATGGCCGCTCGCCTGACTCGAGCATCCAGATGCGCCCTCAGGGTCAAGTCGTCGATGCTGCCATGCATGCATCGACATTCGGCCAGGGCGAGCTGATCACGATCGCGTCGCCCTGACGCGCTGCGGTCTCACAGCGCACTCGACAACCTCACTCCTCGGTGCCGCCGGCGCGGTCGCGCGTGGCGCCGAGTTCCAGGCGCGTGGTTTCGCGCGGCGCCACCTCGACCCGCTGCTCACCGGTCCGGGGCATGGCCCAAGGCAGCGGCAAGGTGTCGGACGCCACCGTCACCCGGTGCGGCCCGGGCGCGACGAACTGAAACTCGAAACGGCCTTGTGCGTCGGTACGCGTCGTGTAGCGACCATCGAGCAGCACGCTGACATTGGCAGCGCGGGCCTCGAGCGCGTCGAGCCGGCCATTGCCGTTGTCGTCGAGAAAGACAAGGCCTTCGATGTTGCCCCCGCCCCCGCCGATGCGTGCCCCCGCACCGATCGGCACGGCGGCCGATCCGGCCTGGAAGTCGTAGCGCAACGCGATCCACGCGTTGCGCGCACTGTTGCCGGGATCGACGTAGGAGGTGAAGCTGCCCGGCAGCGTCGGGATCGGCGAGGCCGGCGCCGTTCCTGCCACACCGGAACTGCGCGACACGCCGAGTGCAGCCGAGAGCGACCAGCCTTGACCGAGCCGCCACAGCCCGGATGCACCGACGTTGTAGACCCGAGCGACCTGCGACGACACGGGCAGGCTCGCGCGGGCGTTGAGATCGAGGCTCAGCCGTTCACTCAGATCGCCGCCCGCAGTCACGGCCAGTTCAAGCGAGTTGCCATAAGCTCCCGCCGACTGGCCTCCACTGTCTTGTGAAGCCGCGCGCGTCGAGTTGAATGCCTGCGAGGTGCTCAAGCGCTGGCCGACCGGCAACACCCAGGCCTGGTCACTCGACACGCGCCGCACCACGACCCGCCCGCCGCTGGTCTCCAGGCCCGCCTGAAGCCGCACATCCGCCGCTGGGCGGTGCAGTTCCGCATACGCCGAGGCCTGCGACGTGCTCGCCGTCCCGTTGCTGAGTTGCACGACGCCGCCGAGCCCCCATTGCTGATCGACATAGCGGCGCACCGACACGCCGGCCTGGCGCAGCCCGGCGCCACCGGTTGCGGCGTCAACCGCTTGTGTACTCGACAGCTGGGCATCGATCTGCGTTCGCAAGCCGACCTGCGACCATCGAAAGTAGCCGCCCTGCGAGTTGCCTCCCAAGGCACTGCCCTGCCAGGCCAGGTTGGGCGCGAGGTGGTGGAGCCCCCAGCGCTGCGTGACATCGCCGCTCTGCCAGGCACCATCGAACCAGGCTCCGACCCGCGAGCTTTGGGCCGCGCCCGACACCGCAGAAGACGTGGCCACGGGATCTTCGTTGCGACTCGCGATCAGGTTGCCTTGTGCGAACGCACCGGGCGTCTCCCAGCGCAGGCTTTGCAGCAGCCCGCTGCCGGCGGGTTCGCCCGACCTGGAGCCCAGCCCAGGGAGATCCCGGCCCGTGGCGCCCGTCGCCGTGGCAGCCACCGCACCGTAGCTCCAACCCGCGGGCAGCAGCGACGGGCTGGCGCTTCGAGTCCCTTGCAGTTCCAGCCCGAAGGCCACGACGCGATCGCCCAGGCCGTAGAACGATCCCTGGCCGATCGACGAGAACGATCCGGTCTCGCCACCGCTGAGTTGCAAGCTCAGGCCGCTGGCCTCGTTGCGCCACTGGGTGCTGGCCCCTTGCACCAGGCGCGTGGGAACGAAGAACGATGCCTGCTGGCCCACCACGCGAGGGCTGAGGGTCTGGACCACACCCAGGCCGTTCGAGGCCGCCCAGCCGCCCTCGAACGGCATCGCCGTCTGGAACAACGAGAAGGAGCTGGCGGCGCCGCGCGCTTGCTGTGCCGTCTGATCTCGCAAGCGCGCCGATGCGTCGAGCGAAAAGCTCCCGTAGTTCGCGGTGTCGAGTGCGCCTCGCAGGCTGATCCATGCCGACGACTCATGCCCGACAGTGCCCGAGCTCGACTGGGCGCGAGTCTCGATGCGCAGGGCGCGTGGCGCGCCGGTCGAGTCGGCTGCCGCCGTGCCATCGTCCGCCAACTCGGGCAGCAGGGGAGCCCCTTGCATCAGCTTGTCGACATATTCGGGTGTGGCCGGGGCCGGGTGGGTCGGACCCTCCGCGGCATCAACCGCCGCGTGCACCCAGGCATGCGCCAACGCCGTCCCGATCGCACCCACCAGCCGCGCCCGGAATCGGCGTGCCATCGGCGCATCAACATCAGCCCTGGCCCGCAGCATCACTCCGCGGTGCGCTCAGGGACACTGCGCTCGAGCTGGAATTTCCCCGTGCCCGGTGGTCCGTACTCGAGCACGCCTCGCAGGCTGCGAGGCCATGCCGGCGATTGCGGCGTGCCCGCCGCCGATGCCGCTGTCGCAGCGCGCGAGCTGGCCGCATAACGCTGCAATGCGATCAGGCGCGTCTGCCCGGGCAAGATCGGCAGGGTCTCGGGTGTGAACTCCAGGGCCGCACCGCTTGCATCACTGCCTTCGAGAATTCCCGACAGGCGGCCGGTCGCATTGCCGCTGTTGTGAACGGACAGCATCGGCACGGGCTGGCCGTCCAGCCGGCCGATCGACAGCGCCCCGGGCTCGAGCACCGCCTTCGCTCCGCCCACGCTCACGTAGACGATCACCCCGATGCGCCCGTTCATCGGAAACGACGACGCCTCGCTGGTCATCACGTCCTGCGGCTTGCTTTCGATCATCAATGCGAAGCGGCATTCCTGCGGCGTCACACCGAGCGGCGGTGCCACCTCGAAGCGGTAGCGCATTCGCGTGCCTTGCGTGACGGAAATGTCCCGCCGTTCGATCGACACCCACGGGCGGCAGCTTCCCGGTTGCAGCGTGTCGTAGAAGGTCAACGCGCCACTGGCATCCATGTTCCAGTCCGTGGTGTAGACACGGTATGTCCCCGTGCCTGCGATGGCATGCGTGATCTCCATGACCTGGCGCGTGACCTGCCCCGGCTCGACACTGACTTCGAATCTGGGCGGTGTCACCGCGGCTGCGAACTGTGCGCGGGGCGAACTGCAAAGCAGGCACGCCAGGGCTGCGAGGCCGGCCATCGAGCCAAGGCGCTTCGCACTGAACTGGAACTTGCAAATGCGGATCATGGGGTCGGCACTTCGATTTCGAACCTGAAATTCACCTGCGACGGCGTCACCGGGTCGCGTGCGTCGGCGGAAGCCGTCACATGCAGCGTGTCTTCGAGCCGGGCGCCTGGCACTGCACCCTGGAACACCAATTGGCGTTGCCCTCCTGACAAGCGCCCGGCCAACAGCGTTCCTTGTGTCACCCACTGAACGGTGAGGCTCGATTGCGGTAGCGGCGGCATCACCATGTAGATGCGAGCCGGCTTGCCGACCCAGGCCTTGAGGTCGAGCACGATCCGCACGTCCAGGCTCGCATCGAGCTGGCTCGACGTGTTCTTCGAGGGCAGCGCATGACGCCAGCGCAAAGGCGCGGGGCCTGCCTGCGCCTGGCTCATCGAATCGTCCACCGCAAAGGTGGACCAACCGGCCGCAAGGCATGCGGCCCCGCCGGCAAGCCCGCAACTCAGGACGAGTATCCGCGCGAGCGGCCGCATTCGCATGCAACGGCGCCCATCGGGAAAGCGACGTTTGGCAATCAACCCGTTCGTTCCGTGGCCTGCATCGCTGATCGAAAGGAGTGGCATGGCCGATTCTATGCACGCCGATGGTGCCGGCCGAGCCGGTCCCAAGGATGGCCGACCATGATGCCGCCGGTGGCCGCGGTGCCCAGGCTCACGTGCACCGCGAGATAGTCCGCCCCGGTCTCGCCGACCGTTGTCGACATGATCTTGATCATCCAGAACACGAGCGTTGCGGCGGGCACCTTGTTGAGCATCTCGGCCTGCGCGGTGGAGGCAGAGGGTGAAGAAGGCGACGCGACTGACCTCGGACCGCGCTGGCGCGCCCACCCCGAGAAGTTCACGAGGGGGTGCACGCTGCGCGCGGCCTGGTGGTGGCTAAGGCTCGTTTAAGTGACCCACGCCGAGACTTGCGCATCGCGTTCAGCCCCTTGAGATTCGCATGACACAAGCTCTGACACCCGGTGACTTCGGGGGCCAAAGGCCGGCCGCTGCGCCCACGTTTGTCGACCGTCGGCCAGGCCACCTCGTGCTGGCGAGCCTGTGCTTCCTGTGGCTGGCCGCCACCGCGTGGGCTCGCCCTCTGGCGCTCCCCGACGAGGGGCGTTATGTCGGGGTCGCGTGGGAAATGATGAACTCGGGCGACTGGCTCACGCCGACCTTGAACGGGCTGCCGTTCTTTCACAAGCCGCCGCTGTTCTACTGGATCACAGCGGCGTCCATGTCGCTGTTCGGCCAGAACGAATGGGCCGCGCGTGCGGCGCCGATGTTGGGTGCCTGGCTCGGCGTGTTCTCGCTTTACCTCTTCATGCGCCGCTGGTGCGGCGAGCGACCCGCAACGCTGACGCTGGTGGTCTTGCTCGTGCAGCCCCTGGTCTACATCGGCGGTCAGTTCGCCAATCTCGACATGCTCGTGGCCGGCTGCATCACGGCCACCACCCTGTTGCTCGCGCATGCTGCGCTTTGCGCTGAGCGGGGACTGCCTTTTCGCCGCGCACTCGCGGGCGCCTACGCGATGGCGGCGCTGGGGGTGCTGGCCAAGGGCCTGATCGGCGTCGTGACGCCGGCCCTCGTCATCGTGCCGTGGCTGCTCATGCTGCGGCGCTGGCGCACATTGCGGTCCTTGTTGTGGTGGCCCGGCATGCTGCTGTTCCTGCTGATCGCGGCACCCTGGTTCATGATGATGCAGGCGCGCTTTGCCGACTTCCTGAACTACTTCTTCGTGGTGCAGCACTTCAAGCGCTTCGCAGGCAGCGGGTTCAACAACGTTCAACCGGTCTGGTACTACCCGGCGGTCCTGGCCTTGTTCAGCCTGCCTTGGCTGCCCTGGCTGATTCGATCGATCCGACGTGACGGCTTCCTCGAAGGCGAACGCGGCTCCGTGCGGTTGCTGATGGGCCTGTGGGTGCTGATGACGCTGCTGTTCTTCTCGCTGCCGAAGTCCAAGCTGCTCGGCTACATCCTGCCCGCGGTGCCGCCCCTGGCCTTTCTCATCGTCGACGGCTACCTGGCCCGTGGCGAGCCGACCCCGTTCGCCAAGAGGTTGTGGTGGGGCAGTGCTGCGCTGATGGCCTTGACGAGTGCTGTGGCGGTGCTGGTGTTCACGCTTCATCCGCCGCGATCCACACGCGAACTGGCGGGCGTGCTGCGCACTCAGCGCGCTGCGCAAGAGCCGGTCTTCATGCTCAACGCCTACCTCTACGACCTGCGCTTCTACGCGGGCGTGCGCGCACCGGTTGCGGTGGTCGACGAATGGGCGAGCCCCGAGGTGCAGGCCAACGACAACTGGCGCAAGGAACTGGCGGACGCAGGGCGGTTCGCCCCCGCACGCGCTGCCAAGCTGCTGCGGACTCCGGCCGAATTGCCGGCCGCGCTGTGCAGCTCGTCGGTCAGTTGGGTGATCGGCACCTCTGCCGACCTGGCCACACACCCCTTTTTGACTCAGGCCGAGGTGGCCTACGCCGGCCCGCGCACGATGCTCTGGAAGCTCGATCTCGCGAGACCGACACTGTCCGCGTCACTCGGTTGCGCAGGCCCTGCATCCAGCCCCTGACCCCGGCGCCACGGGCTAAGAACCTATCCATAAATAATGTTGACCTTCAGCGGCACCTTTCGGAACGCGATGATGGCCGCGGCGATGTGGTTGAGCGCGACGAAGCTGCGCTCGAGTTTCTCGTAGCGAACGAGCAGCTTGCGGAATCGATTGAACCAA
>JANYJL010000396.1 GCA_025361845.1 Rhizobacter sp.
GGCTCGGTGTCAAGGGTCCGCGCACCTGCTACTACAAGAACGAGGTTCTGCTGACATGAAACCCGTCAACCAGAAGGCCTGGTTCCTTATCCTCCCGGTGATCCTGTGCGTCGCGTTCTCGGCGATCCTGCCGTTGATGACGGTCGTGAACTACTCGGTGCAGGACATCATCTCGCCCGAGCGGCGCATCTTCGTCGGCACCGAATGGTTCAAGTCGGTGATGCGCGACGACGACCTGCAAGGCGCGTTGCTGCGCCAGATCACGTTCTCGCTCGCGGTGCTGCTGGTCGAGATTCCGCTCGGCATCGCGCTCGCGCTGGCGATGCCGGCGAAGGGCTGGAAGTCTTCCGCGGTGCTGGTGCTGGTCGCGATCTCGCTGCTGATTCCGTGGAACGTGGTCGGCACGATCTGGCAGATCTACGGCCGCACCGACATCGGCCTGATGGGCGCCACGCTCGCCAGGCTCGGCATCAACTACAGCTACACCGGCAACGCCACGCACGCGTGGCTGACCGTGCTGCTCATGGACGTGTGGCACTGGACGCCACTCGTCGCGCTGCTGTGTTTCGCCGGCCTGCGTGCGATCCCCGACGCCTATTACCAGGCCGCGAGCATCGACGGCGCTTCCAAGCTCGCCGTGTTCCGCTACATCCAGCTGCCCAAGCTGCGCGGCGTGTTGATGATCGCGGTGCTGCTGCGTTTCATGGACAGTTTCATGATCTACACCGAGCCCTTCGTGTTGACCGGCGGTGGCCCCGGCAACGCCACCACCTTCCTGTCGCAGTACCTGACGCAGAAGCCGGTCGGCCAGTTCGACCTGGGCCCGGCGGCTGCGTTTTCGCTGATCTACTTTTTGATCATCCTGCTGCTGTGTTTCATCCTCTACAACTGGATGCAGCGCGTGGGCACGGCAAGCACCACGGAGGCCGGCCATGGATGAACGTCGCTTCAAGAAGCGGATCGTCTTCCTGATCCTCTACATCGTGTTCGCGCTCCTGCCGGTGTACTGGATGATCAACATGTCGTTCAAGACGAACGAGGAGATCCTGTCCACCTTCAGCCTGTGGCCGCGGCACTTCACGCTGGACCACTACCACACCATCTTCACCGATGTGTCCTGGTACTCGGGCTACATCAACTCGATCATCTACGTGGCCATCAACACGGTGATCTCGCTGGTGGTGGCCTTGCCGGCGGCGTATGCGTTCTCGCGCTACAGCTTCCTCGGCGACAAACACGTGTTCTTCTGGCTGCTGACGAATCGGATGACGCCGCCTGCCGTGTTCCTGCTGCCTTTCTTCCAGCTCTACACCACGCTCGGGATGATGGACACGCACATCGCGGTGGCCCTCGCCCACCTGCTGTTCAACGTGCCGCTGGCGGTGTGGATTCTCGAAGGTTTCATGAGCGGCATCCCGCGCGAGATCGACGAGACGGCCTACATCGACGGCTACTCGTTCCCGCGCTTCTTTCTCACGATCTTCATTCCGCTCATCAAGGCGGGGGTCGGCGTGGCCGCGTTCTTCTGCTTCATGTTCTCGTGGGTCGAGTTGCTGATGGCGCGCACCCTGACGAGCGTGAACGCCAAGCCGATCGTGGCGGTGATGACACGCACGGTGTCGGCCTCGGGCATGGACTGGGGTGTGCTCGCTGCGGCGGGCGTGCTGACCATCGTGCCCGGCGCGATCGTGATCTGGTTCGTGCGGCACTACATCGCGAAGGGTTTCGCGATGGGCCGCGTCTGAAGGAACAACACCATGTTTGACTGGATGGCCTGGACGCTGCCCGTGGCAGTGTTCTTCTGCTGCATCGTGCTGATGCTCGCGGGCATGACGCTGTGGGAAATCAAGTCGCCGACGCTGCTGCGCAAGGGCTGGCTGCCGATCGCCACCACACGCGGCGACCGGCTCTTCATCGGCCTGCTGTCGGCCGCCTACCTGAACCTCGCCTTCGTCGCCGTGAGCGAACGAATGATCGAGTGGTTCGGCCTGGAGCAGGAGCCGTCGATCTGGTTCAGCTTCGTCGCATCAATAGCGCTGCTCGCGCTGATCATGCGGCGCGGCTAGGAGTTTCAAAAAGGCACCCGGCCAAACGCTTCCCGGCCGGTGTGTCCGTGTGAACACAGGGAAGCCGCAAGAGGAGACTGAAAATGAAATTGCGCTTGAACACCGTGGCCTTTGCCGCCGCTGCCTTGGCTCTCGGCCACAGCGCGTGGGCGGGTGAGGCCGAAGCCAAGAAATGGATCGACGCCGAGTTCCAGCCATCGACGCTGAACAAGGACCAGCAGGCGGCCGAGATGAAGTGGTTCATCGATGCCGCCGCCAAGCTCAAGGCCAAGGGCGTCACCGAGATCAGCACGGTCTCGGAAACGCTCACCGTGCACGAGTACGAATCGAAGACCCTGGCCAAGGCGTTTGAAGAAATCACCGGCATCACGGTCAAGCACGACATCATCCAGGAAGGTGACGTCGTCGAGAAACTGCAGACCTCGATGCAATCCGGCAAGTCGATCTACGACGGCTGGATTTCGGACTCCGACCTGATCGGCACGCACTACCGCTACGGCAAGATCCTCTCGCTTTCCGACTACATGGTGGGCAAGGGCAAGGAGTTCACCAACCCCGGCCTCGACCTGAAGGATTTCATCGGCACCAGCTTCACCACGGCGCCGGACAAGAAGCTCTACCAGCTGCCCGACCAGCAGTTCGCGAACCTGTACTGGTTCCGTGCCGACCTGTTCGC
>JANYJL010000398.1 GCA_025361845.1 Rhizobacter sp.
CCACTCCTTTCGAAGCAAGCCGGTGGTGAACCGGCCCGGGGGACATGAGCGGAGCCGGTCACCCGGTAGCCTCGGTTCGCGCCGACCGACTCATGCTGAGAAGCGTTGGCCAGCGTCCGCAACGAGCCGACGGAAGCAGTCCCGGCTCAGCTCCCACCCGCTGCGTAGCTACTCCGCCACCGCCTGCGCCGACCAACGCTGCGTGATTTCACCCGCCGCGTCCACGCTTTCGAGCTGCACGCCGAAGCCCCACAAGCGCGCCACGTGCTTGAGCACCTCTTGCGAGTCGTCGTGCAGCGGGCGGTTGTTGTGCTGGGTGTGGCGCAGCGTGAGCGAACGGTCGCCGCGCAGATTGACACTCCAGACCTGAATGTTGGGTTCGCGGCTGCTCAGGTCGTACTGGCGTGACAAGGCTTCGCGCACCTGCCGATAGCCCGCGTCGTCGTGAATGGCGGCGACTTCGATCTCGCTTTCCTTCTCGTCGTCGACGATTGAGAACAAACGGAATTCGCGCATCAGGTTCGGGCTCAGGTACTGGCCGATGAAGCTCTCGTCCTTAAAGTTGCGCATCGCGTGGTCGATCACTTCGAGCCAGTCGCGGCCCGCCATGTCGGGGAACCAGGCACGGTCTTCGTCGGTCGGCTTTTCGCAGATGCGCTTGATGTCGTTGTACATCGCAAAGCCCAGCGCATATGGGTTGATGCCGCTGTAGTGTTTGTGACCGACCGGCGGCTGGTACACGACATTGGTGTGCGACTTCAACCACTCGATCATCATGCCGTCGGTCAGGTGGCCGTCGTCGTACATGGTGTTGAGCAACTTGTGGTGCCAGAAGGTGGCCCAGCCTTCGTTCATCACCTGCGTCTGGCGCTGCGGGTAGAAATACTGCGCCACCTTGCGCACGATGCGCACGATCTCGCGTTGCCAAGGCTCCAGCAGCGGCGCGTTCTTCTCGATGAAGTACAGCAGGTTCTCCTGCGGCTCTTCGGGGAAGCGGCGGGTTTCCTTTTCCTCGTTCGCCTTCTCGGCCTTGCGCGGCAGCGTGCGCCACATGTCGTTGACCTGCTGCTGCGCGTAGGCCGCGCGGTCCTTGCTGCGCGCCTGCTCTTGCGCCAGGCTCAGCTTGCTCGGCCGGCGGTAGCGGTCGACACCGTGGTTCATCAGCGCGTGGCAACTGTCGAGCAGCTCCTCCACCGCATCGAGGCCGTAACGCTCTTCGCAACCCGTCACGTAGTTTCGCGCGTAGACCAGGTAGTCGATGATGCCCGAGGCATCGGTCCACATGCGGAACAGGTAGTTGCCCTTGAAGAAGCTGTTGTGGCCGTAAGCGGCGTGCGCGATCACGAGGGCCTGCATGGCCATCGTGTTCTCCTCCATCAGGTAGCTGATGCAGGGGTTGGAGTTGATAACGATTTCATACGCCAGGCCCATGTGGCCGCGGCGGTAGTTCTTCTCGGTCGAGATGAACTCCTTGCCGTAGCTCCAGTGGCGGTAGTTCACCGGCATGCCGACGCTGGCATACGCATCCATCATCTGCTCGGCGGTGATGATCTCGAGCTGGTTCGGATAGGTGTCGAGGCCATAACGCTGCGCGGTCTGGCGGATCACAGCGTGGTAGTGCTCGATCAGGTCGAAAGACCAATCGCTGGGCGCGGGCAGGTGTTCACCCGCACGTGGCGGCGGCACGATGTCGGCGGCGCGCGTGACGCGGCGGGGCGCGTCCTGCGGCAGGGACTCGAACAGATCGGCCGTCGGCGACGGGTTCATCGCTTTCCTGGTCATTTGGTGACGCCTTCCTTCTTGAACAGATCGCGGAACACCGGGTAGATCTGCGAGGCCTCGGTCACCTTGCGCATCGCGAAGGCGCGGTTCTCAGCGGCGAGCTGGGCGTATTCGTCCCACAGGTTCTGTTCTTCCTCAGCCACTTGCACGTAGGCGAAGTAGCGGCACAGCGGCAAGATCTTGTCGGCCAGCAACTCGCGGCAGCGGCCGCTGTCGTGGTGCCAGTTGTCGCCGTCGCTGGCCTGCGCGCCGTAGATGTTCCACTCGCTCGTCGGGTAGCGCGCGCGGGCGATTTCTTCCATCAGCACGAGCGCGCTCGACACGACCGTGCCGCCGGTTTCGGTGGCGTGAAAGAAGTTCTGCTCGTCGACTTCGGCCGCCTGCGTGTGGTGGCGAATGAAGACGATGTCGATCTTCTCGTAGTGCCGCGTCAGGAACAGGTAGAGCAGGATGAAGAAGCGCTTGGACAAGTCCTTGCGCGCTTCGTCCATCGAACCCGACACGTCCATCAGGCAAAACATCACCGCCTTCGAGGTGGGCACCGGCACGCGCACACGCGAGCGGTAACGCAGGTCGATCGGGTCGAGGTAGGGGATGCGCGAGAGGCGTGCGCGCAGTGCTTCAATCTCGGCCTCGAGTGCCGGGATTTCGTGCGCATGCACGTTCGGCTCGGGGTGGCGTTTCCACAGCGCCAGCTTCTCTTCGAGCAGATGCAACTCGCGCCGCGAGCCTGAGCCGATGGCGATGCGCCGGCCGATCGCGCCGCGCATCGAGCGCACCACGTGCAGGTTGCTCGGGTTGCCGTCGCTCGAAAAGCCAGCGCGGTGGGTCTTGTATTCGGGTGTCTCGGCGAGCGTGGTGCGTGTCAGGTTGGGCAGGGCCAGGTCGTCGAAGAAGACCTGCATGAACTCTTCCTTGCTGAGGTGGAAGACGAAGTCGTCGTCCCCCTCGCCGGAATCACCCGCCTTGCCTTTGCCGCTGCCACTGCCGCCACCGCCCTTGGGCCGCTCGATGCGGTCGCCACGCACGTATTCCTTGTTGCCGGGGTGCACCATCTCGCGCTTGCCGCCGGGGCCGTGGCCGAAGACGGGCTCGCTGATGTCGCGCTTGGGGATGTGGATGTCTTCCCCCTTTTCCATGTCGCGGATGCCACGACCGTCGACGGCGCGTTTCACCGCCTCGCGGATCTGCTCCTTGTGGCGGCGCAGGAATCGCTCGCGGTTGCCGATGGACTTGTTCTTGCCCGCCAGCCGTCGATCGATGATCTGTTGCAAGGTGGCTCCTTCAGGCAACCGCGTTGTCTTACGAACTCACGAGGACTTGCGTACGCGCAGGTACCACTCGCAGAGCAGGCGCACCTGCTTCGACGTGTAGCCCTTGGCGACCATGCGGGTCACGAAGTCCTCGTGCTTCTTCGCCTCGTCGGCACTCGCCTTGGCGTTGAAGCTGATGACGGGCAGCAACTCCTCGGTGTTCGAGAACATCTTCTTCTCGATCACGGTGCGCAGCTTCTCGTAGCTCGTCCAGGCCGGGTTGTTGCCGGCGTTGCCCGCACGCGCACGCAGCACGAAGTTGACGATCTCGTTGCGGAAGTCCTTTGGGTTGCTGATGCCGGCGGGCTTCTCGATCTTCTCCAGCTCGCTGTTCAGCGAACCTCGGTCGAACACCTCGCCGGTGTCGGTGTCGCGGTACTCGTGGTCTTGGATCCAGTAGTCGGCATAGGTGACGTAGCGGTCGAAGATGTTCTGGCCGTACTCGCTGTAGCTCTCCAGATACGCGGTCTGGATTTCCTTGCCGATGAACTCGGCGTACTTGACCGACAGGTGCTCCTTGATGAAGGACAGGTACTTCTGTTCGGTCTCGGCCGGGAACTGCTCGCGCTCGATCTGCTGCTCCAGCACGTACATCAGGTGCACCGGGTTGGCGGCGATCTCGGTCGTGTCGAAGTTGAAGACCTTGGAGATGATCTTGAACGCGAAGCGGGTCGAGACACCGCTCATGCCTTCGTCGACACCCGCGTAGTCGCGGTACTCCTGGAAGCTCTTCGCACGCGGGTCGGTGTCTTTGAGATTTTCACCGTCGTACACAAGCATCTTCGAATAGAGCGACGAATTCTCGGGCTCCTTCAGGCGCGTGAGGGTCGCGAACTGCGACATCATCTTCAGCGTGCCCGGCGCGCAAGTGGCCTGTGCAAGCGACGAACCGCGCAAGAGCTTCTCGTAGATCTTGACCTCTTCACTCACACGCAGGCAGTACGGCACCTTGACGATGTAGATGCGGTCGAGGAAGGCCTCGTTGTTCTTGTTGTTGCGGAAGGCCTTCCACTCGCTCTCGTTGCTGTGCGCGAGCACGATGCCGTCGAAGGGAATAGCGCCGAAACCTTCAGTGCCCTTGAAGTTGCCTTCCTGGGTTGCCGTCAGAAGCGGGTGCAGCACCTTGATCGGCGCCTTGAACATTTCGACAAATTCGAGCAGGCCCTGGTTCGCGAGGCACAGGCCGCCGGAGAAGCTGTACGCGTCCGGGTCATCCTGCGCAAAGGTTTCGAGCTTGCGGATGTCGACCTTGCCGACGAGCGAGCTAATGTCCTGGTTGTTCTCGTCACCCGGCTCGGTCTTGGCGATGCCCATCTGCTTGAGCACCGAGGGGTAGCGCTTGACGACCTTGAACTTGCGGATGTCGCCGCCGAACTCTTCCAGACGTTTCACGGCCCAAGGTGACAGGATGCGGTTCAGGTAGCGACGCGGAATGCCGTATTCCTTTTCCAGGATCGGCCCGTCCTCCACGGCATCGAACAGCCCGAGCGGCGTTTCGTTCACCGGCGAGCCTTTGATCGCGTAGAAGGGCACTTCCTGCATCAACTGCTTCAGGCGCTCGGCGATCGACGATTTGCCGCCGCCCACGGGGCCGAGCAAATACAGGATCTGTTTCTTTTCTTCGAGCCCTTGCGCGGCGTGGCGGAAGTAGCCGACCACTTGCTCGATCGCATCCTCCATGCCGTAGAACTCGGCGAAGGCGGGATAGATCTTGATGACCTTGTTGGCGAACAGCCGCGAGAGCCGCTGGTCGTTGCGCGTATCGACCGTCTTGGGCTCACCAATGGCCTTGAGCATGCGCTCGGCCGCGGTCGAATAAGCGATCGGGTTGCGCTTGCACTCGGCGAGGTAGTCCTCGAGTGAAAGCTCTTCTTCGCGGGTGCGCTCGAAGCGCGCGGCGAAACTGCTGATCACGTCCATGGCTGATCTCCTGTGCATCAAGGAGGCGTTGAACAGGGGTCACCTGGTTCAACGTCTGGGGAAGTTCTGGTGGCGTCCTGGACCTCAGGGCGCCATCAGAGCTTTCCGACACATCAGCGGCAAGTACGACTCAAGCTTGCATTACGTCGAGCGGGGTCAGGCTTCGAGTAACACGGCAAACCGGGTTCTGTTCCCAACCAACATCGAGCAACTAGCATGCCCGTGTTCGCGTTTTCTGAGAACCCCCTGAACAGAAGACCCTGATCACAGTGAGCGGGTAGCTCGCGGAAAAGTTCCGGACTCGCTGCTTCTACAACGCGGCAGGGCGTGCGTCGGCTGACGGCACCGCGGTGCACATCGTCTCGCCCAGGTGGATGCTGCGGGTAGCGACCCATTGCGTGTTGAAGGCCAGCTCGCGTTTCGGGAACAGCATCACGACCGTCGAGCCGAGTAGGAAGCGGCCCAGCTCGGCGCCTTGTGTCAGTTGCACATCCTGATCGGTGTAAGTCCACTCGCGCACGGCCGCACTGCGGGGCGGGTTGACCACACCGTGCCACACCGTTGCCATGCTGCCGACGATCGTGGCGCCGACGAGCGCCAGCACGAAGGGGCCATGCGCGGTGTCGAACACGCACACGACACGTTCGTTGCGCGCGAACAATCCGGGCACACCACGCGCCGTGGTCGGGTTGACCGAGAACAGGTCACCGGGCACATAGATCATGCGCAGCAGGCGGCCATCGCAAGGCATGTGGATGCGGTGGTAATCCTTCGGGCTCAGGTAGAGCGTGGCGAACAGGCCGTCCTGAAAGTGCGCGGCGAGTGCGGCGTCACCCCCGACCAAGGCAGTCGTCGAATAGCGGTGACCCTTGGCCTGGAAGATCTGGTCGCGCTCGATCGCGCCGAACTGGCTGATGGCGCCGTCCACCGGGCAGATCAGCGGGGCCTGCGCCATCGGCCGCACACCGGGCTTCAAAGCGCGCGTGAAGAAGTCGTTGAAGCTCGCGTAGTGCGTGATGTCGGGGTCGGCCGCTTCGTTCATGTCAACGCCGTAACGCCGCACGAACCAGCGAATGATGGCGGTGGTGCGCGCGCCCCAGCGGCCCGAGGCGACGACACCGCCGAACTGGGTCATGGCCTTCTTGGGCAGGGCGTATTGAAGCAGGACTTCGGATCGTTCGGACACGCGGGAATCCAGGGTTCAGATCGACGACATGGGGCGGGCGCGAGGGCGCCTCAGCGTGCACCGAGGCCGAGCTTGTCCAGCAGGCCATTCAGTTCGTCGAGCGAGCCGAAGGCGATCGCCACCTCGCCTTGTTCGCCGCGCGTGGTGCGCTTTTTCACGCGGATCTCGACCGCGGCGGTGAGCGCATCCGAGAGCGTCTGCTCGATGCGCAGCAAGTCGCGTGGCTTCTCGGCCTTGGCGCGCTGAGGCTGCTGTTGGCGGCCGTTGGCAAGCTGGCGGGCGACGAGCTTTTCGGCCTCGCGCACGCTGAGTTTTTTCGCGACGACCTCGGTGGCGCTGAGGATTTGCTGCGCGCCTTCGAGTGGCAACAACGCACGCGCGTGTCCCATGTCGATGTCGCCGGCCATCAGCATCTGCTGCACCGGCTCGGTCAGGTTCAGGAGGCGCAGCAGGTTGCTCGCCGCGCTGCGCGAGCGGCCGACGGCCTGCGCGGCCTGTTCGTGCGTGAGGCCGAACTCGTCGGTCAGGCGCTTCAGGCCCTGCGCCTCTTCGAGCGGGTTGAGGTCTTCGCGCTGGATGTTCTCGATCAGCGCCATCGCGGCGGCGGCTTCGTCCGGCACGTCTTTCACGAGCACCGGTACTTCATCGAGGCCGGCGAGCCTGGCGGCGCGGGTGCGCCGCTCACCTGCGATGATCTCGTAGCGATTGCCGGCGATCGGCCGCACCAGGATCGGCTGCATCACGCCCTGCGCCTTGATGCTCTCGGCCAGTTCGTAGAGCGAGCCTTCGTCCATGCGCGTGCGCGGCTGGTACTTGCCGGGCTGCAGCTGCGTGAGCTTGAGCACGTGGGGCATGCCGGGCGCGGCGCTGGCCGCTGCCTCGCTGCCGTCTTTCACGCGCGGGCCGAGCAGCGCTTCGAGGCCGAGGCCGAGGCCCTTGGGTTTCTTGGTGACCATGGGCTGATTGTCCCCGATCAAACTGTGCGCGAAACCAAGCCGTGCAACAGCGCGAGGCCGGCGGGCCAGTCGCCCAGGCCCGAGTCGCCATTGATGTGCCCGCGGGCGCCGATGCGGTGGCTCGTGCTGCCCCAATCCGTCGCCATCTCGAGTGAGCGCTCCGGCCCGCAGTACGGGTCGTCGTCGCTGTACACAAGTTCGCTTGGGAAGGGCAGGCGTTTGCGCACGATCGGCCGCCAGTTGAAGAGGTTCGGTGGCATGTCGGCGCGCTCGGTGTCCGGTGCCGCGACCAGCAATGAGGCCCTCACGCGGTGGCTGTGCTTCGAGTGCGACGCCCACGCAGCGACGAGCTGGCAACCGAGGCTGTGCGCCACCAGCACGGCAGGCGCATCACCGGCCAGCAGCACCTCATCCAGCCGCGCCATCCAGTCGCCCCGGCGCGGCCAAAGCCAGTCGTCCTGCTCGACGCGGGTGTGACCATGCAGTGTTTCCCAGCGACTTTGCCAATGCGCAGCGTCCGAGTTCAGCCAGCCTGGCAAGAGGAGCACACGCACCGCGGTCATGACGCTGGCTTATCCTTGGGACAGTTGTGGAGAGGGAACCGAAATGACTTACCGCGCATTCGTCGACGGCCAAGAAGGCACCACCGGGCTGCGTATTCACGAGTATCTCGCGCAGCGCAGCGACATCGAGGTGCTGCGCATCGACGCCGACAAGCGCAAGGACGCCGCCGAGCGCGCGCGCCTGCTGAACGCCGCCGATGTGGCCTTCTTGTGCCTGCCCGATGGCGCCGCAAAGGAGGCCGCCGCGCTGGTGACCAACCCCAACACCTGCCTGATCGATGCGAGCACGGCGCACCGCACTGCGCCCGGCTGGGTGTTCGGCCTGCCCGAACTGGCGGCTGGCCAACGCGCCGCGCTGCGCGCTACCAAGCGCATCGCCAATCCGGGTTGCCATGCCTCGGCCTTCATCGTGCTGCTGCGGCCGCTGGTCGATGCGGGCCTGCTGCCGACGGCACTGCCGATCACGGCGACCTCGATCACGGGCTACTCCGGTGGTGGCAAGAAAATGATCGAGCAGTACCAGGCCGGCGGGGATGCGCGCCTGGACGCGCCACGGGCCTACGCGCTCGGCCTGGCCCACAAACACATCCCGGAAATGACGACCCACACCGGGCTCGCCACCAAGCCGATCTTCATGCCGATCGTTGGCCCGTTCTACAAGGGCTTAGCGGTGAGTGTGCCCTTGCATTTGTCGCAATTGCGGGCCGGCTCCACGGCCGAACAGTTGCACGCAGCGCTGACCGAGCGCTACGCCGGTGAACGCTTCATTCGGGTGATGCCCCTGCGCGACCCGGCCACGCTGGAAGACGGCGCCTTCGATCCGCAGGCCAGCAACGACACCAACCGGGTCGACCTGTTCGTGTTCGGCAACGAGTCGCAGGTGATGCTGATGGCTCGGCTCGACAACCTGGGCAAGGGCGCCAGCGGCGCGGCGGTGCAGTCGATGAATGTGCACCTGGGCGTGGAAGAAGGGCTCGGCCTGTGAGCCTGCCCGGCCGCCCGAAAGGCGAACACCAGCATGCGCAGCATGAAGGTTGCCTTATTTGCTGAAAGGCTCAACGCGCGCCGGCCGGGTCGTGCGCGCGGTAGTGGTAGGCGTAGCCTTCGGCGAAGCCGAGTTTGCGGTAGACGCTGCGCGCCGCGTGGTTGTCCGCCTCCACCTGCAAGTAGGCGTGGCGCGCACCATGCCGCGCTGCATCGGCCAGCAGGCGGGTGCACAACAGGCCGGCCAGGCCCTGGCCGCGCGCTGCCGGCGCCGTGAACACGTCGTAGAGGCCGACCACGTCGTCTTCCAGCGCGTACTGCCCGCAGGCGAGGGTGTCGCCATCGCGGCGCAGTTCCCAGGCGAAGAACGGTACCGGTGAGTTGGCGAGCCGTTCGGCATGCGCCTGGCGCTGCGCCAGTGGTGAGCCCCGCAAGGCGCCGACACGCTGGGCAAACGGCTCCAGTGCCAGTGACTGGAAGGTGGCGCCGGCGGGCAGAGAAACGCTGGGTATGCTGTTCAGGCCAGGCAAGACCATCACGAAGGTGTCGTCGAAGCGGTTCAGGCCGCGACGTTCGAGCGCGGCGTCGAGATCGGCCGGCACTGAAAACGGTGTGATGCGAACGATCATCGGCAACTTGGCGTCAGTGAATGCGCGCTCACAAGCGGCAATCTTGTCTTCCAGTGGCCGGCGGCCAGGCGCGACCGCATTGACGCACCGGGCACGCTTGGCCTTGCCGGGCGAGAGGCGCAGCAACCAGCCGTCCAGCCAGCGCTGCTGCGGCGGCGCGCTGGCGTTCAGGCCGGCATCTTCGATGCGCGACAGCAGGGAGATGTCGAAGTCAGGGTTCAGTCCGTTCACGACGCCGCCCCGCTCACATCGAATCGATGCGTTCGACCATTTCCTTGGCGAACTCCACGAACGCCTGCGCACCTTTGGAGGACGGGTCGAACACCACCCCCGGCAGGCCATAACTCGGAGCCTCGGCCAAGCGCACATTGCGCGGGATCACGGTGTTGAACACCTTGTCGCCGAAGTGCGCCTTGAGCTGCTCGCTGACTTGCTGTTGCAGCGTGATGCGCG
>JANYJL010000131.1 GCA_025361845.1 Rhizobacter sp.
TACCCCGGCGCTACCGAAGAGATCTGCATTCCGATCATCGAGAAGCATTCAGGTCTCAAATGGAAGCAGGATTTCTTCGTCGGCTACAGCCCGGAACGTATCAACCCCGGCGACAAGGAACGCACCGTCACCAAGATCACCAAGGTGGTCTCGGGCGACACGCCGGAGACGCTCGCGAAGGTCGCCGAGATCTACGGCAGTGTCATCACCGCGGGTGTCTACCCGGCCAGCAGCATCAAGGTGGCCGAAGCCGCCAAGGTGATCGAAAATACCCAGCGCGACCTCAACATCGCGCTGATGAACGAACTGGCCGTCATCTTCCACCGCATCGGCATCGACACGCTCGAGGTGCTGAAGGCCGCCGGCACGAAGTGGAACTTCCTGCCCTTCCGCCCCGGTCTGGTCGGTGGCCACTGCATCGGCGTGGACCCGTACTACCTGACGCACAAGGCCGAGATGCTGGGCTACAACCCGCAGGTCATCCTGGCGGGCCGGCGCATCAACGACGGCATGGGCAAGTTCATCGCCGAGCAGACCGTCAAGCAGATGATCGCCTGCGGCAGTTCGGTCAAGGGAGCGCGCGTGAACGTGCTCGGCCTGACCTTCAAGGAGAACTGCCCCGACCTGCGCAACAGCAAGGTCATCGACATCATTGCCGAGCTGCAAAGCTACGGCATCGAGGTCTTCGTGCACGACCCCGAAGGCGACCCCGAGGAAGCGATGCACGAGTACGGCGTGCGCCTCACGCCCTGGGAAGATTTGCCGCGGGCGGACGCGATCGTCGCAGCGGTCTCGCACAAGGAATACCACGAGCTCAGCGTCGCGCAGATCCAGGCCAAGGTGGTGGCCGGTGGCAGTTTCGTCGACGTGAAAGCCAGCTTCGACAGCGCCTCACTCGGCGCTGCGGGCCTGCGGGTCTGGCGGCTCTGATCGGCGCAGGGCAGTCCGGCGCAAACATGCGCCGGCCACGCGCCCGTTACTTCACTTGATGCCCAGGCCCTTGCTGATGTCTTCCGCGCTCAGGCCCCCCTTGGCGGCCGAAGCGGGCTGAGCCGCTGCCACCGCTGGGGCTGCTGCGGCAGCCGGGGCCGCCGGTGTCGCTCCATCGGCCGGGGCCGATGCCGCAGCTTCCGCGAACTTGCCCACGTACTCGATCTTGGCAGCGGCGCGACCTTCATGTCCGCCTCGATCAGTTTGCGGCGCGCTTCGTTCTGCAAGAACTGCTCGATCGCCGGCTGGGCGCGGGCAGCATCGACCGGCTCTGAGCGCGACCCCGCGAGCACGACCACCTGGGCGCCGGTGGCTGTCGGCACCAGGATGCTCTGGCCGTCCTTCATGCGCGAGAAGGTATCGAGCATGCTCAGCGGCAATTGTTCGGCTGGGCGCACCGCCTGCGAGACGGCGAACTTGATGCCCTTGGTCTTCAGGTACTCGACAAACTCAGTCGCCGATTTGGCCGACTGCATCTGCGCACGCAAACCCTCGAGTTGATCGGCCGGCGCTTCGATCGTCAATTCCTGAAGGTTGTAGACACGCCGCTCCTTGAACAGGGCGGGCTTGTCGTCGTAATACTTCTGGATCTCTTCGGGACTGGGCTTGGCCGCGGCCTCGCCGGTCTTTTCGAGGTAGGAGCGAGCCACGATCTCACGCCGGGCCGCTTCGACCGCCTGCAACACACGTGGGTCGCGGTCAAGCTTCAGCTCCTGCGCTTTCTGCACCGCGAGTTCCTGGTCGACCAGACGCTCGAGCACCTGGCGACCCGCGGCGTCGGCCTGCTCGGGCCGCAAACCGCGCTGTTGCTGCAACACGAAGTTGATCTGGTGCACCGAGATCTCTTCCTTGTTGACCTTCACCGCGACCTGCGAAGAGCCCTTGTCCTTGCTGCCGCCGCACGCGGCCAGCAGCGCCGCGCTCAGCACGACCACGGCCAGCCCGCGGCCACCGAGACAGGAACGAAACGGGGCCACACCACGAAGTTGAAGTTCTTGATTCATGTCAACACTTGATCCCGACGTGAAGCGCAACGACACCTGCGCTGAGGTTATGAACATCCACATGCCCGAAGCCTGCCGTCTTCATCAGGTCCTTGAGTTCGGCCTGGCCCGGATGCATGCGGATCGACTCGGCGAGATAGCGATAACTGTCGGCATCGCCCGCAACCCACTGGCCGATGCGCGGCAGCACCTTGAACGAATACCAGTCGTAGGCCTTCTCCAGCGGCTTGGCGACCTTCGAGAACTCGAGCACCAGCAGCCGACCACCGGGCTTGAGCACACGCGCCATCTCGGCCAGCGCGCGGTCCTTGTGGGTCATGTTGCGCAGCCCGAAGGCAACGCTGACGAGGTCGAAGCGGGCCGTGCCGAAAGGCAGCGCCTCGGCATCGCAGATCGTCGTCGGCAGCACCAGACCTTCGTCGAGCAGGCGGTCGCGGCCCTGGCGCAGCATGGCTTCGTTGATGTCGGTGTGCACCACCGTGCCACTCGCACCGACCTTCTTGGCGAAGGCGCGCGCCAAGTCGCCGGTGCCGCCGGCGATATCGAGCACCTGCTGCCCCGGCCGCAGGTTCGCCACCGCCACGGTGTAGGCCTTCCAGGCGCGGTGCAGGCCCATCGACATCAGGTCGTTCATCACGTCGTAGCGTGAAGCGACCGAATCGAACACGCCGCGCACCCGCGTGGCCTTCTGCGATTCGTCGACCTTCTGGAAACCGAAATGGGTGTCGCTCATGGCAGGCTCAATGTTTATGCCCGCAGGACGAACCCGCGGCTTCCACCATCGGCGCGTCGCGCACTGCACCAGCGGCCAGCAAACGTTCTTCATATTGCTTCCACAAGGCCGGCTGCTGCGAGCCCAGGAAGTAGAGGTAGTCCCAGGAAAAGATGCCGGTGTTGTGGCCGTCCGAAAACGTCGGCTGGACCGCGTAGTTACCCACCGGCTCCAGCGCGGTGAGCTCGACCTCGCGCTTGCCGGTTTGCAGCACTTCCTGGCCCGGGCCGTGGCCCTGAACTTCGGCCGAAGGCGAGTACACGCGCATCAGTTCGAAGGGAATGCGGAAATCCGCACCGTCGGCAAAACTCACCTGCAAGGCGCGCGTTTGCTGGTGCACCGTGATCTCGGTGGGCTGCGGAGTCTGTGCGGTCAAGCCGGCCATGGTTTGTCTCCTTCGAGAATATCGATCAGACCAGCACGCGTTCGATGCCACCGGCATTCGCACGCTCCACGTACTCGGGCATCCAGTCGGCGCCGAGGATGCGGTTGGCCATCTCGACGACGATGTAGTCGGCTTCCAGCAGGCCATTGTTCAGGTCATTGCCGTAGCGCGACAGGCCTTGCAGGCAGCTCGGGCAGGAGGTGAGGATCTTCACCGGGCCCTTCTCGCCGACCGATCCTGTCGCTCGCAAAGCGGCTTCGTCCTTCAGCAGTTCTTCTTCCTTGCGGAAGCGGATCTGCGTCGAAATGTCCGGCCGCGTCACGCCCAGCGTGCCACTCTCACCGCAGCAGCGTTTGCTGTCGATCACGTTCGCACCGACGAGCGCCTTCACCGTCTTCATAGGCTCCTGCAACTTCATCGGGCTGTGGCAGGGGTCGTGGTACAGGTAGCCGCTGCCGGCGCCGTTCGAAGCATCGAGCGTGATGCCCTTCTCGAGCAGGTACTCGTGGATGTCGATGATGCGGCTGCCGGGGAAGATGTCCTCGAATTTGTAGCCCTGCAGCTGGTCGTAGCAGGTGCCGCAGCTCACCACCACGGTCTTGATGTCGAGGTAGTTCAGCGTTTTGGCAACGCGGTGGAAGAGCACCCGGTTGTCGGTGATCATCTTCTCGGCCTTGTCGAACTGGCCCGAGCCGCGCTGCGGGTAACCGCAGCAGAGGTAGCCCGGCGGCAGCACGGTCTGCACACCGGCATGCCAGAGCATCGCCTGCGTCGCCAGGCCCACTTGCGAGAACAAGCGCTCCGAGCCGCAGCCGGGGAAATAGAACACCGCCTCGGTGTCGGCCGTCGTCGTCTTCGGGTTGCGGATGATCGGGACGTAGTCCTTGTCCTCGATATCGAGCAGCGCGCGTGCGGTCCGCTTGGGCAGCCCACCCGGCAGCTTCTTGTTGATGAAGTGGATCACCTGTTCCTTCAGCGGCGCGGTACCCACGCTGGCGCGCGGCGCGGCGGTCTGGCTGCGGGCCAGGCCACGCAGCAGGTCGTTGGCCACACGCTGGGCCTTGAAGCCCACGTCGACCATCGCCCGCCGCATCAAACGGATGCTCTCGGGGTTGGTGGCGTTCAGGAACATCATCGCCATCTTGTTGCCGGGGCGGAAGCTCTTCTGGCCCATCTTGCGCAGCAGGTTGCGCATGTTCATCGACACATCGCCGAAGTCGATGTTCACCGGGCACGGGCTCAGGCACTTGTGGCAGACGGTGCAATGGTCGGCCACGTCCTCGAACTCGTGCCAGTGTTTTATGCTGATGCCGCGGCGTGTCTGCTCTTCGTAGAGGAAGGCTTCGACCAGCAGCGAGGTTGCGAGGATCTTGTTGCGCGGACTGTACAGCAGGTTGGCGCGCGGCACATGCGTCGCGCAGACCGGCTTGCACTTGCCGCAGCGCAGGCAGTCCTTCACCGAGTTGGCGATGTCGCCGATGTCGCTCTGCTGCATGATCAGCGACTCGTGGCCCATCAGCCCGAAGCTCGGCGTGTATGCGTTCGTCAAATCAGCTTTGAGGCCAGCCTGCCGCAACAGCTTGCCCTTGTTGAAGCGCCCTTCCGGATCGACCCGTTCCTTGTAGGCCGTGAACTCGGCCATCTCGTCCTCGGTCAGGAATTCGAGCTTGGTGATGCCGATGCCGTGCTCACCCGAGATCACGCCGTCGAGCGAGCGCGCCAGCTTCATGATGCGCGCCACCGCTTCATGCGCGGTCTGCAGCATCTCGTAGTTGTCGCTGTTGACGGGGATGTTGGTGTGAACATTGCCGTCGCCGGCATGCATGTGCAATGCGATCCAGACGCGGCCGCGCAGCACCTGGCCGTGGACCTTCTGGCACTCGTCGACGATCGGCTGCAGCGCCGAGCCGGCGAAGATGTTCTGCAGCGGCGCGCGGATCTGCGTCTTCCACGAGGCGCGCAGCGTGTGGTCTTGCAGGTCCGTGAAGATGCTGCGGCCCGTGTCGGCCTGAACCACATCGAGCTGAATCATCCACCCCGACCACAACATGCGCACCTCGCGCAGCAGCGCCAGCGCTTGCTGAACGCGGTCCTCGAGCAATTCGGCCGATGCGATCTCGCCGGCATCGTCGCTCTTGCCGAGCGGCAGGTGGCCGGTCTCGAAGAAGGCTTCGAGCGCATCGACCAGGGCCAGCTTGTTGCGCAGGCTCAACTCGACGTTCAGGCGCTCGATGCCTTCGGTGTACTCGCCCATGCGTGGCAGCGGGATCACCACGTCCTCGTTCACCTTGAACGCGTTCGTGTGCTTGCTGATGGCGGCGGTGCGCTTGCGGTCAAGCCAGAATTTCTTGCGCGCCTCGGCACTCACGGCGATGAAACCTTCGCCCGCGCGGCCATTGGCCAGGCGAACCACTTCGCTGGTGGCGCGCGCCACCACGTCCGGGTCGTCGCCGGCGATGTCGCCCACCAGCACCATCTTGGGCAGGCCGCCGCGTTTGCTCTTCGTCGCGTAGCCGACGGCCTTCAGGTAGCGATCATCCAGATGCTCGAGCCCGGCCAGCACCGCGCCGCCGCGCTTCGCCTCCGCGAACATGAAGTCCTTGATGTCGACAATGCTCGGCACCGCGTCCTTCGCGTTGCCGAAGAACTCCAGGCACACCGTGCGCATGTGCGCCGGCATCTTGTGGACCACCCAGCGTGCGCTGGTGATGAGGCCGTCGCAGCCTTCCTTCTGGATGCCCGGCAGGCCGGCGAGGAACTTGTCGGTCACGTCCTTGCCGAGACCTTCCTTGCGGAAGACGCGGCCGGGGATGTCGAGCCGCTCGGTGCGTTCGAGCGTCTTGCCCGAGGCATCGAAGTAACGCAGTTCGAAGCTCGCCATCTCGACGTCGTGGATCTTGCCGAGGTTGTGGTTCAGGCGGATGACTTCGAGCCACTTCGCCTCCGGCGTGACCATGCGCCACGAGGCCAGGTTGTCGAGCGCGGTGCCCCAGAGCACGGCCTTCTTGCCACCCGCGTTCATCGCCACGTTGCCGCCGATGCACGAGGCTTCGGCCGAGGTCGGATCGACTGCGAAGACGAAACCACCGCGCTCTGCCGCATCGGCCACGCGCTGCGTCACGACGCCGGCTTCGCTCCAGATGGTCGCGACATCGACATCCAGGCCGGGCAGGCGTCGCATCTCGACCTCGGTCATCGCTTCGAGCTTTTCGGTGTTGATGACCGCGCTGTTCCACGTGAGCGGGATCGCGCCGCCGGTGTAGCCGGTGCCGCCGCCACGCGGGATGATCGTCAGGCCGAGTTCGATGCAGCCTTTCACCAGCGCGGCCATCTCGGCCTCGGTGTCGGGCGTGAGCACGACGAAGGGGTATTCGACGCGCCAGTCGGTCGCATCCGTCACGTGCGAGACACGCGAGAGGCCGTCGAACTTGATGTTGTCCTTCGCCGTCACGCGGCCCAGCACACGCTGGGCGCGGCGGCGCAGATCGGCCACGGCACCGAACTGCGCATCGAACGAGGCCACGGCCGCGCGGGCCGAGGCCAGCAACTCGCCGACATGGGCATCGCGCTCGCCATCGCTCGCCGGGTCGCGGCGCAACTGGATCTCGCCAAGGCGGTGGTTCAGCGCTTCGATCAACAGGCGGCGGCGCTTCGGGTTGTCGAGCAAGTCGTCTTGCAGATAGGGGTTGCGCTGCACGACCCAGATGTCGCCCAGCACCTCGTAGAGCATGCGAGCCGAGCGGCCAGTGCGGCGCTCTTCGCGCAGGCGGTTCAGCAGTTCCCAGGCGCGCTCGCCGAGCAGGCGAATGACGATCTCACGGTCGGAGAACGAGGTGTAGTTGTACGGAATTTCGCGCAGCCGGGGCGCGGCATCGTGCACGGCATGCGCCGCGCTGGCAGCGGCGGCAATCTGGGTCAACGGCAGGGGTGCGTTCATGGGCTGCGGGGGGCTGTTCACCACCCGTCTGGGCACTTAACGTTCGATCGTACCGCAGCGCAGCAGGGCTGCCGCGGCGCGGGGTTACCCCGGTTGCCGCTGGGGCACTTCCCCACGATAAGTAGAGTTGTCACACGAGCGCCGCACACTGCGCGCTCGTCGAAATGCCTGCCCTTCCAGGAGTTGCCATGAAATCCCTGTCCTTCGCCTTCGGCGCCGCCACGTTGGCGCTGACCCTTGTTCAGCCGGCCCAGGCCCAGACCGAAATCCAGTGGTGGCATTCGATGACCGCCGTCAACAACGAATGGGTCAACGACCTCGCCAAGGACTTCAACGCGAAGCAGAGCGCCGTCAAGATCGTGCCCACCTACAAGGGCACGTACGACGAATCGATGACGGCCGCGGTGGCCGCCTTCCGTGCCGGCAACGCGCCGCACATCCTGCAAGTGTTTGAAGTGGGCACCGCGACGATGATGGCCAGCAAGGGCGCGATCGTGCCGGTCGGCAAGGTGATGAAAGATGCCGGCGAGAAGTTCGATCCTTCGTCCTATATCTCGGCCGTGGCCAGCTACTACACCGCGCCGGGCGGGCAAATGTTGAGCTTCCCGTTCAACAGCTCGACGACCGTCTTCTATTACAACAAGGACGCGTTCAAGGCTGCGGGCCTCGACCCCGAGAAGGCGCCCGCCACCTGGCCCGAGGTGACACTCGCCGCGGCCAAGCTCAAGGCTTCCGGCCACAAGTGCCCGATCTCGCTAGCCTGGCAGGGCTGGACGCAGCTCGAGAGTTTCTCGGCCTGGCACAACGTCGAGTTCGCGACCAAAGGCAACGGCCTCGGCGGCCTGGACGCGCGCATGAAGATCAACTCGCCGCTGCACGTACGCCACATCGAGAACCTGGCCAACATGGCCAAGCAGGGCCTGTTCGTCTACAAGGGCCGCGCGAACGTGCCGGAAGCCAGCTTCATCTCGGGTGAGTGCGCGATGATGACCACGTCGTCGGGCTTCTACGGCAACGTGAAGAAGAACGCCAAGTTCGCCTACGGCATCGCGCCCCTGCCCTACTACCCGGATGCACCCGGCGCGCCGCAGAACACCGTGATCGGCGGCGCCAGCCTGTGGGTGATGTCGGGCAAGAAGCCTGAAGAATACAAAGGCATCGCGGCCTTCTTCACCTACCTGTCGAGCCCCGAGGTGCAATCGGCCAGCCACAAGCGCACCGGCTACCTGCCGATCACCACCGCGGCATACCAGCTCACCGAGCAGTCCGGCTTCTACAAGGAGAACCCGGGCACCGACGTGGCGGTGAACCAGATGATCCGCAAGACCACCGACAAGTCGCGCGGCATCCGCCTCGGCAACTACGTGCAGATCCGCACGATCGAGGACGAAGAGCTGGAGCAGGTCTGGGGCGGCAAGAAGACCGCGAAGGAAGCGCTCGATTCGATCGTCGAGCGTGGCAATGAGTTGCTATCGCGGTTCGAGAAAGCGAACAAGGGCTGAGCGAATGTCTGCATTGGCGAAGCGACTCGATTGGCCCCCTCGCCCCTTTGGGGAGAGGGTTGGGGTGAGGGGTCGCTCCGGGCGCATTGCCGGTTCGCGGACCCTCACCCCCACCCACTCCCGAAGGGAGAGGGAGCCAATCCAAGTCGCCCTCAGCCGCTGAATCGCCGTGGCTTCCGAGAAGCGCGTCGTCTTCAAATCCGGCTGGTTGCCCTGGGCGCTGCTGGCGCCGCAGGCCATCGTCATCGCGGTGTTCTTCTTCTGGCCGGCGGCGCAGGCCCTGCTGCAATCGCTGCAACAGTCTGACGCCTTCGGCACCTCGGTCGAATGGGTCGGCATCGAGAACTTCCGCAACCTCTGGAACGACCCGACCTACCTCGCCTCCTTCAAGACCACCGCGATCTTCTCGGTGCTGGTCGCGGTGCTCGGCCTGGCGCTCTCGCTGATGCTGGCGATCTTCGCGGATCGCGTCGTCAAGGGCGCGGCCTTCTACAAGACGCTCCTGATCTGGCCGTATGCGGTCGCACCGGCCGTGACCGGTGTGCTGTGGCTCTTCATGTTTTCGCCCAGCATCGGCATCGTGGCCTACGCGCTGCAAGCGATCGGCGTCGACTGGAACCACCTGCTCAACGGCGGGCAGGCGATGATGCTGGTGGTCGCGGCGGCCGTCTGGAAGCA
>JANYJL010000055.1 GCA_025361845.1 Rhizobacter sp.
GTCAGGCTTCTCCCCTGGCGTGCGCTTTTCGATCGTCTTGAACTCGATCTTGTGAAACTTCCCGGCGTCGTCGTAGATGGCCGGCCCGGTGAAGGTCGAATAGACGCTCGAGCCGCCGGGCGGCGGGATACCGTCGCGCACCAACTGCAAATACAGACGCGGCGTAACGGGAACAGAAGACTCGTTGACGACCTCGTTCTTCACGTCGATCACATAGTCGCCGCGCTTGAAGGTGTAGGTTTTCACCAGCCTGACACCACCGACGACCGGCGACTCGAACTTCACCTGAAGCGCGTCCTGCCCCGGCTTGAGCGTGCGCTCCCCCGGCACCAGCGACATGACCGTGTGGTGATTGGGCAGGCCGGTGCCACCCGCCGTCGGAATCAGTCCGGTCTGCGCGACGTACAGGCGATCGGCCGACTCATCCAGCAACAGAACGTTCTTCGAGTCACCCGGCGCATGCGTGCCGCCACCGTTGAACAGCGCGACGAGCGGCTCATACCATTGCTTTTCGACGTGTTCCGGCTCCTTCAAGAGCTCGACCCGGATCAGCGTGCCACCCTCGCCCGTCAGCGTGGCCTTGACCAGATCGGTCGCGATCGTCACCTGTTCGGCAAGCACCGGCGCTTCGGCTGGAACTCCGTTCGGGGCCGTGGAAAGGGGGGTTGCGGCGGCGGCCTTGGCAGCCCCAGCCAGCCCAGGTGGCGAGCCCACAGCAGCAACCTTTGCCGGCGCCGGGCTGAACAGGGACGGTTGCCCGTTGTGCTTGTTCCAGGCGTCCCAGATCAGGACCAGGGACATCGAGAACACCACCCACAGCAGGGTGCGGCGCATATCGGTCATGGGAAGTTCTTATCAGGCAAAGGTGGAGGGATCGGCGCGCGACGCGTGGGGACGCCGCTCACCAAACGGGAAAACAGGGCGGGCGCGTGCGCGGGCACCGGGTCGAAGCCCGGTTCGCACCAGGGGTGACAACGCGCCAGGCGGCAGACGGTAAGGTAGCTGCCGGCCAGCGCCCCGTGCTGGTCCAGCGCCTGCAATGCGTAGGCGGAACAGCTCGGCTCGAACCGGCAGGAGGGGCCCAGCCACGGGCTCAGGAACAAGCGGTAAACACGCACCAGCGCCATCGCGCTGCGGCGGGGCCACAAGACCACTGGGGAAGGCATAGCAGCCGTGCCCAGTTCAGCGGCCACGGCCGCGTTGAACCGCGCTGGCCAGGAGGAGATCGAGCTCGCCGCGTGCGGCATCGCGCAAGGCCTGCGAACGCGCACTGGGGAACTGCGACACATCGAAAGGGACCCGCAGACGGATCACCCAGAGGCCCGTCGACAGCGCTTCGCCTTGGGCCAGCACGGCCGCGCGGATCTGTCGTTTGAGCAGGCTGCGTGTCACGGAACGCTTGGCGTGGCGTTTGGGCACCACGGCGCCAAGCCAGGTGGCAGCCGGTTTCACGCGTGACGCGACAGACTCATCCACAGGCCGGGCCCGACCCAGCAGCTCGGTTGTTGACAACTTCGCCGCCAGGACCGCTTTGGCCACTTTGGCCGGCAAGCTCGGCGAGTCGCTGACGTGGTGTGCAGCGAAGTGGGTACTGCGCGCGCGGGTCGCGGTTCGAAGCACCCGTTCGAAATCGGCGGACCGCAACAGGCGTTCAATCACGGCACGAGGGCGGCAAAGCCGGTGCGTGCCTGAACTGCCCGAAGACTCAGACCGCCAGACGCTTGCGGCCCTTGGCGCGGCGGGCGTTGATGACAGCACGGCCACCGCGGGACTTCATGCGAACGAGGAAGCCGTGCGTACGAGCGCGGCGGATTTTCGAAGCTTGGTAGGTACGTTTCATGATCGATCCGGCCCGCGCGGGCTGTTGATGCGCTGTTGTCGCGCTGTTGTTGATGCGGTTGCGTTCGTGCGCTTGTTCGTGCACTACCGGGCGCGTTGCAGCTGCCTGGTTTTCGGGAAACCAATGATTACACCAAAAACGCCCCCTTCCGTCAATGTTGCGCGCCTGGATACCCTGAGCGCCACACGGGTGACAGTGCGGCGCGAAACTGTGGATAACCGCCCCCCGGGAGCCCTGCGGCACGTACAATCCGGCGGCTCCCACAAGAACTTTTCCACAACATGAGCGCAGACCTGTGGTCGCGCGGCTGTGCTCGCCTCGCAGCCGAGTTGCCCGAGCAACAATTCAACACCTGGATACGCCCGCTGCCCGCGGCCGCCATCACCGAACTGGTTGACGGCGGCACTGTGGCAACGGTGCGCGTTTCCAACCGCTTCAAGCTCGACTGGATTCGCAACCAGTACGCCGGGAAGATCGAGGCCGTGCTGTCGGAACTCGCCGGCAAGTTGGTGCGCCTGGAGCTGACACTCGCCCCCCGCGAAACCGCTCCGGGCCCTGCATTAAATGGCTTCGGCGTGACCGATGCGCGGCTTGCTGGCGCCAACGGCACACATTTGAATGGGCAGCGGCGCAACTTGAACCTGGTGCCCGCAGCCACTGCGGCCGTATCGATCGCCGCACGCAGCCGCCTCAACAGCGTCCTGACCTTCGATGCCCTGGTGCCCGGCCGTGCCAACCAGATGGCACGCACCGCCGCGCTGCACGTGGCCGGAGCACCCGGTGTCATGTACAACCCGCTGTTCATCTACGGCGGCGTGGGCCTGGGCAAGACGCATCTGATTCATGCCGTCGGCAATGCACTGCTGGCCGACAAACCCGATGCCCGCATCCTCTACCTGCACGCCGAGCAGTTCATCACCGACGTGGTGAAGAACTACCAGCGCAAGACCTTCGACGAGTTGAAGGCCAAATACCACTCGCTCGATCTTCTGTTGATCGACGACGTGCAGTTCTTCGCCGGCAAGGAGCGCACGCAGGAAGAGTTCTTCAATGCGTTCGAGGCCCTGCTCGCCAAGAAGGCGCACATCATCATGACGAGCGACACCTACCCGAAGGGACTGGTGGACATCGATGAACGTTTGACCTCGCGCTTCGACGCTGGCCTGACGGTCGCGATCGAGCCGCCCGAGCTCGAAATGCGCGTGGCCATCCTGATGCGCAAGGCCGATCTGGAAGGCACCACGATGCCCGAGGACGTCGCTTTCTTCGTCGCCAAGAACGTGCGCGCGAATGTGCGCGAACTGGAAGGCGCACTGCGCAAGATCCTCGCGTACTCGCGTTTCAGCCACAAGGAAATCAACATCGGCTTGGCGCGCGAAGCGCTGAAGGACTTGCTGTCGATCCAGAACCGCCAGGTCGGGGTCGAGAACATCCAGAAGACCTGCGCCGATTTCTACAAGATCAAGGTCGCCGACATGTACAGCAAGAAGCGCCCGGCCAGCATTGCGCGGCCGCGCCAGATTGCGATGTACCTGGCCAAGGAAATGACGCAAAAAAGCCTGCCCGAGATCGGCGAGTTGTTCGGCGGCCGCGACCACACGACAGTGCTGCACGCGGTGCGCAAGATCTCTGCAGAGCGCCAGAAGAACACCGAACTGAACCAGCAACTGCATGTGCTGGAACAGACGCTCAAAGGTTGAGGAAACAGGCGTGAACGCGAATGCCATGCCTGTCAAGCCACAAGCCTGGGGACAAGTTTCGAACAACCAGTCACCTGTCCACAGGCCCACGCCCGAATTCGAAGTTGTTGTCGCTTGGCGTGCCTGTTCCAGGGCTCGGCAGCACATGGTTTTCAAGGACCTAACTGCTTGATGGAAAAGGCGAAAATACGCTTGTCCACAGAAATGACCGTTCTCTACTAAGACTACTAAGTTAAGAGGTTGACATGATTGTCTTGAAGGCAACGCAAGAAAAAGTGTTGGGCGCTCTGCAATCGGTGTCCGGCATCGTCGAGCGGCGCCACACGCTGCCGGTGCTGGCCAATGTGCTGATCCGCAAGACCGGGCCGCAGATCGAGCTGACCACCAGCGATCTCGAAATCCAGGTGCGCACCACCGCTGACCTCGGTGGCGATGGCGGCAACTTCGCGACCACTGTCGGCGCGCGCAAGCTGATCGACATCCTGCGCTCCATGCCGACGGACCAGACCGTCACCCTCACGGCGAACCAGAACAAGCTGACGTTGCAAGGTGGCAAGAGTCGCTTCACCTTGCAAACGCTGCCCAGCGACGATTTCCCGCTGGTTCAGGAAGCCGCCGACTTCGGCCCAATGTTCAGCGTGCCGCAGAAGACACTCAAGCTGCTCGTCAACCAGGTGCACTTCGCGATGGCGGTGCACGACATCCGCTACTACCTCAACGGCATTCTGTTCGTTGCCGAAGGCAAGAACCTCACGCTGGTCGCGACAGACGGGCACCGCTTGGCACTCGCGCAAGCGACGCTCGACACCGAGATCCCGAAGCAGGAAGTGATCTTGCCGCGCAAGACCGTGCTTGAACTGCAGCGGCTGTTGAAGGACGAAGACACCCCGATCGAAATGCGCTTTGCCGGCAACCAGGCGAAGTTCAGTTTTTCGGGCATGGAGTTCGTGACCAAGCTGGTCGAGGGCAAGTTCCCCGACTACAACCGCGTGATCCCGAAGAACCACAAGAACTCGGTGACGCTCGGCCGTGCGCCGCTGCTGGCCAGCCTGCAACGCGCGGCCATCCTCACGAGTGAGAAGTTCAAGGGTGTGCGCGTGAACCTGGAGCCTGGCAGCCTGCGCATCGCCTCCAGCAATGCCGAGCAGGAAGAGGCGAAAGAAGAACTTGAGATCGACTATGCCGGCGACAGCATAGAGATCGGCTTCAACGTCACTTACCTGATCGACGCGATGCTCAACATGAGCCAGGAAATGGTGAAGCTGGAGTTGCAGGATACGAATTCGAGCGTGCTCATCACGGTGCCCGAACAAGCAGGCTTCAAGTACGTTGTCATGCCGATGCGAATCTGACCGCCGGAGGCGGACAGATTCGCTTCGCGGTGCCGATTGCACCCCCTGCCCCCGCCAAGCGGGGGTTCTTGCCAGACTGACGCCCGGGCCCGTACCGGGCCCTCTAGAAGCATCCATGAGCGACACGCAGAACACCCCCGAAGAAGACGCCAAGAAGGCCGCAGACGCCGCATCGAGCGCGGCTTACGGAGAAGGCAGCATCCAGATCCTCGAAGGCCTGGAAGCGGTGCGCAAGCGGCCGGGCATGTACATCGGCGACACGTCTGATGGCACGGGCCTGCACCATCTCGTGTTCGAAGTGGTCGACAACTCGATCGACGAATCGCTCGCTGGCCATTGCGACGACATCGTCGTGACGATCCACAGCGACAACTCGATCAGCGTGACCGACAACGGCCGCGGCATCCCGACCGGCGTGAAGATGGATGACAAGCACGAGCCCAAGCGCTCGGCTGCCGAGATCGCGTTGACCGAATTGCATGCCGGCGGCAAGTTCAACCAGAACAGCTACAAGGTCTCGGGCGGTCTGCACGGCGTGGGCGTGAGCTGCGTCAACGGCCTGTCGAAGTGGCTGCGCCTGACGGTGCGCCGCGACGGCAAGGTGCACTTCATGGAGTTCAAGCAGGGCATCCCGCAGGACCGTGTGCTGGAGAAGCGCGACGGCTTCGAGATCTCGCCGATGAAGATCACCGGCGACACCGAGAAACGCGGCACCGAAGTGCACTTCCTGCCCGACCTGGAAATCTTCTCGAACATCGACTTTCACTACGACATCCTCAGCAAGCGCCTGCGCGAGCTTTCGTTCCTCAACAACGGCGTGAAGATCCGCCTCGTCGATGAACGCAACAACAAGGAAGACAACTTCGCCTACGCCGGCGGTGTGAAGGGCTTCGTCCAGTTCATCAACACCGGCAAGAAGGCGCTGCACGCCAATGTGTTCGCGGCCAGCGGTGAAAAGCTGAGCGACCAGAACACCAACATCACCGGCGAAGTGGCGATGCAGTGGAACGACGGCTACACCGAGAACGTGCTCTGCTTCACCAACAACATCCCGCAGCGTGACGGCGGCACCCACCTCACTGGCCTGCGCGCGGCGATGACCCGTGTCATCAACAAGTACATCGAAGACAACGAGCTGGCGAAGAAGGCCAAGGTCGAAGTGACCGGCGACGACATGCGCGAAGGCCTGTGCTGCGTGTTGAGC
>JANYJL010000084.1 GCA_025361845.1 Rhizobacter sp.
ACGGCCTGCATGTAGACCGCTTCCGACTTCGCTACACGCGCATCGCCCCAGTCGAACAGCGGCAACTCCAGGCTCACTTCATAGCCGCGTTTGACCGGCATCTCGTTCGACGTGGTGCGCAGCGCTCCGAACTCCAGCACGTTGATGAAACGTGTCGCCTTCGTCAAACCCAGGTTCTGCGCCATCTGCTCCGCGTTGGCCTTCGCCGCTTGCACATCGAGGCGTTGTGCCATGGCCGTCTGTTCGATGTTGGGCAGATCTTGTGGCGCGGCGGGCAGATCGGGCAGGCGCTCCGGCAATCGGAAATCGAGCTGCGCGCCCCACAAACCCATCAGCCGAACGAGGCGTTCGCGTGTCGAGCGCTGTGCTTGTTCGGCATGCGCCAGGCTCAGCGCTGCATCGGCATAGAAGCCCTGTTCGCGTGCCTGCTGCAGCTTGTTCCAGTTGCCGACCTGGGCCATGCGGCGGGCCAGTTCGGCACTCGCTTCAGCGGCTTGCTGCACGAGCTGGGTGTAGCGCACGCCTTCCTCCGCGGCGACGGCCTGCACCCAGGCCTTGCGGGTGTCGGCAGCAAGTGCAAGCACCTGGCTCGTGACCGCGCTCTGCACCTGCGCAAAGCGGCGCGACTCAATGCGCCCGACCGCGGGCATGAGGATCAGACGTGCCAGATTGACATGCACGCCCAGTTCGCGTTCCACCTCGCTGCCCTGCGTCGAGCGGCCGATGCTGAAGCCCGGGTTGGGCAGTCTGCCCGCCTGCACCACGTCGGCCTCGGCGATGCCGAGTTCGTGGAAGGAGGCTTGCAGGCCGCGGTTGTTGAGCAGGGCGATCTGCACTGCGGCATCGGCGCTCAATGGCTGCTTCAGCAACTCGGCCACGCGCATGGCGACACGTTCGCGGTCGGCGTCGCTGCGTTGCCAGCTCGCCTCTTTACCGAGGCGGTCTCGCGTGGTTTGTGCGACCGCGCCGAAGCCGCCGTCGGCGCTGAAGCTGGCGCAGCCGCCGAGTGCTGCGGCGAGTGGCAGCAGGGCGAGCCAGCGCGATGGAAGGCGCGTGAGCTTTTTCATCGCGGGCTCACTTCGCTTCGGCGCCGGGCATCGCTGCCGACGCCGCGGACGCCGGGGCACGCGCCTCGCGGGCATAGGTGCGCCAGCCACCGATGCGGGCCGTGGTGTCGTTCGCTTCTTTCCACGGCACGGGCTTGTCGTCGCCGAGCGTGCGGAAGCCGGCGAGCGAGGAGCTGAACTTCAGCGCGGGCACCGGTGCCGTGGCGTCGAGCGGGTCAGGTCGGGGTTCGGCTGCGCAGGGCGCGGCGGTGCTCAGCGCTGCAAGAAGAAGCAGTGCCGATTGAATCGGTGGGGTCATGGCCAACTCGCATGAAGACGTGGAGGGACCCGCCGCCGCCCGAAGGCGATGGCGTCGAACACGCGCAGCGGGCGAGCGCTGCCCCTCAGGGCGCGCCGCGCACTGCGTTCAGGCGAGCGTGATTCGAGGGGGCCGCTCGAGCCCGCCGACCGCGTGGCGGCCGGTGTCGCGTGCGACCGCGGGGAGCGGCATCACGTCGAGCAGGGGCATCTGCGGCACACTGGCGTCGACCTGGTCGGCCACGGCGCTGTGGCACAGGTCGCAGAGATTGCAGGCGTGCCCTGTGGGGGTGGATGCATCGCCCGCCGCCTCGTGACACGAGGCCATGGTGTGCTCGCCCAGGCCCGCAACTTGCACGACGTGAACCGACGCATCGCTCACCGCCGCAGGCACCGTCATCGATGCCGCCGCCCAGCCGCGCAAGGGCAGCAGGGCGAGCATCAGACAAACGATCCAGAAGCGAAGTGACATGCGGTTCAGTATAAAAGGCGCGCGCGGCGTGCGCTGCAACAAGGCGTTCTGAGCCGAAGGTGCGCGCAGAAGTTCCCCGCATCGCCGCCTACAATTTCCCCGCCCGAAGTCTCCCCTCGAAGGACCGCACCATGAGCAACGCTCCCGCCACCGACCTCTCCCACATCGCCCCGCGTGAGAAGGCCGAAATCCTGGCCCAGGCGCTGCCCTACATCCGCAAGTTCCACGGCAAGACCATCGTCATCAAGTACGGTGGCAATGCGATGACGGACCCGGCACTGCAGCAGGATTTCGCCGAAGACGTGGTGTTGCTCAAGCTCGTCGGCATGAACCCGGTGGTGGTGCACGGCGGTGGGCCGCAGATCGAGGAAGCGCTGGCCAAGCTCGGCAAGAAGGGCACCTTCATCCAGGGCATGCGCGTCACCGACGACGAGACCATGGAAGTGGTCGAGTGGGTGCTCGCCGGCCAGGTGCAGCAAGATATCGTCGGTCTCATCAATGTGGCCGGCGGCAAGGCGGTGGGCCTCACCGGGCGCGACGGCGGGCTGATCCGCGTGCGCAAGCTGAAGATGATGGACCTGAAGGACCCGAGCATCGAACACGACGTGGGTTCGGTCGGCGAGATCGAATCGATCGACCCGGCGGTCGTGAAGGCTTTGCAGGACGACCAGTTCATTCCCGTCATCTCGCCGCTGGGCTTCGGCGCGAACAACGAGAACTACAACATCAATGCCGACGTGGTTGCCGGCAAACTCGCCGAGGTGCTGAAGGCCGAGAAGCTGATGATGCTGACCAACACGCCCGGCGTGCTCGACAAAGCGGGCAAGCTGCTCACGAACCTGAGCGCGCGCGAGATCGACGAGCTGTTCGCCGACGGCACCATCAGCGGCGGCATGCTGCCCAAGATCGGCTCGGCACTCGACGCTGCGAAGAACGGCGTCAACACCGTGCACATCATCGATGGCCGCGTGCCGCACGCGATGCTGCTGGAGGTGCTGACCGAGCAGGCTTACGGCACGATGATCCGTTCGCATTGAGCGCAGCGCAAGGCCAGCGCTCCACGGCAGCGCTGCTCGCGGCCTGTGGTGCCGGCGCCTTGTGGGGCACCGGCGCGCTCGTCGTCAACCTGCTGATCGTGCGCCACGGCTTCAGCCCCGAAACCATTTCCTTCTGGCGCTTCGTCGTCGGTGCCGTCGTGCTGCTCGCGGTGTTCGGCCGGCCGGCGGTGTGGCGTGCGGTGCGGCCGCAGCTCGGCCTCGTGCTCGCGTCGGGCACCTGCATGGCGATGTACGTACTGTGCTGGTTTCTCGGCATCGAGCGCATCGGCGCATCGATCCCGACCTTGATCGCGCTGTGCCTGCCGCCGGTGCTCGTCACCGGTGTGGCGGTGTTGCGCGGGCAGGAGCGTGTTGATCTTGCGCTGCTCGTCGTGCTGGCGGCGGCGCTCGGCGGCACCGTGCTGATCGTCTCGCGCCACGGCGGCGGCACGGGCGAAGTTCCGGGCGAGGTGATGCTCGCCGGTGTCGGTTTCTCGATCACCTCGGCGATGCTCTACGCGGCATTCACACTTGTCAGCGGCCGTCTCTCGCAAAGCCTGGGCGCGGGGCCGATGACGCTGTGCCTGACGATCGTGGCAGCGATTGTGATGGGTCTGTCATCGATCTACCGGCCGCTCGCCTGGCCCGCCGAAGTGCCACCCGAAGCCTGGTTGCTCTACCTCGGCGTCGTCACGGCCGCGCTCGCGCTGCTCGCCTTCAGCTGGGGTGCTGCGCGGCTCACGCCGACGGCGCTGACGGTGGCTACTTTGGTCGAGCCGCTCACCGCGGTCGCGCTCTCGGCCTTGCTGCTGGGTGAACATCTGAGCGCCGGGCAGTGGGTCGGCGGGCTGCTGTTGATGAGCAGCATCTGGGGTTTGAGCGCGCGTGAGGCTCGGCTGCATCGCGTGGCGCCCTGACCTCAGCGAGCTCGCCGCATCAGCAGATACACCGCAGGCACCACGAACATCGACAGCAGCGGCGCGGTGAGCATGCCGCCGATCATCGGCGCGGCGATGCGCTGCATCACTTCCGAGCCCGTGCCGCCGCCGAACATGATGGGCACGAGGCCGGCGAGGATAACGGCCACCGTCATCGCCTTCGGCCGCACCCGTTGCACCGCGCCGGCGCGGATCGCGTCGAGCAGATCGGCGTCGCTCGTCGCACCCTGCGCCAGCCGCGCTGACCAAGCCTGTTTCAGGTACAGCAGCATGATCACGCCGAACTCGGCCGCCACGCCGGACAAAGCGATGAATCCGATCGCGCCGGCCACGCTCAGGTTGTAGCCGAGGGCATACAAAAGCCAGAAACCACCGACCAGGGCGAAGGGCAGGGTGGCCATGATGAGCGCCGCTTCGTCGAAGCGCTTGAACGTCAGATAGAGCAGCACGAAGATGATGAGCAGGGTGAAGGGCACGACGACTTTCAGCTTCGCCGTCGCCCGTTCCAGAAACTCGAACTGCCCCGACCACGAGACCGAATAACCCGGCGCGAGCTTGACGTTCTGCGCCACGGCGCGCTGCATGTCGAGCACGGCCGACTTCAGATCGCGCCCGCGGATGTCGACGTACACCCAGCCCGAGAGGCGCGCGTTTTCACTGCGCAGCATCGGCGGGCCGTCGGTGATGCGCAGCGTGGCCACGTCACCGAGCACGATGCGCGCGCCACGCTCGGTGATGAGGGGAAGGCGGCGCAACTTGTCCACCGAGTCGCGCAGCTCGCGCGGGTAGCGCACGTTGATCGGAAAGCGTTGCAGGCCTTCGATGGTTTCGCCGACGTTGTCGCCGCCGATCGCGGTGCTGACGACGGACTGCACGTCGGCGATGTTCATGCCGAAACGCGCCGCGGCGTCGCGGTCGATCGTCACGTCCACGTAGCGTCCGCCGGTCAGGCGCTCGGCGAGTGCACTGCTCACGCCGGGCACGGTCTTCACCGCGCGTTCGATCTCACCGGCGATGCGGTCGATCTCGGCGAGGTCGGCGCCCGCCACCTTGACGCCGACCGGGCTCTTGATGCCGGTGACCAGCATGTCGATGCGGTTGCGGATCGGCGGCACCCAGATGTTCGACAAACCCGGCACGCTGACGATGCGGTCGAGTTCTTCGATCAGCTTGTCCGGGGTCAAACCGGCGCGCCATTCGCTCGTCGGCTTGAACTGGATGGTCGTCTCGAACATCTCCAGCGGTGCCGGGTCGGTCGCGGTTTCGGCCCGGCCGGCCTTGCCGTAGACGCTGGCGACTTCGGGCACGGTCTTGATGAGGCGGTCGGTCTGTTGCAGCAGTTCACCGGCCTTGCCTGCCGAAAGGCCGGGCAGCGCTGTGGGCATGTAGAGCAAATCGCCTTCGTCGAGCGGCGGCATGAACTCGCCGCCGATCTTGAGGATCGGCCAGGCGGTGGTGGCGAGCAGCAGCAGGGCAATCAGCAGCGTGGCGCGTGGCCAATTCAGCACCACGTCGAGCAGAGGCCGATACAGCGCGACAAGCCCCCGGTTCAGCGGGTTGCGCTGCTCGTCCGGAATCTTGCCGCGGATCAGGTAGCCCATCAGTACCAGCACCAGGGTCACGGCCAAGCCAGCCGATGCTGCCATCGCGTAGCTCTTTGTAAAAGCGAGCGGCGAGAACAAGCGCCCCTCCTGCGCTTCGAGCGTGAACACCGGGATGAAGCTGAGCGTGATGATGAGCAGCGAGAAAAACAGCGCCGGGCCGACTTCGGTGGCCGCGTCACCGATCACGCGCCACTGGTCTTCGCCTTGCAGCGGGCGATCCGGGTTCGTGTGGTGCCAAGCCTCGATGTGTTTGTGCGCGTTCTCGATCATCACGACCGCGGCATCGACCATCGCGCCGACGGCAATCGCGATGCCGCCGAGCGACATCACGTTCGCGTTCACACCTTGCGCGTGCATCACGATGAAGCTCATCAGCACGCCGAGCGGCAGCGAGACGATGGCCACACCGGCCGAACGCAGGTGGAACAGGAACACGAAACACACGAGCGCGACGACGATGAATTCTTCGATCAACTTGTGGCCGAGGTTGTCGACTGCGCGCTGGATCAGGCTGGAGCGGTCGTAGGTCGGCACGATCTCGACACCCTTCGGCAAGCCGGCCTGCAAGCTGGCGATCTTGGCTTTGACCGCGGCAATCGTCTCCAGCGCGTTCTTGCCTGAGCGCATCACGATCACGCCGCCGGTGGCCTCGCCTTCACCGTCGAACTCGCCGATGCCGCGGCGCATCTCGGGGCCGATCTGAATGCGCGCCACGTCGCCGAGGCGCACGCTGATGCCCGCATCGGTCGAACGGAGCGGGATCTTGCGGAAGTCGTCGAGTGTGGCGAGCAGGCCCGACGCGCGCACCACGTACTCCGCCTCGCCGAGTTCGAGCACCGCACCGCCGGCCTCCTGATTCGCGTTGCGGATCGCCTCCACCACGCGGGTGTGCGGGATGTTGTAGGCCGCCAGCTTGTCGGGGTCGAGCACCACCTGGTACTGCCGCACCATGCCGCCGACGGAAGCGACCTCGGCGACATTGGGCACCGTCTTCAGCTCGTACTTCAGGAACCAGTCTTGCAGCGCGCGCAACTGGCCCGCGTCCATCTTGCCGCTGCGGTCGATGAGGGTGTACTGGTAGATCCAGCCGACGCCGGTTGCGTCCGGCCCGAGCGCGGGTTTGGCCGCGGCGGGCAGGCGCGCCTGCACCTGGTTGAGTTGCTCCAACACGCGCGAGCGCGCCCAGTACGGATCGGTGCCGTCGTCGAACAGCACGTAGACGAAGGAGTCGCCGAAGAAGGAATAACCGCGCACCACCTTCGCGCCGGGCACCGACAGCATCGTCGTCGTCAGCGGGTAGGTCACCTGGTTCTCGACGATGCGCGGCGCCTGGCCGGGCCAGGGCGTGCGGATGATGACCTGCACGTCGGACAGATCGGGCAGCGCATCGAGCGGCGTGTGCTGCAGCGACCAGAGGCCGGCGGCGCTGATGCCGAGTGTGGCCAGCAGCACGAGGAAGCGGTTGACGATCGACCAGCGGATCAGTGCGGCGATCATGGCTTGGCTCCGCCCGCATCACCCACCGCATTCAGCCGCGCTTCGATGCCTTTCAAACTCGCTTCGGAGTCGATCAGGAACTGCGACGACACCACCACGCGCTGGCCGAGTTTCAAGCCACGTTTGATCTCGGTCTGCCCGCCGGATTCGATGCCTGCTTCCACGGCCACCGGCGTGAAGCGCCCACCGGCTTCGGCGAGCATCACGAGGCTGCGCTGGCCGGTCTGGATCAGCGCCTCGGTGGGGATCAGCAAGCTGGTGTCCGTGCGACTGCCCGCGAACTGCACGGTCACGAACATGCCAGGCGACAACAGGCCGCGCGGGTTCGCGAGTTCGATGCGCGCCTTGATCGTGCGGGTGCTCGGGTTCACCTCGGGCAGCAGGGCCTGCACCGTGCCGTGCAGTACGGTGTCGGGCGCGCTGGGCAAACGCACCTCGACCGCACTGCCCTGGCGCACCGCGGCGGCCTGGCTCTCGGGTAACTCGGCCAGCACCCACACACTCGACAGGCCGTTGATGCGCGCGAGCGGCATGCCGGGTGCCACCGTCATGCCTTCACGCGCCACCAGTTCAGCGATCACCCCGGCGCTCGGTGCGAGGAGTTTCTGCCGCGCCTGCACCGTGTTGCTGGCCTCGACCTGGGCAATCTGTTCGTCGTTCATGCCGAGCAGCTTCAAGCGCTGGCGCGCAGCGGCGACCAGGGCCAGGTCAGCGCCGGCGGCGTGTTTGACAGCGAGAAATTCTTCTTGCGCAGCGACCCATTCGGGCAACAGCAACTCGGCCACCACCTGGCCTTTGGCGACGCGGTCCAGCGTGGCACGCACATGCAGTTTTTCGATGAAGCCCGCGGCGCGCGCCTGCACCACCGACTGGTCTCGCTCGTTCCACGCGACGCTGCCGACCGCCGTGGCCTGCGGCCGCAGCAGCCCTTGCACGACCTCGGCGGTGCGCAGCCCCAGGTTCTGCTGGATGCGCGGGCTGACGGTGACGTTCGAGCTGTCGCCAGTGGCCTCGGCGCCCCCGTAAACGGGCACCAGCATCATGTCCATGAAGGGCGATTTGGCCGGTGCATCGAAGTGTTTGTCCGGCACCATCGGGTCGCGGTAGTAGAGGACTTTCTGGCCGGTCGCCGGGTCCGTGTCGCCGGCCTTGATGCCTTGTTCGATGTGGCGCCGGGTGGCCGCCTCGCCGGCCGCGATGCTGCTGCCCGGGTTGTCGGCGGTTGCTGCGGCGGTGGTGATGGCCGTCGTTGTGGGAGCCCTGTCCATGCCCCGCTTCATGCCGAGTTGGTAGAACCCGTAGGCCGTCGCGATGGCCGCGATCACGCTGGCTGCGACGGCGGTGTTGCGCAGTGATGCGTTCATGGTTGTTCCTTCACGCGGTGGCTGTCGAGCAGGGCCAGCACCTGTGCCTCGGCGGCGTGCAGATCGATCAGCCGGAGGCGGGTTTCAATCGCGTCCTTGCGGGCCGCCAGCACGCTCGCCAGCTCGGCGCGGCCGGCCTGGTAGCTGGCCAGGGTGAGGGCCGCACGCTCTTCGGCCAGCGGCAAGGCGCGGGTCTGGAGCCGGGCGATCTTTGTCTCAAGTTCGGTGGCGTCGGCGCGCAAAGCCTCGACCTCGCCGACGATGCGGCGGCGGTTGTCTTCACGCTCGGCGTCGATGCGCTCGACCTCCTTGCGGCGCGCAGCGATCTGCGGGTCTTGCCGTTGCCGGCTCCACAGCGGCAGCTCGAAGCTCAGTTGCACCGACACCATGTCGCTGTAAGCCGGGCCGCGTTTGGCGTAGGTCACGGCCCAGGACCAATCGCCTTGTTTCGAAGCCTCGATCTCGTTCGCTTCCGCCCGCGCCATGTCGGCCATGGCGCCGTACGCGGCGATGTCGGGGTGGGCATCGAAGCGCGGATTTGTGTCGTCGTGGTCGGTGTGAGTGGGGGGCTCACCCGCCAACGCGCGGTCCGCGTCATCACCGACCCAGCGGCGCAATGCGGCGCGCGCCTTGGCGACATCACGCGCCAGCTCACCGCGCCGGTCGGCCAGCGCCAGTGCCTCTTGCTGCGCCATCACGGCATCGGCCGGCGCGGCTTTGCCTGCCGCGATGCGTGCGTTCACGGTGCTGCGCAGCAAGTCGTTCTGAGCATCCAGCGCGGCGAGTGCAAGCAAGCGCCGTTCGGCATAGAAGCGCGCCAGCCAGGCCAATGACGCTTCGCGTGCCACGGCCACCCGCTCGGCTTGCAGCAGCGCCTGCTCGCGTGCGGTGCGCGCTGCGGCGCCTTCGGCGCGAGCCAGGCGCTTGGCGGCGTTGGGCATGTCTTGCGACCAGCCGATCTGGCGCTGCGTCATGAAGTCGCGCGTCAGGCTGTAGCGGTCGGCGCTGGTGATGGGCAGGTTGTCCAGGCCCAGGCTGAGCTTGGGGTCGGGCAGTTGGGTGGCGCTGGCCGCCGCGAGATCGGCCCCCTCGACCGCGGCGCCGCGAGATTGCAGCATGGCCGAGCGTTGCAGGGCGAGGGCCACGGCGTCGTCGTGGCCAAGACCGGTCTGGGCGCCGGCCGGGAGCGCGCCGAAGAGAATGCCCCACAGCAATCCACGGGCGACACGCCGCCGCGGCGCGGTGGCGCGCAAAAATGAAAACATGGTTCGTCCTTTCGACAACAGAAAGCGTCAACGGTCACGGTGCGCAAAGGCACCGGCGCAGCGCTAGTTGCGAAGGACGAGGAAGGTGATGAAGAGCGGCGGTGTGCCGCGTGGTGGCCCGGCCGCGAGCGCGGGCCGGGCGATTGCCGCAGCGCGCTCTTCTTCGGCCACACGCCAGCCCAGCCCGTGGGCGAGCAGGGCGGGCATGGGCAACGACAGTGACGGCGTGTCGGCGGTGCCGGACTGCTTGTCCTTCTCGCAATGAACCTTGCACAGCGTCGGCTGTTCGATGTCCATCGTGCTGCCGGCCATGCTCTCGCAGCCCGGCATGGCCGCAGTCTCGGGCGCACCCTGGAGGGCCGGGCAGGCGTAGGCCGTCGTCGTCAACTGCATGCACAGGAAGGCCGTGGCAACGAGCCACAGGCACCACGCGCGGAAGGGACGAGACCGGAACATGGCCGGAAGTCTAGCGAGAACGGGCGCGGGCGTGCGGCGAGAATGAGCTGCATTGCCACGCCTCGGACCCGCCCCTTGCCGCACCGCCCCGACCTGCCGCCCGCACGCCGCCCACGCGTCTGGCTGTTCGATCTCGACAACACCTTGCACGACGCGAGCCACGCGGCCTTCGGCGAGATCCATGTTGCGATGACGGACTACATGGTCCGCCACCTCGAACTTCCGCACGACGAAGCCTGGGCGCTGCGCCAACATTATTGGAAGCACTATGGCGCCACCCTGCTCGGCCTGGTGCGCCACCACGGTGTGAGGACCGCGCACTTCCTGGAAGAAACGCACCGCCTGCCGGGGCTCGAAGCGCGCCTGCGCACCAGCACACACGACCGTGCGGCGCTGAAGCAGCTGCGCGGGCGCAAGTACATATTGACGAATGCGCCGCGCGACTACGCCTTGCGCGTGCTGAACACGCTGCGCCTGGCCGACTGCTTCGATGGTGTCATCTGCGTCGAAGACATGGTGATGTTCGGCCACCCGCGCCCGAAGCCCGATGCGCGCATGTTCCGCCACCTCGCGGCGCGCTTGAAGGTGCCGCCGAGCCGCTGCGTGCTGGTCGAGGACACGCTCGAACACCAGAAAGGCGCGCGCAGCGTGGGCATGCAGACGGCGTGGATGCAGCGTTATCTGAACGGCCGCTTCCGTGGCCGGCCCGGTGCGGCGCCCAACGCTGGTTTCAAGCCGCGGGAAGTTGGTGTTCACCCTTGCCGCAGACCCGCATACGTCTGTGCCAAAATCAAGTCGATCCAGCAGTTACGCGGCCTGTGATGACCCACTCCACCGAACCGATCCCCGCAGATGCCGCGCTCGCTGACATGGCAGCGGAGCCGGAGTCGGCTGCGCTGCCGCCCTTGTCGGTGCTTGCCGCGGCCACGGCCGCACCGGTGCGCAAGCGCCCCAAACCCGGCGAGCGCCGCGTGCAGATCCTGCAAATGCTCGCCACCATGCTCGAGCAGCCTGGTGCCGACCGCATCACCACCGCGGCGCTCGCGGGCCAGCTCGATGTGTCCGAGGCCGCGCTCTACCGCCACTTCGCCAGCAAGGCGCAGATGTTCGAAGGGCTCATCGAGTTCATCGAACAAAGTGTCTTCACCCTCGTCAACCAGATCGCCGAGCGCGAGCTTGACGCGGCCACACAATCGCGCCGCGTGTTGACGGTGCTGCTCCAGTTCGGCGAGAAGAACCCGGGTATGACCCGCGTGATGGTCGGCGATGCGCTGGTGTTCGAGAACGACCGCCTCGTCGCGCGCATGAACCAGTTCTTCGACCGCATCGAATCGCAGTTGCGGCAAAGCCTGCGCGCGGTGGCCGAAGCACGCGGCTCGGCCACGCCGACGGTGGACGCGAACGCGCAGGCCTCGGTACTCACCGCTTTCGCGGTCGGCCGCTTGCAACGCTATGCCCGGTCGGGCTTCAAGCGCAGCCCGACCGAGCACCTGGACGCTGCTCTGGCGATGCTCGTCGCCTGACGAGGCCGCGCCAAGTCTTGACCACGATCAGCGTCGGCGGTCACACGCTGACCCTGCTGCCCGAGAAGGCGGCCTTCCTTTCCGACTCCCGCACCCTGCTGGTGGCCGACGCGCACATCGGCAAGGCGGTGTCGTTCCGAAAACTCGGTGTGCCGGTGCCGCACGGCACGACGACCGAAACGCTGGCGCTGTTGACGACGCTCGTCGCGCGGCTCGGCGTGCAGCGCATCGTGTTCCTCGGCGACTTCCTGCACTCGGCGCGTTCGCATGCCGCGTCGACGATGGACGCGGCGGCGCGCTGGCGCAGCGAACACGCCGCACTCGAACTGACACTGGTGCGTGGCAACCATGACGACCGCGCCGGCGACCCGCCCGAGCGGCTCGGCATCACGGCCGTGGACGAGCCGTTGCAACTCGGCGGCCTTGCGCTTTGCCATCACCCCGACACGGTGGCCGAGGGCTACGTGCTCGCCGGCCACCTGCACCCCTGCGTCCGCCTGGCCGGGCGCGCGCGCGACAGCCTGCGCCTGCCCTGCTTCTGGTTCGGCCCGCAGGTCGGCGTGCTGCCGGCTTTCGGCAGCTTCACCGGCATGCACGCGGTGCGGCCGGAGCCCGGCGACCGGGTGTTCGGTGTGGCGGACGAGCAAGTGCTCGAGGTGCGACAAAAGCGGCCCACGTAAACTTCGGCGCATGTCCGATATTCAATCCCTGATCGCCCGCGCCGAGAGCCTGCTGGCGCGCCTCGAAGCTGTGCTGCCGCACCCGCTCACCGCGCCCGACTGGACGGCGGCCATCGCCTTCCGCTACCGCAAGCGCGGCGGTTCGGGCCTGATCGAGCCGGTGCGCCACGTCGCCCCGATTCGCCTCGAATCCTTGGTCGAAGTGGAGCCGCAAAAGCAGCGCCTGCTGCGCAACACCGAACAGTTCGTCGATGGTTTCGGCGCCAACAACGTGCTGCTGACCGGCGCGCGCGGCACCGGCAAGAGCTCGCTCATCAAGGCCTGCCTGAACGAGTTCGCGCCGCGCGGCTTGCGCCTGATCGAGGTGGACAAGACCGACCTGGTGGACCTGCCCGACATCGTCGATCTGGTGGCCGAGCGGCCCGAAAAATTCATCGTCTATTGCGACGACCTCAGCTTCGACGAAGGCGAGCCCGGCTACAAGGCGCTGAAGTCCATCCTCGACGGTTCGGTCTCGCAGGCCAGCGACAACGTGCTGATCTACGCCACCAGCAACCGCCGCCACCTGCTGCCCGAGTACATGGCAGAGAACCTGACCTACAAACACACTGCCAATGGCGAGGTGCACCCGGGCGAGGTGGTGGAGGAAAAGATCTCGCTGTCCGAACGTTTCGGCCTGTGGGTGAGCTTCTATCCGTTCAGCCAGGACGAATACCTGGCCATCGTCGCGCAGTGGTTGCGCGGGTTTGCGGTGGATGAAGCGGCCATCGCTGCGGCGCGGCCTGAATCGCTGGTGTGGGCGCTGGAGCGCGGCTCGCGCTCGGGGCGCGTCGCGTTCCAGTTCGCGAAGGATTACGCCGGAAGGCACCACGCGTGAGCGCTGCGACCGAACGTACGCCCGTCGACGTCGCGGTGGGCGTATTGATCGACGAAGCGGGCCGCTTCCTGCTCACCTCCCGCCCCGTCGGCAAGGTCTACGCCGGCTACTGGGAATTCCCGGGTGGCAAGCTCGAAGCGGGTGAATCGGTCGAAGCCGCGCTGCGGCGTGAGCTGATCGAGGAACTCGGCATCCACATCGGCGCAGTCCACCCCTGGAAGATCGAGCTGATGGATTACGAACACGCGCGGGTGCGCCTGCATTTCTGCAAGGTGTTCGATTGGACCGGCGAATTCGAGATGCGCGAACAGCAGGCCATGGCCTGGCAGACCCTGCCGGTGCAGGTGCAACCGGTGCTCCCCGGCACGCTGCCGGTGCTGCGCTGGTTCGCCGAGGAACGTGGGTACGTCGGGGCAACCCACGAAACCTGATTGTTAAACTGCCCAGCATGAACTGGCTGGATGACATCAAGTGGGACGCGCAAGGGCTGGTGCCCGTGATCGCGCAGGAAGTCGGCAGCAACGACGTGCTGATGTTCGCCTTCATGAACCGCGAGGCGCTGGAACAGACGGCGCTGCGGGGCGAGGCGGTGTACTTCAGCCGCTCGCGCAACCGCCTCTGGCACAAGGGCGAAGAAAGCGGCCACATCCAGAAAGTGCACGAGCTGCGCCTCGATTGCGACAACGATGTCGTGCTGCTCAAGGTCACGCAACTGGGCCACGAACCCGACGAACCTGGAATTGCCTGCCACACCGGGCGCCATTCGTGCTTCTTCCAACTTTACAAAGATGGCGCTTGGCAGAGCGTCGACCCGGTCTTGAAAGACCCGGCGCACATCTACAAATAGCAGCGAATCGATGACGACAAGCAATGACACCCTGGCGCGGCTGGCCGCCGTGATCGAACAGCGCCGCGGCATGGACCCGGACAAGAGCTATGTGGCGCGCCTGTTCGGCAAAGGCCCCGACGCGATCCTGAAGAAGATCGGCGAAGAGGCGACCGAGGTCGTGATGGCCTGCAAGGATGGCGAGCCGAAGAAGATCGTTGGCGAAGTCGCCGACCTGTGGTTCCACACGATGCTGGCACTCAGCGCTCATGGCCTGACGCCGGCCGATGTGCTGGCCGAACTGGAGCGCCGCGAGGGCATGTCCGGGCTCGAAGAATTCGCGCGCCGCAAGATGGCAAACCGGGAGGCCGACGGGACATGAACAACAACGTGAATGACGTGATCGAGATGGACGACAGGCAGAACTCGCTGCGGACCATCGGCCACATCAGCTACCTGCTGCACACCATCGTGGCGGTGGGCGCGGTGATTCCGAGCTTTCAGCCGGGCGTCGCGCTGCTGATCGTGGCCTTCATCATCGACGTGATCAAGAAGGACGACGCGACCGGCACCTGGCAGGAATCGCATTTCCGCTGGCGCATCCGCTCGGTGCTGTGGGCCGGTGGCCTGTATTTGCTGACGCTGCCGCTGTGGTTCCTGCTCATCGTTCCGGGCTGGATCGCGTGGGTCGCCATTTCCATCTGGTTCCTGTACCGCGTGGTGCACGGCTGGATGAACCTGAACAAGGGCATCGCGATGCCGCTGCCGCAATGAGCGCGCCGGACCGCCCCAAGCGCTCATGCTTCCGCTTGGCCGGATCGGGCGAAGCCCGTTGGGTGCGCACATGAGCGCGAATCTTCACTCGAACTGCATCTTCTGCAAGATCGTGGCGGGCCAGATCCCGAGCCGCAAGGTCTTCGAAGACGAGGAGGTGCTGGTGTTTCACGACATCGCGCCCTGGGCGCCGGTGCATGTGCTCATCATCCCCAAGCAGCACGTCACGACGATGTACGACACCACGGCCGAGCACGGCGCGCTGCTGGGCCGCATGCTGGCCATGGCGCCGCGCCTGATGGAGCAGTTGGGCGTCACGAACGGCTTTCGCGCCCTCGTCAACACCGGGCCGGACGGCATGCAGGAAGTTCAGCATGTCCACATGCACGTCATGGGCGGCCCCAGGCCTTGGGCCAAGGGCTGAACGCTCTGAAATAGGCACTCGCCTAGAATTCCACCTTTACCGTCAGGAGAAAAACCATGGGTTCGTTCAGCATCTGGCATTGGCTCATCGTGCTCGTCATCGTGGTGCTGATCTTCGGCACCAAGAAGTTGAAGAACATGGGGCAAGACCTGGGCGGTGCCGTGAAGGGCTTCAAGGACGGCATGAAGGACGGGGCGTCCAGCGAGCCAGTGCCGCCTGCTCAGCAGGTGACTGCTTCTCAGAAGACCGCCGACGCCAACACGGTGGACGTCGAAGCCAAGACCAAGAACTAATGACAGCCCCAAGGCGCCTTCGGCACCGCCCCCCGAGGGGAGCGCAGGCCGCTTGGGGCGGCCCGGCGCAGGCGTGACGGATTCTCCTGATGATCGATTTCGGTTTCGACAAGATCGCGCTCATCGGCGCCGTGGCGCTGATCGTCATCGGCCCCGAGAAGCTGCCGCGCGTGGCGCGCACCGTCGGCCACCTGATCGGCAAGGCGCAGCGTTACGTGGCCGACGTGAAGGCCGAGGTCAACCGCTCGATCGACCTGGAAGAATTGCAGAAGATGAAGGGTCAGTTCGAAACGGCCGCCGCCGATGTGAAGCAGACCATGGCCACCGAGTTCGACCAGGTGCAGACCGAATTCAACAGCAGCTTCAACGGCGAGCTGCCTCCCAACAGCGGCCAGCATGCGGGGGATTCTTTTCCCGTTCCACAGTATCAGCACCCGAAGAAGAATTGGCGCTTGAAGCGCGGCGCCACACCGCAGTGGTACAAGCAGCGCGCCGGCATCCGCGCCAAGGCGCAGTCGGGTGCCGCGCGTGTCGCGCGCTTCCGCCCGCCGCGCCCGCAGGCTTGACCTTTCGATGAGCGACGACAACAAACGCCCCGACGAACTCGAGGGCACTGAGCAACCTTTCGTCTCGCACCTTGTCGAGTTGCGCGACCGCCTGGTGCGCGCCTGCATCGCAGTGGGCGTGTGTTTTGCCGTGCTGGCCTTCTGGCCCGGCCCGGCGGGCCTCTATGACCTGCTCGCCGCGCCGCTGGTGGCGCACCTGCCGAAGGGCACCACCCTGATCGCGACGAACGTGATCTCGCCGTTCTTGGTGCCGCTCAAGATCACCCTGCTCGCGGCCTTCCTGCTCGCGCTGCCGGTGGTGCTCTATCAGGTCTGGGCCTTCGTCGCACCGGGCCTCTACTCGCACGAGAAGAAGCTGGTGATGCCCCTGGTGATTTCGAGCACCTTTCTCTTCTTCATGGGCGTGGCCTTCTGCTACTTCTTCGTGTTCGGCCAGGTGTTCAGGTTCATCCAGGGCTTCGCACCCAAGAGCATCACGGCGGCGCCGGATATCGAGGCCTACCTGAGCTTCGTGCTCACGATGTTCCTGGCCTTCGGGCTCGCATTCGAGGTGCCGATCGTGGTGGTGGTTCTGGCGCGGCTCGGTTTCGTGTCGATCGAGAAGCTCAAGGCGTTCCGTGGCTACTTCATCGTGCTGGCGTTCATCGTCGCGGCGGTGATCACGCCGCCCGATGTGGTGTCCCAGCTGGCGCTCGCCATCCCGATGGTCCTGCTGTACGAAGTCGGCATCTGGGCGGCCCAGATCTTCATCCGGACCACCCAGCCACCCGCAGAAGCCAAGGCAGCTGATTCCTGAGCGCGCTCAGCGCTGGGGGAGCCTGGGCTTGGGCCGAACGCCAGGCGTGACGTTCAATTCCACCGCATCGTCCCGGCGCTGCAGCCGAAAGCGCGTCGCCGCCCCTGGTTTCAGCGCCGCGACCTGCGACAGCAACTCCGCCATGGCCGAGGTCTGCCGGTCGCCAACTTCCACGATCACGTCGCCCGGGCGGATGCCCGCCTGCGCCGCCGGGCCGTTCTGCAGCACACCGGTGATCAGCACGCCGCGTCTGGCCTTGACGCCGAAGGTCTCCATCAGTTCCGGCGACAGGTCAGCAGGTTCGACGCCGATCCAGCCGCGCGTCACAACCCCATCCTTCACGATGCTTTCCAGCACCATCCTCGCGGTCGAGACCGGAATCGCGAAGCCGATGCCCATGCTGCCACCCGAGCGGGAATAGATCGCGGTGTTGATGCCCATCAACGTGCCGTTGGCGTCGACCAGTGCGCCACCGGAGTTGCCGGGGTTGATGGCGGCGTCGGTCTGGATGAAGTTCTCGAAGGTGTTGATGCCCAGCTGATTGCGGCCAAGCGCGGACACGATGCCGCTGGTCACCGTCTGTCCGACACCGAACGGGTTGCCGATGGCAAGGACCTGATCGCCAACCTGGAGCGAATCGGAGTTACCCAACGTGATCACGGGCAGTCGGTCGAGCGCCACCTTGAGAATTGCGAGGTCGCTTTCCGGGTCGGTGCCGATCACCTTCGCCCGCGCCCGACGGCTGTCGTTCAACACAACCTCGATCTCGTCGGCGCCTTCCA
>JANYJL010000091.1 GCA_025361845.1 Rhizobacter sp.
ACGTCGCCGACGATCGGGATGTCGACCTTCACGCGCTTCGAGATCGACGAGGGGTCGATGTCGATGTGGACGATCTTGCGTTCGACCGAGGCGAAGTGTTTCGGGTTGCCGATCACGCGGTCGTCGAAGCGCGCGCCCACGGCCAGCAGGACGTCGCAGCTCTGCATCGTCATGTTGGCTTCATAGGTGCCGTGCATGCCGAGCATGCCCAGGAACTTCGGGTCGCTGTGCGGGAAGGCCCCCAGGCCCATCAGCGTGTTCGTGCACGGGTAGCCGAGCAGGTTCACCAGCTCGCGCAGTTCGGCCGAGGCATTGCCCAGGATCACGCCGCCACCGGTGTAGATGTAGGGGCGCTTGGCTGCCAGCAGCAACTGCACCGCCTTGCGAATCTGCCCGCCGTGGCCCTTGCGGACCGGGCTGTACGAACGCATCTCGACGGTGGCCGGGTAATGGAACGCGGTCTTGTTCAGCGACACGTCTTTCGGCACGTCCACCACCACCGGGCCGGGGCGGCCGGTGCGGGCGATGTGGAAGGCCTTCTTCATGGTCATCGCCAGATCGCGAACGTCCTTCACCAGGAAGTTGTGCTTGACGATCGGGCGCGTGATGCCGACGGTGTCGCATTCCTGGAAGGCATCGAGGCCGATCGCCGGCGTCGGCACCTGCCCGGTGATGATGACATCGGGATCGAGTCCATGTAGGCGGTCGCGATGCCGGTGACGGCATTCGTGACACCCGGGCCGGAGGTGACGAGTGCCACGCCCACGTCGCCGGTGGCGCGCGCATAACCGTCGGCTGCATGCACGGCCGCCTGTTCGTGGCGCACCAGCACGTGTTCGATCGTGTTCTGCTTGTACAGCGCGTCGTAGATGTACAGGACGGCGCCGCCCGGGTAGCCCCAGAGGAACTTGACGTTCTCTGACTGAAGGCAGCGGACCAGGATTTCGGAGCCGTTCGGCTCCTCGGAGGGGGTGTGCGGTTGGGCCGTAGCGGCGCGCTTGATTTCCGCGGCAGACATGTCCATTTTGAAAAACCTTTGTGATTTTCTCTAACGAAAAACCATCGGTGCACCTCTCCGCGTTCTCGTGAAACGGGTGTGGTACCTGAGGGGCCGGCAGGCTTGGCGTCGCGGTTCGACGGCCCAGATCGGACCCAAATTTTGTACAGCCCAGCATTATGGCACTGCTTTGAAGTGCGGGCACCACGTACCGGGCACTGCGCCGGTGCGGTGCCATAATCGCGCCCGTTGTTCCGGGCTGCGGCCTGAGGGCCCCACTTGGCATCCGACAAAGAACTCTCCGACTTCCTCAAGAGCGTCGAAAAGCGTGCCTTCAAGCGCACGGTGTATGCCGTTCGCGACGACGATGCGGCACTCGACATCGTGCAGGACACGATGATCCGCCTGGCCGAGAAGTACTTCGACCGCCCGGCGGCTGAACTGCCCTTGCTGTTCACCCGCATCCTGTCGAACGCCACGATGGACTGGTTTCGGCGCCAGAAGGTGCGCAACAACGTCCTGAAAAACTTCTCGGATTTCGAAGGCCCGGGTGCAGACGGGGATTTCGACATCCTGGAAACTCTGGAGGCGCAGGACGGTACCGTCGGTGCAGAAAGTGCGGCGGATTCTGTATCTCGGGCGCAAATCCTGCTAAGAATTGATTCGGAAGTTCAGCGCTTGCCCGGCCGTCAACGTGAAGCCTTCCTCTTGCGTTACTGGGAGGAGCTTGATGTCGCCGAGACGGCTGCGGCCATGGGCTGCTCGGAAGGAAGCGTCAAGACGCACTGCTCGCGGGCGGTGCGCGCGCTGGCAACAGCGCTCAAGGCCAAGGGAATTACGCCATGAACAACACGAACAACAGTTACACAGCGGTCGGTCCGGATTCACTCGAAGCACGCTTCGCGATGCGGGTTACCGCGTGTCTGAACGAACAAACCTTGTCCCTCCCCGCGGACATCGGTGAACGCCTGCGCTTCGCCCGCGAACAAGCCCTGGCGCGTGCTGGCGTAGCACGCGCTGCCGCTCTCGCCCAGCCGCAACTCACCATTCTCAGTGGCGGGGGCGCCGCATCCGCATTGTTGGGTAGCGGCGGCGGCTGGTGGGTCAAGATCGCATCGGTCTTGCCGTTGCTGGCCCTCGTTGCCGGTCTGCTATTGATCGAGCACCTGCAGACCAATGAACAGATTTCCGTCGCCGCCGAGGTCGATGCCGCTCTGCTGGCCGACACGCTGCCACCCACGGCCTACAGTGACGCAGGCTTCGTCGAGTTCCTCAAAACCCCTCCGAACTGAGCTGAGAGCTGGCCATGACACCGCGGCGATCCCGCCTCTGCACGCCTCGCGCCGCCACCCTGCTGGCGGCGTTTGCGTTGTGCCTGGCCGGCGCGCTGCTCGCCGGTCGGCCCGCAGCGGCGCAGCCCGCACCGATCGCTCGGGCTGCCGAAGCCGGCGTGCTCTGGCAAGACCTCGGGGCGTCGCATCGCACCGCGCTCAAGCCCCTGGAAAAGGACTGGCACAGCATCGGCTCCGAGCAGAAGCAGAAGTGGGTCGAGCTGGCCGGCCGCTTCCCGGCCATGTCGCCGGATGAACGCGGCCGCGTCCAGGCCCGCATGACCGAGTGGGCTCAGTTGTCCCCGCGTGAGCGTGGCCAGGCTCGCATCAATTTTCAGGAAGCCAAACAGGTTTCCCCTCAGGATCGGCAGGCGCAGTGGGATGCCTACCAGGCCCTGCCCGCTGAACAGAAGCGCCAGCTCGCCGCCCGTGCCGCGCCGGTGCCCAAGGAATCGGCCCGACCGACGAACCTCGGCGTCTCGCGCCCTGGGAGCGCTTCCAGCTTCGTCGATGAAGCACCCGCCGCCAAGTCGAACATCGTTCCGAACCCGGCGCACGCGCAACCGCCTCGTCAGGTAGCGCCCACCGTGGTCCAGGCCGCACCTGGTGCGACGACCACCTTGATCACCAAGCGCGCGGTGCCGCCCGCGCACCAGCAGACCGGTCTGCCGAAGATCGCGGCCACGCCCGAGTTCGTCGACCGCGCGACCTTGCTGCCCCAGCGCGGCCCGCAGGGCGCCGCCGCGACGCGATCGGCCGCCGCCTCCGACCCGCAAGCCACGCTGCGCCGATGAGCGGTGCAGGTTCTGGCGGCGAGGCCGACGCCCTGGCCGCGCCCGGCCTGTGGCGCCGCATGGCGTGTTTCGTCTACGAAGGCGTGCTGCTGTTCGGCGTCGTGATGATCGCCGGCTACCTGTTTTCCAGCCTCACGCAACAGCGCAATGCGCTCATCGGCCGCCAAGGCTTGCAGGCCTTCCTGTTCGTGGTGCTGGGCATCTACTTCGTGTGGTTCTGGTCGCACGGCGGGCAGACGGTGGCGATGAAGGCCTGGCATGTGCGCCTGGTGACCGAGCGCGGCGGCCCCGTCTCGCAGCCCCGGGCGCTGGCCCGGTATGCACTCAGCTGGTTGTGGTTCCTGCCGGCCTTGCTGACGCTCTACCTGTCGCCAATCCACAGCGCCGGGCTGATGTTTGCCGTGATGGCGGTCGGTGTGCTGGCCTACGCGGGCCTGGCGCGGCTGCACCCGCAGCGGCAGTTCTGGCATGACGCGGCGTGCGGAACGCGGCTCATCTCCTGGCGCCCAGGCCAGCCCGCGTGATCGGCCGGTCCGGCGCCGGGCAAGGCAAAATCCCGCCATGACGAATCCACACAAAGGGCGCACCGGCATCGACCGCGTGATCCGTGCCACCGGCTACTCGATCAACGGCCTCACCGACGCCTACCGTGGTGAAAGCGCCTTCCGCCAGGAGTTCTGGCTCGCCGCGGTGCTGCTCCCGCTGGCGCTGTGGCTTGGCCACGGCTGGGTCGAGACCGCGTTGCTGATGGGCACCGTGATGTTGGTGCTGATCGTCGAGTTGCTCAATTCGGGCATCGAGGCGGCGATCGACCGCGTGTCCTTCGAGCTGCACGACCTGTCGCGCCGCGCCAAGGATTTGGCCAGCGCTGCGGTCTTCCTTTCCCTGTTGCTGTGCGCCGGAGTCTGGTCGGCCGCGTTGTGGCAGAGGCTGTTGGCATGAGGGGCCTCAGCCTCTGCGTCTACTGCGGCTCGCGCTCCGGGATCGACCCTGCGTTCGCGCAAGCCGCCATCGACACCGGAACGCAGATCGGCCGCACTGGCGGGCAACTGGTCTACGGCGGTGGCCGTGCGGGCTTGATGGGTCTGGTGGCCGATGCCGCACTCTCCGCGGGCGCCCGCGTCATCGGCGTGATCCCGCAGGCACTGATGGAGCGCGAGTTGGGCCACACCGGCCTGACCGAATTGCACGTCGTGCAGACCATGCACGAGCGCAAACAATTGATGGCCGAACGCAGCGATGCCTTCGTCGCCCTGCCCGGCGGCATCGGCACCTTCGAGGAACTGTTCGAGGTCTGGACCTGGCGCCAGCTCGGCTACCACGACAAACCGGTCGGCCTGCTGAACGTGGCCGGCTACTACGACCGCCTGCTCGCCTTCATCGACGACACCGAGCGCCAGGGTTTCGTGCCACCCGCGCAGAGCGCGCTGCTGCAAGTCGACACCGACGCAGCAGCGCTGTTGGCTCGCTTGTCGGTGCTCGCGGGCCGGGCGGTTGCGCCCGACGACTACCGCTCGATCTAGACGAAGCTCAGACTGCCGCTTCGTCGCGAACCTTCAAACCGCCGCTTCGTCGGTCTCACCGGTGCGGATGCGCACCACCTGCTCGACCGTGGTGACGAAGATCTTGCCGTCGCCGATCTTGCCGGTCTTGGCGGCCTTCACGATGGCCTCGATGCAGCGGTCCAGGTCGACATCCTTGATGACCACTTCGACCTTCACCTTGGGCAGGAAGTCGACCACGTACTCGGCGCCGCGGTACAGCTCGGTGTGGCCCTTCTGGCGGCCGAAACCCTTCACCTCGGTGACGGTGAGGCCGGTCACGCCCACTTCGGCGAGCGCCTCGCGCACCTCTTCGAGCTTGAAGGGCTTGACGATGGCAGTGATCTGTTTCATGGCCGACTCCAGAGGGTTGCGAAATGTTTGGACTGAAAGTAGTTTAAGCGCGGAACTTCGAGGTGATGGGATAACGCCAGTCGCGCCCGAAGGCCCGATGGGTAATGCGGATGCCCACCGGCGCCTGGCGGCGCTTGTATTCGTTGATCTTGATCAGCCGGGTGACCCGTTCCACGTCCGCTGCGGGGTAGCCGGCCGCGACGATCTCGTCGATGCCCTGGTCGTCTTCCATGTAGCGCGCCAGGATGGCGTCCAGCACCTCGTAGGGCGGTAGGCTGTCCTGGTCTTTCTGGTCCGGTCGCAGTTCGGCCGACGGCGGGCGGGTGATGATGCGCCGCGGGATCACCTCGGCGCCCTGCGCGTTCTTCCACTCGGCGAGACGATAGACCAGGGTCTTGGCGACGTCCTTGATGACGGCAAAACCACCCGCCATGTCACCGTAGAGCGTGCAGTAGCCGGTCGCCATCTCGCTCTTGTTGCCAGTGGTCAGCACGATCGCGCCGAACTTGTTCGACAAGGCCATCAGCAGGGTGCCGCGGATGCGCGCCTGGATGTTCTCCTCGGTCGTGTCTTCGGCCCGGCCTGCGAACTCGGTGGCCAGGCTCTGCTTGAAGGCCTCGAACATCGGCACGATCGAAATTTCGTCGTAGCGCACGCCGAGGCGTTCGGCCATGTCGCGCGCGTCGATCCAGGAGATGTCGGCGGTGTAGGGCGAAGGCATCATTACCGTTCGCACCCGCGCGGCACCGAGCGCATCGACCGCCACCGCGAGCACCAGCGCCGAATCGATGCCGCCGCTCAGGCCGATGAGGATGCCGGGAAAGCCGTTCTTGTTGACGTAGTCGCGCACACCGACGACCAGCGCGGCCCAGGCCTGCGCCTCGATGCACGGCACCTCGGCCACGTCACCGTGCGAGCTCTTGGCGCCCACGTCGACGATCAACAGCGCGTCGTCGAACATCGGCGCGCGGGCCGTGACCTCGCCCGACGCATCGAGCGCGAACGAGGCGCCGTCGAACACGACCTCGTCCTGCCCGCCCGCCAAGTGCGCGTACAGCAGCGGCATCTGCAGCGCCCGCGCGGTCTGCGCCATGCGCTCCTCGCGCTCGCCCAGCTTGCCGAGG
>JANYJL010000150.1 GCA_025361845.1 Rhizobacter sp.
TCATCTCGCGTCAGATGAACCCAAAGCCTGGCTGACCTCGCCCACCTGAACCCTGGGTTCAGGAATGCGGCTCACGGCTCGCGGCGGACACCTTATCTCCCTTTGCACCCATGCCCGCTCGTTCCCCTGCCCGCTATTGGCTCATGAAGAGCGAGCCGAGCGAGTGCTCGATCGATGATCTGGCCCGCGCGCCGAAGCAGACCGTGCCCTGGGTCGGCGTGCGCAACTACCAGTCGCGCAACGCGATGCGCGACCTGATGCGCCTCGGCGACGGCGTGCTGTTCTATCACTCGTCCTGCCCCGAGCCCGGCATCGCCGGCCTGGCTGAAGTCTGCAGCGCGGCCTACCCCGACGAGACCCAGTTCGACCCCGCCAGCCATTACTTCGACCCCGCTGCGAAACGCGAAGCGCCGCGCTGGATGCACGTGGACGTGAACTTGGTGCGCAAGACACGCCTGCTGTCGCTCGCCGAGATGCGCGGCGCGGAGGAACTGGCCACGATGCAGGTGTTGCGCAAGGGCAACCGACTCTCGATCACCGAGGTGTCGCCGCTCGAGTGGCGCGCCGTGCAGCGGCTGCTCGGCGCGTGACGGCGCTCGGCATCGAATGGCAGCTCGTTGCCGAACTGCTGGCGCTGGGCTGTTGCACCGGTTTTCTGGCTGGCTTGCTGGGAGTCGGCGGCGGCATGATGCTGGTGCCCTTTCTCACCTTGATCCTGTCGCATCGCGGCGTGGCACCCGAACTGGCGGTGAAGATGGCGATCGCCACGGCGATGGCGACGATCCTGTTCACCTCGATGTCCAGCCTGCGCGCACACCACCGCCTGGGTGCCGTGCGCTGGGACCTGGTGCGCGGCCTCGCCCCCGGCATCGTGGCGCTGAGCCTGGCCACCGGCGCCCTCCTCTTTCCGCTCGTCAAGGGCCAGTGGCTGTCACTTTTCTTCGCGGTGTTCGTCGGCTTCTCGGCAACCCAGATGCTGCTCGACAAGAAGCCAGCCGCGGGCCGCCAGATGCCCGGGCTCGCAGGTCGGCTCGGCGCGGGCGCCTTGATCGGCACGCTGTCGGGCCTGGTCGGCGCGGGTGGCGCCTTCATCTCGGTGCCCTTCATGACCTGGTGCAACGTGCCGATCCGCAACGCCGTGGCCACGAGTGCGGCGCTGGGCTTTCCGATCGCGCTGGCCAGCACGGTCGGCAACCTGGTCGGTGGCTGGCACCAGGCGCCTGGGCTGCCGGGCGCGTTCGGCTACCTGTACCTGCCGGCGCTGGCGCTGCTGGCGCTCGCCAGTGTGTTGATGGCACCGCTCGGCGCGAAGGCCGCGCACCGCATGAACCGCGAACATCTCAAGCGCTTCTTTGCGCTGCTGCTCTACGGCCTCGCGGGCTACATGCTCTATCACGGCCTGGTGAATTAACCGGCCCTACTCCAGTTCGAAGCGGATGCTGGCCAGCGTGACATGGTTGCCGCCGCGCTTTTGCGCCTCAGCCAAAGCCTGATCGGCGGCGCGCGTCAACTCTTCCTGCGTGTGCGCGGTGTGCGGGAAGCTCGCCACGCCCATCGACACGGTGAAGCCGAAGTCGTTCCCGCCGAGCACCACGATCTGCGTGGCGCATTGGCGGCGCAGACCTTCCATGCGCGCGTGCGCCGTCGCGAGGCCCACGCCCGACAGCAGGATCGAGAAGCGGTCTTCGTCGAGCCGGCATGAAGCATCCATCGCACGGGTGTTGCTGCGCAGCAGGCGGCCCAGCGCTTCGAGCACGCGCGTGCGCGCTTCGTCGCCATGCGCGCGCACCGCATCGACCGGTGCATCGAGCGCGATCATGACGAGCGCGAACTCGCGGTGTTCACGCGAAGACAGATCGACTTCGCGGCGCAACTGATCATCGAAGTGCGGACGCTGGTAGAGGCCGGTGGCGCCGTCGCGAAAGGCGCCGTCCTGCACTTCGCGGCGCATTTGTTCGGTGGCGAGTTGCTGCTGTTCAAGTTGCACGAGCGCGGTCTTCAACTGTGCTTCGCGCTGATGCGTTTCGGTGCGCTCGACCCAGAGGCTGATGACATGCCGCGGCGCCGTGCCATCGCTGCGCGGCACGGCCAGGCGGGTCACCCGGAAATCACGTTTGCGGCCGGCTTGCTCGAAGCGATGTTCGCTCAGCACCACGCCGGTTTGTGCCAGCGCCGCTTGGTCGGCGGTGCGCAAGGCCTGGGCCTGCGGCGCAGCCATCAATTCGGCGTCGATGGCGCCGCGCATGCTCTCGGGCGTGCGACCGAACAGCGTGGCCATGCGGGCGTTGGTGTGCAAGTAGGCGCCGCTGGATGCGTCCTTGACGGCGACGAAGGTCTCGATCGGTTCGAGCATTTCGAGCAGCAACGCGGCCAACATGCCGTCGTCGGCCGCGAGGCCTGCAGCCAACGCGTCCGCCTCGGCAGCGCGTGCCGTGGACAAAGGCGTGGCTGTGTCGGTCATGAACGTCCCTCAGCGTTGACGCCTGCTTTACTTTTCACGAAAACGAATTCCATCTTCTGCTTCGCCCGCCGCCAATTCAAGCGAACCAGGCGCAAAGCCATCGCGCCCCCCTAACTTGATGATAGCGGGGGGTCTTTGCCGGGCAGTGGGCTGAATTGGCGAACCGGGCGACTGCTTTTTGTGCGACCGGCTCGTGGTCGCACCAAGTTATCGCGCTGCACTGCACCATTCGGGAGGATGGGCGCACCCGATGCGAACAGCCGCTGGCACCGCCTTGGCACGCGCCTTGCGCAAGATCGGGTGATTGTCTGAACTTCCGCCACGCCATCGCATGTCCAATTTCAAGGTGTTTGTCCGCTCCGGCCACTGGCCCACGCTGTTGGCGTCGTTTCTGTATTTCGACTTCTGCTTCGCGATCTGGGTGCTCAACGGCGCGATGGCGCCGTTCATCAGCGAGACCTTCGCGCTGACGCCGGCACAAAAAGGCTTCATGGTGTCGGTGCCGATCCTGGCCGGTGCGCTGATGCGCTTTCCGCTCGGCGTGCTGTCGCAGTACATCGGCCGCAAGAACGCGGCGATGGTCGAGATGAGCCTGATCATCCTCGCGCTGCTGTTCGGCTACCTGTACGTGCAGACCTACGACAACGTGCTGGCGATGGGCGTGTTGCTGGGCATCGCCGGCGCAAGCTTCGGCGTCGCGCTGTCGCTCGGCTCGGGCTGGTTCCCGCCGCAGTACAAGGGCCTCGCGATGGGCATTGCCGGAGCCGGCAATTCGGGCACCGTGCTCGCTGTTCTGTTCGCGCCGCCGCTGGCAGTGAAGTTCGGCTGGCAAGCGGTCTATGGCCTCGCCGCCTGCACGATGCTGCTGCCGATGCTGGTGATGTGGTTCGCGGCGAAGGAGCCGCCCGACCGCGAGCACCAGAGCCTGCGCGAGCACCTGGCCTGTTTGTTTGAAAAAGACGGTTGGGCCATCAGCCTGATCTACGTCATCACCTTCGGCGGTTTCATCGGTCTCGCGAGCTTTTTGCCGACCTACTTCTACGACCAGTTCAAGGTCACCAAGGTCGAGGCCGGCCAGCTCACGATGCTGGCCACGCTGATGGGTTCGGCGGTGCGCGTCGTCGGTGGCTACATCTCCGACCGCATCGGCGGGATCAACACGCTGAGCGGTGTCCTCGTCCTGGTGGCGATCACCCTCGTGCTGTGCGGCCTGGCCGGTACGTCAGTGGCGGTGACCACCCTGCTCTTCATGCTCTGCTTCGCGGCGCTCGGCGCGGGCAACGGCGCCCTGTTTCAGCTCGTGCCGTTGCGCTGGCCGCTGACCACGGCGGTGGCCGGCTCGATGATCGGCGAGGTCGGTGCGCTCGGCGGGGGCTTCCTGCCCAATGCGATGGGCCAGTCGAAGCAGCTCGCCGGCACCTACTTGTGGGGCTTCGTCGCCTTCGCTGTATTGGCGCTGGTGATGCTGGTGATGCTGCGCTGGGTGCAGATCCGCTGGACACGCACCTGGGCCGAGAAGGGTGGCCGTGCGCGCAGCACAGGAGCGCCTTCCGGGCGCAGCGGTGTGCCCGCCGGCATGAAGCGCTGACGTCTCGTCAACGCGGCAGGAACAGCAGCCAGTACACCAGCAGCAGGTTGAACAGCAAGGCCACACCCAGCGCGATTTTCCACAGCGCGGTGGGGTCGCGGCTCGCCAAGGGCGTCGAGCCCGGTGCGGCCAGCGGGCGGGACGCACCGCGCTGCAAGGCCAGCAGCATTTCTTCAGCGGTCTCGAAGCGCTGCTTGGGGTCGAGCGCGACGGCCTTGGTGACGACGTGATCGAGCCAGATCGGCACATCCGGCCGCAGGCGTGAGGGCGGCTTCGGATCGTGCCGGAAGCGCCCGGTCTGGTAGGGCTCGACTTCGCCATACGGCAGCTTGCCGGTGAGCCACTGGTACAGCGTGACGCCCAGCGCATAGAGGTCGCTTCCAGCATCGGCCGGCACGTGTTCATCACGATTCCACTGCTCCGGGTTCATGTAGCTCGGCGTGCCGGCATGCAAGGTGCGCAGCGAACGCGGCTCACGGCCCGACACGGCGACCCCGAGGTCGAGCACCCGCCATTGCCCATCGTCGCCGAGGTGCAGGTTGCCGGGTTTGATGTCGCGGTGGATCACACCGTGCCGGTGCAGGCGGCCGAGCGCACGCGTCAGCGCGAGTGCGGCCGCGGCGACCTCGGCCACTTCGAAACGCTTGCCTTCGGCCAGCATCTGCTCCAACGTGCGGCCAGCGTGCCAGTCGAACACCGTGTAGAAGGCCGTCGGCTCGGTGAGCTCGTGCACCTGCACGAAGGCCGCCGCGCCCTGCTCGCCCGAGCCCGGCGCAACACGGCTGCCCAGCCATGCCTCATGCGCCAGCATGGCGCGTTCCTCGCGGTCGCTGGCGCGCGCTTCGTGCAGCGTCTTCACCGCGACCAACTCCTGCGTGCCGGTCACACGCGCCTGGTAGAGGCGGTGCACGCCCGTGTCGGCCACGGCCGCGGTGATCGTGTAGCCGTCGAGCTTGTCACCCACTTTTAGCCGCGGCGGCACGGGCAACTGGCGGCCCTGGATCAGGCTGTCTTCGAGCCGGCCCGAGGCCAGGCCGAGCACCCGCAGCACCAGGGCGGTGGCGTTGTCGCGCCCACCGGCGGCGATGGCAGCGCGCACCAGCGCCTCGCTCGCGGTTTGTGCGTCGCCGGTGCGCGCGAGTGCCGCGAACTGGGCGTGCTTCAGCACGCCATGCACACCGTCGCTCGTCAGCACGAACACATCGCCGATGTGCAGCTCGCCTTGCAGGTAGTCGATGCGCACGCGGTCGTCCAGGCCGATCGCGCGGGTGAGCCGGCTGCGCTGGTCGGGGTGGTCGAAGCAGTGATCCTGGCTGAGCTGCACACAGTCGGTGGCTTCGCCGCTCTCGCCGCGCAGCAACCAGGCGCGGGTGTCGCCCACGTGCGCGAGCGTGTAGGCGTGGCCACGCAGCACGAGCGCGGTGAGCGTGGTCATCGCCACGCCGCCTTCCTTGCCGACCCCCAGCCGGCGCCGGTTGTGGTCGGCCAGCCAGACGTTCTGCGCGCCGATCACGCGGTCGAGCGCAACCGTGGTCTCCCAGGTGTCGGGCACGCCGAAGTAGTCCTGCACCAGGCTCATCACCGAGGTCTGCGCCGCTTCGAGCCCGCGCCCGCCGGTGGACACTCCGTCCGCGATGGCGGCCACCAGGCCGCGCGCCTCATCGTGGGGCGCTGGGCGCACCGAAGCAGCGAAGTCTTCGTTCAGCTCGCGTGGCCCCGTCAAAGTGAAGTGGCCTATTTCGACTTCGAAACTCATATTTACGGCGGCTCGGGAAGGCAATCAGGCGAAATGTCTGGCTTGTTGACGACGAAGCAGCAAGAAATTTGCCCGCAAACAGTGCGCATCCAAGCTGGTGCACACCCGACTCGCTGGCACTTGGCTTGCTAACAAAGCGCGGACAGGAGAACTGAATGAAGAAAATGAAACTGGTGATGGTGGGCAACGGCATGGCCGGCGTGCGCACGCTCGAAGAGCTGATCAAGATCGCCCCCGACCTCTACGACATCACCGTCTTCGGTGCCGAGCCGCACCCGAACTACAACCGCATTCTGCTGAGCCCGGTGCTCTCGGGTGAGCAGACGCTCGACGAGATCGTGCTCAACCCGCTCTCCTGGTACGCAGAGAACAACATCAAGCTGCACCTCGGCAAGAAGGTCGTCGACGTGAACCGCAGCAAGCGGATCGTGATTTCCGAAGACGGCATCGAAGAAGAATACGACCGCCTGCTGATCGCCACCGGCTCGAACCCCTTCATCCTGCCGGTGCCCGGCAAGGACCTCGAAGGCGTGATCGCCTACCGCGACATCGCCGACACCAACACGATGATCGAGACGGCGAAGACGCACAAACATGCGGTCGTCATCGGCGGAGGTCTGCTCGGCCTGGAAGCCGCCAACGGCCTGATGCTGCGTGGCATGCAAGTGACCGTGGTGCACGTGATGCCCTGGCTGATGGAACGTCAGCTCGATGACGTGGCAGGCAAGCTGCTGCAAAAATCCCTCGAAGACCGCGGCCTGAAGTTCCTGATGGGCGCTCAGACGCAGGAACTGATTGGCGACAAGGACGGCGGCAAGGGCGGCCGAGTGATGGCGATCAAGTTCAAGGACGGCAAGGAAGTGCCGGCCGATCTGGTCGTGATGGCGGTCGGCATTCGCCCCAACACAGCGCTGGCCGAGAAGATCGGCATCCACATCTCGCCCACACGCAGTGGCGGCATCGTCGTCAGCGACACGATGCAGACGGTCACCGACCCGCGCGTCTATTCGATCGGCGAATGTGCTGCGCACCGCGGCACGGTCTACGGCCTGGTCGCGCCGCTGTTCGAGCAGGGCAAGGTCTGCGCGACGCACCTGGCGCAGTTCGGCATCGGCCGCTACACCGGCTCGCAGACCAGCACCAAGCTGAAGGTGACCGGCATCGACCTCTTCAGCGCCGGCAACTTCACGGGCGGCGACGACTGCGAAGAGATCGTCATGTCCGACCCCTACGGCGGCGTCTACAAGAAGCTCGTCATCAAGGACGACAAGCTCATCGGCGCCTGCCTCTACGGCGACACGGTGGA
>JANYJL010000198.1 GCA_025361845.1 Rhizobacter sp.
CCGCTGCCCTATGGCCCGCGACTCATCGACGACGTGCTGAACCGGACCCAGACTGCGATGCGACAAGAACACTGCTTTCTCGCCACCGAGCTGGCGTTGAAGGCCGAAGCGATGGCGACACGTGTGGAGTTGTCGAAATGAGCGCCCGGCTGCGGACTGCGGTGGTCGGGCTCGGTGTCGGCAAAAGCCACCTCCAAGCCTATGCCGAGATCCCCGATCTGTTCGAGGTGAAGGCGGTGTGCGATCTGAGCGCCGACAAGGCGCGCACCACCGCGGCCGAGTTCGGCGTCGGCCGCCACACCACGGCTCTGGCCGAATTGCTCGCGAGCGAAGACATCGACATCGTCGACCTCTGCACGCCGCCGAACACGCACCGCGGCCTGATCGAGCAGGCATTGGCCGCCGGCAAACACGTGGTCTGCGAGAAGCCGCTGGTCGGCTCGCTCGCCGAAGCCGACGCCGTCGCCGAGGCGGCGCGGACGGCACGCGGCACGCTGTTCCCGATCTTCCAGTACCGCTTCGGCAACGGCCTGCAACGCCTGAAGCACCTGCAGGCCAAAGGCTTCGCGCGCCACGCGCTGATCACGACGATGGAAACCCATTGGCGGCGCGACAGCGATTACTACGAGATTCAATGGCGCGGCAAATGGGCCACCGAGATGGGCGGCGTCTGCCTCACCCAGGCCTGCCACGCCCACGATATCCTGTCCTACGTGCATGGCCCGGTGAAGACCGTCTTCGCCAAGCTCGCCACGCGTGTCAACGACATCGAGGGTGAGGACTGCGCAGCCATCACCGTCGAGCTGGCGAACGGCTCGCTCGCGGTGCTCTCGGCCACGCTCGGCGCCGCCGAAGAAATCTCGCGCCTGCGTTTCGTGTTCGGCGACATGACGGTCGAGAGCGACAGCCCCGAGCCCTACCGCCCCGGCAAGGAGCCCTGGCATTTCAAGGGCAAGACGCCGCAGATCGATGCGGCGATCACTGCTGCACTCGCTGACTTCCAACCCACGCGCGAATCCTTCGCCGGCCAGTTGGCGCGCATCCATGCCTGCATCACGGCCGGCGCGCCGACGCCGGTGACACTCGCCGATGCGCGTGCCTCGCTCGAACTCATCACCGCGATCTACTACTCGGCCGAAAGCGGCACGCCGCAGAGCCTGCCGATCGCGCCCGACCACCCGCGCTACGCGAGCTGGGTGCCGGCAGCGCATGGTTTTCCGAAGGCGCTCGCATCATGACCAGCCTCAGCCTGCGCGGCATCACCAAACGCTACGGCGCGGTCGAGGTCATCCACGGCATCGACCTCGACGTGCCCTCGGGCGAGTTCGTCGTCTTCGTCGGGCCTTCGGGCTGCGGCAAATCCACCTTGCTGCGCATGATCGCGGGGCTGGAGGCCATCAGCGGCGGCGAGTTCTGCATCGACGGCATTCGCGTCAACGAGGTGCCGCCGGCCCTGCGCGAGATCGCGATGGTGTTCCAGAGTTATGCGCTCTACCCGCACATGAGCGTCTACGACAACCTCGCCTTCGGCCTGCAGACTGCGGGCGTGAAGAAGGACGTGATCGACGAGCGCGTGCAGGTGGCCGCGAAGATGCTGAAGATCGACACCTACCTGCAGCGCAAGCCGAAGGCGCTGTCGGGCGGGCAGCGCCAACGTGTGGCGATCGGCCGCGCGATCGTGCGCAACCCGAAGCTGTTCCTGTTCGACGAACCACTCTCGAACCTCGATGCCGAACTGCGAGTGCAGATGCGCGTGGAGCTGTCAAAGCTGCATGCCGAGCTCGGCACGACGATGATCTACGTGACACACGATCAGGTCGAGGCGATGACGATGGCCGACCGCATCGTCGTGTTGCGCGACGGCTTGATCGAACAAAGCGGCACGCCGCTGGATCTGTACAACCGGCCGGCGAACCGCTTCGTCGCGGGTTTCATCGGCAGCCCGAAGATGAACTTCCTCGACGCGAAGGTCACCGGCCGCGATGCGCAAGGCCTGACGGTGGCGCTGGCGGGAGGCGAGAGCTTTTCGGTGGCGGCGGATGCGGCCAAGGCGTCGAGCGGCGACACCGTCACGGTCGGCATCCGCCCCGAACACGCGCTGCTGGCCGATGGTGGCTTGCCGATGCAAGTCGGCCTGATCGAACAACTCGGCGGCAACACCGTGCTCTACGGCACGCTGAGCGCGCAGCAACCGGTGGTGGTGCAGGTGATCGGGCAAAGCGCCATCCGCCGCGGCGACATGGTGCACGTGCAGTTCCCGCCGGCCGCATGCCATGCCTTCGATGCGAAGGGGCTGTCGCTGGCCGGCTGAGTCGCCGGAGCGAAGCCCCTGTGCAACTGGGCAGCGCAGGCGACTCAAACTCAGGCCTACGCTGCACAACTCCGCAGGTGCTTCGCTCCGGCCTGAGAGCTTCTGAAGGGCGGCCGTACACTCGCTCTCCCCTACCCGCTCCCCGGAGTCGACATGGACTTGTCTTCCGCCACGTGGTGGTGGGTTGCAGCCGGCATCGCCGTCGCGGCCGAACTGGCCACCGGCACCTTCTACCTGCTGATGATCGCGCTGGGCCTGGCGGCCGGCGCCATCGCCGCGCACCTCGGCCTCGGCGGCACCGCGCAAGTCGTCGTTGCTGCGCTGGCCGCCGCCGTGGCCACTGGCGCATGGCACTTGAAGCGCGCACGCCATCCGCAATCGGCCCCGGCGGCGCAGAACCGAGATGTCAACCTCGACATCGGCGAACGGGTGCAGGTCGATGCCTGGAACGCCGATGGCACGGCCCGTGTCCAGTACCGCGGCACGCAGTGGACCGCGCGTCTGCAACCCGGTGCCACCGCCATTGCCGGCGCCCACCGCGTGGCGGCGGTCGAAGGCAACTGGCTGGTGCTGGCGCCAGCACCCGGCCGCTGAATCGCTTCGACGCCAGTTTCACGAACCCAAGGACCCCATGGAAATCGCCCTCATCCTCGCCATCATCGCGGCCATCTTCATCGTCCGCACCTTCAAGATCGTGCCGCAGCAGCATGCCTGGGTGGTCGAGCGCCTCGGCAAGTACGACCGCACGCTGACACCCGGCCTGAAGTTCGTCGTGCCCTTCATCGAACGTGTGGCCTACAAACATTCGCTGAAGGAAGTGCCGCTCGATGTGCCGAGCCAGGTCTGCATCACGAAGGACAACACCCAGCTGCAGGTGGACGGCATCATCTATTTCCAGGTCACCGACCCGATGCGCGCGAGTTACGGCTCGAGCAACTACATCTCGGCCATCACCCAGCTCGCACAGACGCTGCTGCGCTCGGTGATCGGCAAGATGGAACTCGACAAGACCTTCGAGGAACGCGACCACATCAACATGTCCGTCGTCGCCGCACTCGACGAGGCCGCCGCCAACTGGGGCGTGAAGGTGCTGCGCTACGAGATCAAGGACCTGACGCCGCCCGCGGCCATCCTGCATTCGATGCAGGCGCAGATCACCGCCGAGCGCGAGAAGCGCGCGCTGATCGCTGCCAGCGAAGGCCGCAAGCAGGAGCAGATCAACATCGCCACCGGCGAGCGCGAGGCCTATATCGCACGCTCCGAAGGCCAGCGCCAGGCGGAGATCAACAAGGCCCAGGGCGAGGCCGCCGCCATCGTCGCAGTGGCCGACGCGACGGCCGAGGCCATCCGCAAGATCGCCGAAGCCATCCGCTCACCGGGTGGTGAGCAGGCGGTGCAGCTGAAGGTTGCCGAGAAGGCGGTCGAGGCCTACGCCCAACTCGCGCAGAAGAACAACACGATGATCGTGCCGGGCAACATGAGCGAGGTCGCGGCCTTGATCGGCACGGCGATGACGCTGCTGAAGAACAAGCCCGCCGCCACCAGTTGACGAGACCGAACCATGGCCTTGAATGTGTTGGGCACCGAGCTCGTGCCCTGCTCCTACGACCCACTGACCGGCTACTTCCGCGACGGCTGCTGCAACACGGCTGAAGACGACACGGGCTCGCACCTGATCTGCACGCGTGTGACGGCCGAGTTCCTGGCGTTTTCGCAAGCACGCGGCAACGACCTGAGCACACCGCGGCCCGAGTACCGCTTCCGCGGTCTCAAGCCGGGTGACCGCTGGTGCCTGTGCGCAACGCGCTGGACCGAAGCGCTGCGCGCCGGCAAGGCACCGCCCGTGGTGCTGGAATGCACGCATGAAAAGGCGCTCGATTTCGTCCCGCTGGACACGCTGCAGGCCTTCGCCTTCACCGCTGCCTGAGCACGCTTCGGGCGCCGCAGCGCCCGTCGGCTAAACTGCGCGCCTGTTGGAGAGGTGGATGAGCGGTTTAAGTCGCACGCCTGGAAAGCGTGTGGGGGCTAATAACCCCCCGCGGGTTCGAATCCCGCCCTCTCCGCCAGCGCACCTATGAAAACGGCTCTACTTTAGAGCCTACCCCCCAAAGAACCCGCCAAACCGCGCATGGCACTATCGGCGCGAATCAAACGAGGTAATCAGGGAGGCTTTCCATGAGGTCGCTACTTCTCGGCACTTTGTCGGCGCTGGTGCTCGCCGGATGCGCTGAACCGCAGCAAAGGGACAGGACCGTGAACGTCCCTCTGCGCATCTATAACGTCGATAACGGCGACGTGTTCCTTGGGCAGTTCAGGTACACGGGATATCAGGGCAGCGTCACCGCGAACCTGCCTAGCGGCCAGCTTTGCACGGGCGACTACTTCACGCAGGACAACTCGGTAACCAGCTCCTCCTCGGGATGGGGCACGATCTATCGCTGGGGCTCAAACAACTTCACCAACGTAAGCACCTCGACCTCAGAAACAATCCTCCCGGGGTCGATGGCAGGGACGGCGATCCTGCGCTGCGAGGACCGGAACGTCATCCAGTGCGAGTACACGGTGAATCGACGCAACCAGGGCGCGGGGTTCTGCAAGGACAACCAGCGCGGCCGATACCGCTTCGTGTTTTAGGCCGTTTGTTTAACGGTTGATTGTTTTCAACCTCTCACGCTTCCAGCAGTACGAACGACGGGCACCGCTGCAACTGCTCTAGCAGGAACCCGGCGTTGACTGAGCATCGCCATCCCGGGCCACCCCGCCTGCACTCGATGCACAGTCGCCTGTCGTCGCCCTCTCGGTCTCGGAACATCAACCTCCGGGCCCGTTCCTCCGCGTCCGGGTAGCCGAGCAAGATGCTGCGCGCCACCCGACTCTCAAACGTCGCTGCCTCTGCATCGCTCATGGGTGGCAACGCCGCCGACCCGGCGACCTCCCAGTCGGGTTCGCATACTTGGGTGCCCGCTAGTCCCGCTATTTCGCTAATCGCCTCCGCTGCCACGGCATCGTTAGCGGCCGGGAGTCGGTGTCTGGTTAGCGGGTTAGCAGCATTGGCAGCACCTGCGGTTTCAAGCAGCCGGCCGGGTATGTGAAGCCTGAACGTCACAGTCTGACCTCCCATGCTTCGCGCCTCACCTTGCCGTCATAGACGACGCTGTCGCTCGGCGCAGTCCTGACCATGTAGTGATCGCTCAGGACGCCCATAAGGCTGCGCATCGTCTCGGCCTTCCGCAACCTGTTCGGACCGTGCTGCGTCAACTCGGGAAGCGTGATGTGCCTTTTGCGGCGCAGCTTGAGCCACGCCCAGAGCAGCAATGCTTGATCGGCCCTCTCGTGTTACGGCTGCACCCCTGACAGGCGCAACGCTTCGCCTAGGTAGAACTCCATATGCACCGCAGCACGCTGCATGGCGTCCTCAGTCACGGAGCGGGCGCCAGGGTCGTCAACCACCGTAAATATCGCCGCGATACGGCCAAGGTGCTCGGCGGCTTTTGATGCCAGACCTCGGATGGGGTTCAAGGCGCCAGCGATGCCACGCTCGAACTGATCGTGAAGGTCTGTGAAGACCGGGGCGCCGTCAGTGCGGCCGGTACAACCCAACCGCTCGAAGGCCTCGCGCCCATCATCGTCGAGGAGCTTTTGCGCGCTCACAGGTTCAGCGTGCTGGCGTTGTAGATCTGGTAGTTCGCGCCGTTCGTCGGGCCGGCCTTGGGCACCGGCGCGAAGGCGGGCGGCAGCGAGTAGCGGCCGGTCGCATCGGCACCCTGAACGTTCGGCGTCCAGGTGTTGCCCACCGCGTTCACCGTCTGGCCGGCGCCGACGACGCTGTAGATCTGAGGGCCGCTGTTGCCGGTGAAGGTGTTGCCGCCGGGGCTGGCCGACGTTCCCAGATCGACACTCGGGTTGCCGTAGAGCGCCAGGCCGCCCTCGGCACCGTTGTTCGACACCGTGCTGCCGCGCAGCGTGAGCGCGCCGTTGCTCACCGTCATGCCGCCGTAGGTGTTGCCCGTGATCGTCAGGTTGCTCAGCGTGAGGCTCGCGGCGGCGCTGCTGCTGGTCCAGGTGATGCCGCGCCCGTTGTTGATCAGTGCCAGGCCATCGGCCGTGAGCTGCGCGTCGGCACTGGTGCCGGTGGTAGAGGAGATGGCGGCGCCGGCCATGCCGCTGATCGTGCTCTGCGCCAGCTGGATCGTCGGCAGCGGCGTCGTGCTGCTGGTGACGCAGATGGCCGAGTTGGGGCCGTTCGAGACTGTCGCGTGGTCCATCGTGAGCGTGCCGTGTTCGGCGACGACGATCGCGGCGCCCGCACCACAGAGCCCGGCATCGCCCACGTGGTCGATCAGCGTGCCGTTGCGCAGCGTGAGGCTGGCACTGCCGCCGATCACGAAGGCCTGCTGCTTCAGATTGCGCACCGTCACGGCGTCGAGCGTGAGCTTGTTGCTGCCGCCGGTGTTGAGCATGCCAGGGCCGTACGCGCCTTGGCCGAAGTTGTTGAAGTCGATGATGCCGCCCTGGATCAGCAACTCGGCCGTGCCGCTCAGGTTGAACAGGGGGGCGAAAGCACTCGCCAGCGCGGTGTACTGGCCGCTCGCGAGCAGGCCCGGCGTCATCACCGCCTTCACGCTGCCGCCGAGGTTCAGCGCGCCCGTGCACTTCAACAGCACGCCGGTGATCGCGAGCGTGGGGGTGCCCGTGCTGGCGGCGGCGGTGAGGTTGCTGCAACTCGGGCCTTGAACGTCGAACACCAGGCCGTTGAGGCTGGCCGAGCCGGCGGCTGTCAAGCTCACGAAGTTCAGCGTGGCCGCGCCCGGGTGGGTGGCACGCAGCGCCACGCCGTCGGGGATCGTCGCGCTGTTGCTGCTGGGGTAGTTGCCATCGGCCAGATACACCGCGCTGCCCGCCGGCGCGCCGGTCATGGCCTTGGGGATCGTCTTGCACGGCGAGGCCTGTGCGCAGCTGTTGGTGTCGAGCCCGGCGACCGGGTCGACAAAACGATCGCCGCTCGCGGCAACGACCACGTTCGTCTGCGCCGTCGGGCTGCCGCCGGCGTTGCTCGCGGTCAGCGTGAAGGTGGTGTTGGCCGTCACGTTGACGACCTTGCTGGTGCCGGTGACCACGCCGATGCCGTTGTCGATGGCCACGCTCGTGGCGCCGGTCGTCGCCCAGTTCAGCGTCACCGCGCCACCGCCTGCAGGCAGCGAGGCCGGCGTGGCGGTGAAGCTCGTGATCGTCGGCGCGGGCAGCGGCTGTACCGCGACGGTGGTCGTCGCCGTGGTGTTGCCGATCGCGTTGGTGGCCGTGAGCGTGAAGGTCGTGGTGGTGCTCACGTTGGTGCTGGCGTTCAACTGCCCCGAGACGTCGCCGACGCCCTGGTCGATCGACAGCGTGCTGGCGTCGCTCGCCGTCCACGCCAGGGTGACTGCGCCGCCGCCGTTGGGCAGCGTGGTGGGCGTGGCGGTGAAGCCCGTCAGCACCGGCGCGCCCAGCTGCGGCGCAACGAAGTCGCAGGTCTTGTTGTTGGCGGCGTCGAACGCGCAGGCCAGATAGGCCTTGCCGTAGATGTCGGAGGTTGCGAGCGGCCCGGACTGCCACTCGTACGGCCCCGCCACGAACTGTGCGATCGGCGACTTGTTGACCTGAAACACGGGCACGAGTTGAAATCCCGTCACTTTCTCGAACGTGACTTTCGTGACGGCGAGGTTGTCGCTCGCCACCGCAGCAAGCTTGAGCGTGGCCGTGTTCGACGCCGCCGGCAGGATGGTGGCGGTGATCTTCACGGTAGGGGCCACGGTGTCGAGCAGCGCGCCGAAGTAGCCTGGCTTGATGGCGCCGAGCTGGGTCTTCGCGATGCGCGTCGCCGGGTTGTACAAAGTCGGCAGTGCGGCCAAAGCGCCACCTGCTGACACGATCTGCGGCACCGGTGGCGTCGACCGGGCGCAGTACGACGCCGGGCCGTTGTACGGGCGGCCCGGCGAATAGAGCGAGTCGGGGCTCGAGAAGTTGCTGTCGTAGCCGAGCAGCACCGGGTACTCGACGCTCGTGCCGTTGACGTTGTTCTTCTGCGGCGGGCTGCAACCCCGCCCCGCGGAATCTGCAAACCAGCAACCGCTGGCGTCGGCACTGCAGACGATCGGAAGCGAAAAGAGCGACGGCCCCGGCCCGGCGGCGCTGGCGCGTGGTCGCGGGTCGGCGGTGGCCACGGGTGCGGGCACCGTGATCGAGAGCTCGGCGGGTTGTGCCAGCGTCGTGTCAGGTGCGTCGAGCTTGTAGACCGAGCCGGGCACGATCAGCGGATTGGCCACGAAGCCGTCGCTGGCCGGGGCGAGTGTCACCGCGATTGGCGTGTTCACGGCGCCCGCAGGCACCGTCAGCGAGGCCTGGCGGTCGGCCGAACTGACGGTGGCGCCGGCCGGGCCGACGGTGCCGCCCGGCGCGGCCGCAGGCGAGCTGTCGCCACCCCCGCCGCAGGCGGCGAGCAGCATGGCGAACAGAAAAGCAAACAGCGGCGCCATGAGCAGGCGAAGCTGCGTCGTGGCGCGGCGAAGGGCGTGCGTGTGCATCGAATGACTCCCGGGGTTACTCGCCGCGCGGGATTCACGCAGCACCTGGAATCAAAGACGCATAGCCGCCTCGAAAGAGATCATCGGGTTGTCGACGCGCCGCAGCTCAGGCCCTCGCCGCGACGGATCTTGTCGAGGTCGGCGCGCACGTCAGCGAGGTTCTCGACCATCTGCTTGTCGTCGGGGTGGTCGCGCTCGATCGCGGCCCGGGCGGCATCGAACTCGCGCTGCGAATCGTCGGTGCGGCCGAGCGCGAGATAGGCCTTGGCCAGCTGCAGGCGGGCCTGCACTGCGTCCGGGCCGCTCTCTCCGAGGTGCCGCGCGAAGCCGGCCAGGGCCAGCTGAATCGAGGCCACGGCCTCGGCCGGCCGGCCGGCGCGAACCATCAGCTGCCCGCGCGCCAGATTGGCCTGATCGACGTGCAGGTTGTCGTCGCCGAACAGCAGCACCGAGCGGCGCTGCAACTCGTCGGCGCCCGCGATGGCCTCGTCGGCCAGGCCGTAGCTGCAGGCGATCGCGGGCAGCGTGGCCAGGGTCGACACCAGTTCCTCGTCGCCGGCATAGCGCTCGCGCAGCAGAACGATCGCCTGCCGGAACGGATGCTCGGCCCACGGGGGTTTGACCCCCTTCACGAACAGCAACAGGCCCTGCCAGCGCAGCAGCCGCGCGCGTGCGTACGAGCGCTGGTCGTTCGCCCGGTCCAGCGTCGCCTGCGCGTGCGCCAGCAAGGCTTCGGTCTCGGGCAGCTCGAAGCTGTTGAGCAGTGCGGCGGCCAGCATGGTCTCGGCCGGCACGACGCGCGGGTCCTGCGCCCCGAAGCTGGCTTGCGCCGACGCCAGCCGCTTGCGGGCGAGTGCGACCATCTTTTTCGGGTCGCCGGTCTCGGAGTACAAATCGACGAGGACCTCGAACACTTCGTCGCGCACCGCCGGCTGCGCGGCCAGCGAGGTCTCGACACGGTCTGCGCCCGCGACCAGCACATCGTTCAGGGTGGCTTCGCGGGTGTGCGTTCCTTCGGCCCTCACCGCGCCGCGGGCCTGTGCGAACAGGTCGAGCAGAAAGCGCTTCACCGCCACCGCGCGCTCGGCTTCGCGCTCGGCCTCGCGCTGCTTGACGAGCGTTCCGGTGACGCCGCCCATCACCGCGAGCACGATCAGCGCCGCCGCGCCGACACCCAACCGGTGGCGCTGCACATAGCGCCGCGCGCGGTAGCCGAGGCTGTCGGGCCGCGCGGTGATCGGGCGCCGGTCGAGCGCACGCTGCAGGTCGTCGGCGAAGTCCTGCACCGTGCGGTAGCGTTCGGCCGGGTCGGCCTTGATCGCCTTCGCGATCACCACCGCGAGGTCGCCATGCAAGGCACGGCGCAGCGCCTTGACACTGCTGGCCCGCTGCGCCGCGATGCGCTCCACATCATCCACCGTGGCAGGCAGGCTCCACAGCGGCCGGGCCGGGTCGGTCAGGCGCGCGCCCGCGGCGTACGGCCGCGCCCCGTTCAGCAGGCCGTAGAGCACGAGGCCGAGCCCGAACACGTCGGTGGCGGTCGAGATCGGCCCGCCTTCGAGCTGCTCGGGCGAGGCGTACTCGGGCGTGAGCGGGCTGCCCGCCTCGCGGGTGAGCGCGGTGCCGGCGTCGTCGCTATCGTCCTCGATCAGTTTGGCCACGCCGAAGTCGAGCAGCTTCACGTCCCCCGCCTCGGTGACGAAGATGTTCGAGGGCTTCAGGTCGCGGTGCACGACCAGGTTCTCGTGGGCATGCGCGACCGCCTTGCACACGCCGATGAACAGCGCCACGCGCTGCGCGATCGACAGGTGGTGCGCGTCGCACCAGCGGTCGATGCGCTCGCCTTCGACGTATTCGAGCACCAGATAGCGCTCGCCCGATGGCGTGACACCGGCGTCGAGCAGCTTGGCGATGTGCGGGTGGTTCAGTCGCCCGAGCAGGCGGCCTTCGCGGGCGAAGCGTGCGTTGGCGCCGGCGTCGGCACTCGCCAGCCGCATCAGCTTGATCGCGGCCTGGCCGTCGTAGGCGCCGTCGGTGCGGCGCGCGAGCCAGACCTGGCCCATGCCGCCACTGCCGATCAGTCGCTCGACCAGCCACGGGCCGAGACGCTGGCCTTCGAGGCTGCTGATGGCGGAGGCCCGCAGCTCGGTGCCGGGGCTCAGGAACGACCGGTCGCTCGCGTCGCTGTCGGCGCGGATCAGTGCGGCGAGGCGCGCATGCAGCGCCGGCTGCGCGGTGGCGAACGCAGCCAGCCAGGCCGGGCGATCGGGCGGCGCGAGTTCGGCCCAGGCGTCGAAGGCCGCCATCGCATCGGCCCACACTTTCGGATCGGTATTGCCCATCGCGCGCGGCCCTCAGCGCAGTTGCTCGAACAGGAACGCACGCGCCTTGCGCCAGTCGCGTTTGACGGTGGGCACCGACACCTCGAGCTCGCCCGCGATGTCGTCTTCGGTCATGCCCGCGAAGTAGCGCATCTCGACGACGCGCGCGCTGCGCTCGTCGACATGGCGCAGCGCATCGAGCGCGTCGTTCAGGCGCGAGAAGTCCTCCGCGGCGGCGACGCTGTTGAGCACGCCGGTGGTCAGCGTGACCGGCGTGTACTGGCCACCGCGCTTGTCGGCGGCGCCGGCGCGCACGTGGTCGATCAGCACGCTGCGCATCACCGTCGACGCGTAGGCGAAGAAGGCACGGCGGTCGCGCATCGGCGTGCCATCGCGGCGCAGCATGCGCAGGTAGGCCTCGTGCACGAGCGTGGAGGGGTTGAGCGAGACGGCACCCGAGCCCGCCAGGTGCGAGCGCGCCAGCCGCACCAGCTCGGCGTAGAGCAGCGTGTAGACCTGTTCGCGAGAGGCACCGTCGCCGGCCAATGCGCGGTTCAGGATGACGGTGATCTCTGCTGGTGCTGCATCGTGGTCCGCAACGCTGCTCTCGTCGGCTCGGGGCATGAAAGTGGGGTTCCTGGCTGGGGCGCCGGGCGAGTCTGGCATCGAAGCCGACGCCTCACAAGGCCACGTGTGGGGGTGATGACCCGTTTACGCGTGCGATGTGACGGGCGCGCCGACCTCGACGACACCGGCGGCAGCCTGACCACTCTCCCCGAGGTAGGCGCGCACGGTCAACGCTCCAAACGCATCATTCAGATGCCACGCCCACCTTCCCGTGCGCGAGTCCCTGGACGAAAGCCGCCAGGTCGGCACCGTTGAGGTCGGACGCAGCGAGCCATTCCATCTCGGTGCCGTGGGCCACGGCCACATTGAAACCGCGCACGGTGTGAACGGCCGGCGGTGTGGCCGTGGCGGCCGGCCGCACGACGACATCGATGACATGGTCGCGGTGTCGGTAGACGAGTGTGGCCACCGGCCGGCGATCGAGCCTGTCGATGCGCGCCCCGGCCAACGGAAAACCGGCCGATGCCCAGTCGGCCACCGGAATCGCGTAGTCCAGCCGCGCCGACAACCAGGGCTTGACCGTGTGGCGGTCCGACGAGGCCACTTCGATCAGGCGGTTGCCCAGCGTGGCGCGTGTGTGCAGACCGACGAGCTGGGTCGACAGGTCGTCGTCGCCGAATCCACCTTGAAGCCAAGCCGTGCCTGTCAGCCAGACCAGGCTGGCGACCAGCCCACCCGCGAGCACCCCACTGCCGAACCAGCGTCTGCGTGCGGGAACGGGCCCGTGTCGTGCCACCGGTGCGGCATGTTCGGCCATCAGCCGCGCGCGAAGTACCGCCGGCGCCGGGTGGTACGGCAGCTGTTCGCGCAGTTCGCGCCCGATCTCGCTCAAGGCCTCGAGGCGCGGCCCGCAGGTGGAGCACGCCGCGGCGTGTTTGCGTACCGCGTGCGATCGCAGGCGGTCGATCTCACCGTCCGACTCCGCGGTGAGCAGGGCCGCCGCTTCGTCGCAGTTCATGCCTGCCCCCCTTTGCCTGCGGCATCGAGCCCGCGCAGCGTGGCCGAGCCTTGCAGCAGGCGCCGGGCGCGCGACAGCCGCGACATCACCGTGCCGACCGGCACGTCGGCAATGCGCGCGATCTCCTTGTAGGACAGCTCTTCCAGTTCACGCAACACGATCACCTCTCGAAAGGGCAGCGGCAGCGCCGCGACAGCATCTGCCAGCGCCAGCCTCTCGGTCTTGCGCACCAAGGCCTGCTCGGGGTTGTCGGCATCGTCGGCGTAGCCCTCGATCGCCGATTCGTCCTCGCGCACCTGCAGCGCGGGCCGGTTGCGCGCCAGCCAGTCGTAGAACGCGTGGCGCACGATGGTGAGGAACCAGGCACGGCCGTCGTCGGCCTGCAGCGAGCCCATGTACTTCATCGCTCGCACGCACGCGTCCTGCACCACGTCCTCGGCGTCGCTGGCATCGTGGGCAAGCCAGCGGGCGAGGTTGTAGCCAGCGTCGAGGTGGACCAGCACCCGGCGCTCGAAGTCGGCGTGTCCGGGCAACGGGTTTGTGTGCATCCCTGATCAGACCGATGCCGCGGCGATTTCATTCCCGGGGGAATGCCCTTGCACTGCGATTGGTCTGTACGCGGAGGGCCATGGCGGCCCGATCGGGAGAGTTTGAATGAGCTTGCCTTTATCCGCAAACCTGTTCCGCGCCGCGGTGGCCGGCACGCTGCTGGCATGGGCAGCCGCCGCGCCGGCCGCTCCGAAAGCCTACGTCGGCAACTTCAAGGACAACACGGTGAGCGTGGTCGACATGGCGAGTGCCACTGTGGTCGATACGATTGCCGTCGCCGCCGGGCCCCATGGCATGTTGCTGAGCCGCGATGGCAAGACTCTGTACGTCAGTGGCGACGGCTCGTCGCAAGTGAGCGTGATCGACACGGCGACGGACCACCTCGTGCGCAGCCTGGCTGTCGGCCGCACACCGCACGGTCTCGCCCAGTCGCCCGACGGCCGCTTGCTGCTCGTGGCCGTCTACGGCGAGGACCGCGTGGCACTGTTCGACACCGCCAACGCGGCCGAGGTCGGCAGCGTGACGGTGGCCAAACCTCACACGATTGCGATGCGGCCCGATGGGCAGCGCGCCTACGTGGCGTCGCAGGCACCCGGGCATTTCGCGCTGGTGGCGATCGACATGGCCACGCGACAAGTCGCCCGCGAGCTCCCGCTGGACAAGGCGCCGCGCGATCTCGAGTTCGCGTTCGACGGCCGCGCGCTGTACTTCACCCTGGCCGGTGAGAACGCCGTGCAGGTGCTGGACCCGCACACCGAAGCGGTCACGGCACGTGTGCCCACGGGGGCCTCGCCGCACATCGCCAGCCTGTTCCGCGGTGCGGCGGCGGGCGCGGTCGTCGTGCAGGGGCCGGGCGAGTTGACACTCTTCGACCCGGACACGTATTCGGTGCTGCGCTCGATCCCGGTCGGGCGCCAGCCGCACTGGGTCGCGGCCAACGCCGAGGGCAGCACGATGGTCGTCACCAACGAAGGCTCGAACGATGTGTCGATCGTCGACGTGGCCGCGGGCACGACACGCAACGTGGCAGTGGGCACCGCGCCGCGCAAGGTGGTCGTGCAACAGCTTGCCGCGGCGAGCAGCAACGGCGCACACGTGTCGATCGCCAACTTCGCGTTTGCGCCGAGCGAAGTGTTCATCGAAGCCGGTCAGTCGGTGACCTGGTCGAACGACGACGGTGCGCCGCATGGCCTGGCCTTTCCCGATGGGGCACTCGGCCCCGACCTGCTGTTGCCCGGCGCGGTTTACACCCGCGTGTTCGACCGCCCCGGCAGCTTCGACTACGCATGCGCGGTGCACGCCTACATGACCGCGCGCGTGACGGTGCGAACGCGCCCCCTGCGGGAATGAAGCCGGGCGACTCGCGGTCTTGCTCCTCACGGGCAGCGCCTGGAGGCGACCGACAGACCCTTGTTGTTCGGCTTCAATGACGACGTGGTTGTCCGCATGCGGCCGCACGCGCGGAGCGGCGTCGTCGATGTTCGTTCACTGTCGCGTGCCGGTGGCAGCGACCTCAGCGTGAACGCAAAGCGCGTGCGCGTATTCCTGCAAAGGCTTGCGCCTGCCTGAACACGTCGCACGCACGGCCAGCGGCCTGTTTACTTCGGAGCGGAAGCCGGCGCCGCCGCGGTTGCCGCCTTGTGGGCGTGATGCTTGTGATGCTTCTTGTGATGCATCGGCTTCGACGCCGCAGTCGCGGGAGCCTTTGCCGCTTCCGCCGCGGCGGGAGCGGGCGTTGCTTTCGGCGCGGCCGGGGCTTGAGCGAAAGAGAAGGCGGCAGCGGTGGAAAGCAGTGCCGCGACGATGAGGGACTTGGACGTGGTCATGAGGGTTCTCCAATGCATACGAGATCGCGGTAGCTCCGAGTCTCCTGAGCGAGCCCAGCATTTGCCGGGCTTGTATCTACAACGTCGGGTTACTACCGGAGTTGACGGGCGGGCGCTCACGGGAACACGCCTTAACCGAGTCCTAATGTCTCGCGTCCTTTGCAATGCGACAGCTTGCCGCCAGCATTGATCGACAGGCCGGTGCTAGAGTCTTTGCGGTCATGAATACACAGGAGAAGTGTTTGGATGCGCAGCAGTTGATTTCCGAGTTCCTCGCCTCCGAGCATGGCGCGCAGGCGGTTCAGGCGCTGGGCGCGCAAGGTGTCAGCGAGACCGACGCGCAGCAGCTCCTGAGCCATTCGACCGAAGCGGCCTACGCGCATGTCGAAGAACAGCATGCCGGCCTCATGGGCGAGCACGCCGGCAAAAGCTTCTTCTCGGCATTTGCGGCGGGCCTCGTGCATGGCGACGGATTCTTCAAGTCGCTGGTGGACGGTGGTGAGGGTGTGATCTCCGGGCGTGTCGCCGAATCACTTGCTGCGCGTGCGGGCCTCGACCCGTCCACTGCGTCGACTGTCGCCGCAGCGGCCACACCCTATGTCGTCGCGTTCCTGAAGCAGAAGCTCGGCTGAATCAGGCGGAAGGCCCCACGGCCCGGGGCTCCCGAGCTTTCGACAACGCAAAGGCGATGCACACGCGCAGACCGCGGCCGCGCTCGCCTGCTGCGAGCGTCGCCTGGGCCCCGTGCAGGCGTGCGATGTCCCTGACGATGGCCAGCCCCAGGCCGCTGCCGGAACCTTCGGCATTGCGCCCGCGACGGAAGCGTTGCCAAACAGATTCCTGCTCGTCGGCCGCCAAGCCTCGGCCATCGTCTTCAACACACAGCCGCGCCTGGCCATCGACTGCCCAGGTGCGGACGGTGACGTGTGCACCCGCGCCCGCATGCTCGATGGCGTTCTGAATCAGGTTGCCGAGCATTTCGGCGAGCATCAGCGAGTCGCCCTCGACCCATGCCGGCGCGAGGTCGAAGCCCAGGTCCTGGCCGGCCTGAAGCGAGGGCTGCAGCCATCGGTCCCCCGCCTCGGCGGCCAGCCGGCTGAGGTCGACGCCTTGCATCGGTCGGGCTGGTTCGAGCGTCGCTCCTTCCGCGCGCGCCAGGACCAGCAGCTGTTGCGCAAGCCGCGCCCCGCGCTCGGCCGCTGCATGCAAACGCAGCAATGCCGGGTGGAGCTCGGCCGGATGCGGGCTCGTGAGCGCTTGTGCCGCCTCGACGCGCAGCACGCTCAGCGGCGTTCGCAACTGATGGGCGGCATCGGCAATGAAGGCGCGCTGTGCGGCGGCCGCGGCGCGCAGCCGACCGAACAGACCGTTCAGGGCTTGCACGAAGGCGACCACCTCGCGCGGCACGTTGTGCGTGTCGATCGATTCGAGTCGATCCGGTGTCCGTGATTCCACTTCCGCTGCGGCACGATGCAGCGGCTGCATGCCGCGGCTCACCGCCACGATGGCCAGCAACACCATCGGCAAGGCCAGCACCATGGCGCCCAGGAGCGCCGCGAGCAGGACGGCGCGTTTGGCCGCGTTGCGCTTGCCCAGCGTCTCGGCGACGAGGATCGAACACGTCTGCGACAACGCCGGACCGCAGTAGATGGCATGGGCTGCCGTGCGGATCGGCTTGCCGGCCAGGGTCGATTCGAAGAAGCGCCATTCTTCAGCTTTCAGGGCCGGGGCCAGTGCGAGCAGGGCCGCATTGCCACCGAGCAAGCGACCCCCGTCGTCACCGACGGCGAAGAAGGTTTCGTCGAGGAGGTCGGCCTGCAGCGCACGCGCCGTCTGCGCGCTGAGCGGCAGCGTGATCCGGTCCTCCTTGACCTCGACGATCTGGGCCAGCGCCACCGCCGTGTCGGTCAACGCCCGATCCAGGCCGTCGAGTGCCGGGCGCAGTGCCAGCACGTAGATGAGCGCGGCGGTGAGCGGGACCAGCAACAGCAGAGGCAGCAGAAGCCAGAGCAGCAGCAGGCGTTGCAGACCCGGCTGCGACGGGCGCTCCCTCGGCAAGCTCACCGACGAATCCTCCGCGCGATGCGCCTCATGCGGGAAGCGCGCTTTCGAGCAGGTAGCCCAGGCCGCGAACGGTGCGCAGCCGCACACCACCGGGCTCGATCTTCGCGCGCAGGCGCGAGATCAGCAACTCGAGCGCATTGTGCGAAGCGCCGGCGTTCCAGCCAGGCAAGAGCGCCGTCAACTGCTCGCGCGGCACGATGCGTTCGGTCTTGAACATCAGGTACTGCAAAACGATGCATTCGCGGGCAGAGAGCTGGAGCGGCTGGCCGTCGATGAGCGCTCGCCGGGCCGCGATGTCGAAGCGCAAGGCGCCCAGGGCCAGGATCTCGCCGCGCCGCAGGTCGTGCCGACGCACCAAGGCCTGCATCCGGGCCAGCAGTTCGCTGATCGCGAAGGGTTTGACCAGGTAGTCGTCGGCGCCCCGCTCGAGCCCACGCACGCGGTCGTCCACAGCGTCGAGCGCGGTCAGCATCAGCACCGGCAGCAGCGAACCTTGTTCGCGCACCCGGCGCAAGGTCTCGAGCCCGTCGATGCCGGGCAGACCGATGTCCAGGACGAGGACGTCGTACTCGTCCCTCAGCAGGGAGGCCGGGACGGGCTCGCCACGATCGCTGACGTCGGCGCGCCAGCCGTGGGCGCGCATGGCCGCAGCGATGGACTCGGCCAGCGGGGAGTCGTCTTCGACGACAAGTATGTGCATGGGAAACGATGACCTGTCGGACAAGCAGCCGGCCGGCGCGCCATGAAGCTGTCGCGTGGCTGTCGTAGGTAGAAACCGATGCCGGCGCGGCACATGGCCTTCATAGAGTCGGCCGGGTTCCCACCCTCTGCACGGACTCTACATGAACGATCGGAACCTCCTGAGAGGTGTCTTCCTCCTCGCGATCTCGCTGACCTTCGGGTTGACGTCGCTGAACTACCCGATCGGCCAGTTCGGCCGAGCCGGCCCGGGCCTGTTTCCGCTGATGGTGAGCTCGCTGCTGTTCCTGATCGGCCTTATCACGGTCATCCGTTCACGCTTCGTCGAACGCCTGCCGCTGGACATCAGCCTGAAGAACATCGCCATCATCATCGTCAGCCTGTGCGGCTTCGCGCTGATCTCGAAGCACGTCAACATGATCGCGGGCATCACCTTCATGGTGTTCAGCGCTTCCTTTGCGGGCCGGGCCACGTATTCGATCGTTCGCAACCTGAAGATCGCCGCGGGCTTGATCGCCGTCGCTTTCGCATTCCAGAAGCTGCTCGGCTTCAACCTGCCGCTGTACTGATGGACGTCCTGCACAACCTTGCGCTCGGTTTCGGCGTCGCCCTGACCTGGCAGAACCTGATGTTCTGCGCCATCGGCTGCACGGTGGGCACACTCGTGGGCCTGCTGCCCGGCCTGGGCCCGCTGGCCACCATCA
>JANYJL010000205.1 GCA_025361845.1 Rhizobacter sp.
GCTGATGTTCGCGCAGCGCTACGAAACGCTCGAAGGCGAGACCACCGCCGCGGTGGTGTTCTCGACGCTTGGTTTCGTGATCACCGCGCCACTGTGGCTGGCGCTGCTCGCGACCTTCAAGTAAGCCCGACGCCGGGCCGCCCCACGGCGGGCTGCGCCCATTGGGGCAGGAGTGAAACGACTGGGAGGCCCGGTCAAATCGTTTCGGCGTGGTGGCAGGCGACTTCGCGGCTTGCGAGGCTGCGCAACTCCGGCACTTCTTCGGCACATCGTGCTGTCGCGTACGGGCAGCGTTTGTGAAAGCTGCAGCCCGGCGGCGGCGCCAGCGGCGAGGGCAACTCACCGACGATGCGGATCTTGCCCGCGCGCCGCGCCGGGTCGATGCTCGGTGTGGCCGAGAGCAGCGCACGGGTGTAGGGGTGCAGCGGCTGCGCGAAGAGCAGGGCCTTCGGCGCGAACTCGACCACGCGGCCGAGGTACATCACCATCACACGCTCGGCGATGTGCTCGACCACGCTCAGGTTGTGCGAGATGAACACGTAGGCGATTCGCGTGCTCTGCTGCAAGTCCATGAAGAGGTTGAGGATCTGCGCCTGGATCGATACATCGAGCGCCGAGGTCGGCTCGTCGGCCACCAGCAGTTTCGGCGCCAGCATCATCGCCCGCGCGATCGCGATGCGCTGGCGCTGGCCGCCCGAGAACATGTGCGGGTAGCGCTGCGCGAACTCCGGCCGCAGGCCGACCTGCTGCAGCATCGCGGCGATGCGCTCGCGCCGTTCGGCCGATGTCAACGCGGTGTTCAGCACCAGCGGCTCGTCGAGCATCTGCGCGATGCGCTTGCGCGGGTTGAGCGAGGCATAGGGGTTCTGGAACACCATCTGCACCGATTGGCGCAGCGTCTTGAGTTGCGCCGCATCGGCGGTCGCGACATCCACATCCCCGAGCTTCAAGGCGCCCGCCGTCGGTTTCTCGATCAGGGTCAGCGCCCGCGCGAGCGTCGACTTGCCGCAACCCGATTCGCCGACGACTGCGAGCGTCTGCCCCGGTTCCAGGCCGAAGCTCACGCCATTGAGCGCCTTCACGATCGCCGGCGGCTTGAACATGCCGTGCGAGACGCGGTAGTGCCGCGCGAGGCCTTGCGCTTCGAGCAGTGGCGCCGTCATGACGTGGTGCCTATGTTCAACGGCCGGATGCAGCGCGCTGCACCGCCATCGGCCACGGCCGCGAGCAACGGATGTGCGCTGCGGCAATCGGCAACGACGTAAGGGCAGCGCGGGGACAGCAGGCAGCCGCGTGGCCGGTCGGCTTGGCCGGGCACCATGCCGGCCATCGTCGGTAAACGCGCGGCGCCGCGGCTGTGTTCGGGGATCGATGCGAGCAAGGCCTCGGTGTAGGGGTGGTGCGGGCGCTCGAACAATGTGGGCACCGACTGTGTCTCGACCACCTCGCCGGCGTACATCACGGCGATGCGTTTGGCGTGTTCGGCCAGCAGCGCCAGATCGTGCGTGATGAGGATCAGCGCCATGTCCTGCTGGCGCTGCAAAGCGACCAGCAGGTCGAGCACCTGCGCCTGGATGGTCACGTCGAGCGCGGTGGTGGGCTCATCAGCGATCAGCAGCTTGGGTTTGCAGGCGAGCGCCATCGCGATCATCACGCGCTGGCTCATGCCGCCCGACAGTTGATGCGGGTAGGTGGCGAGGCGCGATTCGGGGTCGGGAATCTCGACCAGCTTGAGCAATTCGACCGCTCGATCACGCAGTTGGCTCTTGCGCGCGTTCTGATGAACCTTCAGGGTTTCGATGATCTGGAAGCCGACCGTGTAGCTCGGATTCAGGCTCGCCATCGGGTCTTGGAAGATCATCGCGACATCGCGCCCGACGATGGCGCGGCGCTCCTTCGGCGGCAGCGCCAGCAGGTCGTGGCCGTCGAAACGCAGCACGTCGGCACGCACCCGGCCGGGTGCGTCGATGAGGCCCATCACGGCGAGCATGCTGACGCTCTTGCCCGAGCCGGATTCGCCCACGATGCCGAGCAGTTCGCCCTTCTTCACGTCGAGGTCGACACCTTGCACGGCGGCGAAGGGACGTTCGGCGCTGCCGAATTCGACGGTGAGGTTGCGGATCTCCAGGAGGCTCATGAGAGCTTCTTCAAGCGTGGATCGAGCGCATCACGCAGGCCGTCACCCATCAGGTTGATCGCGAGCACGGTCGCGAGAATCGCGAGGCCCGGCAATGTCACGACCCAGTTCGCGCGCTCGATGTAGTCCCGCGCCGAGGCCAGCATCGTGCCCCACTCCGGTGTCGGTGGCTGCGCGCCGAGGCCGAGGAAACCGAGGGCGGCGGCGGTCAGGATCGCATCCGAAAACCCCATCGTCGCCGTCACGATCACCGGCGCCATGCAGTTCGGCAGCACCGTGTCGAACATCAGCCGCAAGGTGCCCGCACCGGCCAAGCGCGAGGCGATCACGTAATCCTTCGCAAGCTCCGACATCGCCGAAGCACGCACCAGCCGCACATAACTCGGGATCGACACCAGCGCGATCGCGAACATCGTGTTCAGCAAACCCGGGCCGAGCACGGCCACCACCGCGATGGCGAGCAGCAGGCTCGGCAGCGCCAGCATCACGTCCATCAAGCGCAGGATGGCGGTGCCGATGGCGCGCGGGAAAAAGGCCGCCACCAGCCCGAGCGCGATGCCCGGCAACATCGACAAGGTCACCGCCACCAGGCCGATCAGGAGCGACAGGCGTGCGCCGTGCAGCAGGCGCGACAGCATGTCGCGGCCGATGTCGTCGGTGCCGAGCAGGAAGCGGCTGGTGCCTCCGCCCCACACCGGCGGCGTGAGCAACGCGTCGCGGTACTGCTCGATCGGGCTGTAGGGCGCCAGCACGTCGGCGAACACCGCGCACAACACGACGAAGGCGAACACGACGAGCCCGCCGAGCGCGCCGCGGTTCGACGAAAAGCTTCGCCAGAAGTCGGCGAACGGCGACGGCGGCGCCGCGGCTTTGTCGTCGGTGGGCAAGACGGCACTCATCGATGACGGATCCGCGGATTCACCCAGCCGTAAAGCACGTCCACGATCAGGTTGACGACGATCACGAGCGTGGCCGTGATGAGGATGCCGCCCTGCACCACCGGATAGTCGCGCCGGCCGATCGCATCGATCAACCACTTGCCGACACCCGGCCAGGAGAAGATGGTTTCGGTCAACACCGCACCACCGAGCAGCGAGCCGACCTGCAGGCCGATGACCGTGACCACCGGCACCAGGGCATTGCGCAGTGCATGCACGAACACCACGCGTGCCGGCGACAGGCCCTTGGCGCGCGCCGTGCGCACATAGTCTTCACGCAGCACTTCGAGCATCGCCGAACGGGTCATGCGCGCGATCACCGCCAGCGGGATCGTGCCGAGCACGATCGCCGGCAGCACCAGGTGCGAGACGGCCGAGCGGAACGCGCCCGGTTCGCCCGAGAGCCACGAATCGATCAGCATGAAGCCGGTGCGCGGCAGGATGTCGAACTCGAGCGCCATGCGGCCGGAAACGGGCAGCGCGAAGGCCGGCGCGATCTCGCGCATCGCGACCGAGAAGAACATGATGAGCAGCAGGCCCCACCAGAAGATCGGCATCGAAAAGCCGGTGAGCGCCAATCCCATCGCGCCATGATCGAGCACGGTGCCGCGCTTGATGGCGGCGAGCACGCCGACCAAGAGGCCGATCACGCTGGCGATGAGCAGCGCGAACAGCGCCAGTTCCATCGTCGCGGGGAAAAGCTTGGTGAACTCGCTCCACACCGCCTCGTGCGTGACGAAGGATTCACCAAGATCGAGGTGCAGCGCCTTCCACAGGTACACGCCGTACTGCTCGTAGAGCGGCCGGTCGAGGCCGAGGCGCGTCATCACCTCCTTGTAGAAGGCCGGGTCGAGGCGCCGCTCGCCGGCCATCACCTGCACCGGATCGCCGGGGATCAGGTGGATGAGCGAAAACGCCAGCAGCGTGATGCCCAGGAAAGTCGGGATGACGAGCGCCAGGCGGCGCAGGATGAAGGTGAACATCTAGTCGATGCTCACGCCGCGAAAATCGCGCCCGCCGAACGGCGTCTGCACGAAGCCTCGCACGCGCTTGTGCACGGCGGTGAGCTGCGGGCGATGCACCATCGGGATCATGCTCACCTCGTCATAGATCAGCCGCTGCGCGCGTGTGTAGATCTCGGTGCGCTTCTTGATGTCGGTCGCCTGGCGGCCCTGCTCCAGCAGCGCTTCGAAATCCTTGTTGCACCACTGCGCCTTGTTGCCGCCGCCGGTGATGGCCGCACAGCTCAGGTTCGGGGTGAAGAAGTTGTCCGGGTCGCCGTTGTCGCCGAACCAGCTCGCGAGCACCAGGTCGTGTTCACCGCGGCCACTGCGCTTGAGCAGCTCGCCGACTTCGTACAACTGCACCGCGACCTTGATGCCGACCTTGGCCCAGTCGGCCTGCAAGACCTCCACACCACGCAGGATGTTGCCGTCGCGCGCCGCCGCAAAGAGCTTGATCTCGCTGCCGTCGTAGCCGCTCGCCTTGACGAGCTGCTTCGCGCGCTCCGGGTCGCGCCGGTTGCGCAGGGTGCTGTCGTAGCTCCAGATGCCGGGCGCGAGAAAGCTCGTCGCCACCGTCGCATTGCCGGCGTACACCGCCTGGATGTAGCTCGTCTTGTCGATCGCCAGCCACAGCGCTTCGCGGAAGCGCTTGTCGCTCGTGTAGCGGTGTTTGTTGTTCGGCGCCAGGTACGAGGTCATCAGCGGCTGGCTGCGCGCGACCTTCAGGTTCGGATCGCTCTCCACGTTCGCGGCCTGCGCGACCGACAGTGTGGCCACCGCGCATTCACCTGCCTTCACACGCTGCACGATCGCGCTGGTGTCGGGGGTGATGGCGACGATCAGCTTGTCGATCTTCGGCACGCCGCCCCAGTAGACCGGGTTCGCGTCGTAGCGGATCACGGCGTCTTTCTGGTAACTCTTGAGGACGAACGGGCCGGTGCCGATGGGCTGGGTGTTCAACTCGTCGAGCTTGCCCGCGGCCTGCAACTGCGCGGCGTATTCGGCCGAGTAGACCGAGCCGATCGATGACATCGCCAGGTCGGCCAGCACCGGCGCTTCCGGGTGCGTGAGCGTGAGGCGCACCGTCATCGCATCGAGCTTCTCGATCGACTTGATCAGCGCCGGCATCTCCATGCCTGTCCAGTACGGGTAGCCGCTCTTGGCGATGCCGTGGGCCGGGTGCAACTTGTCGTTGACGCGGTTGACGGACCACAGCACGTCGTCCGCGTTCATCTCGCGCGTCGGTTTGAACCAGGCCGTGGTGTGGAACTTCACGCCCTTGCGCAGGTGGAAGGTATAGACGAGGCCATCGGGGCTGATGTCCCAAGCCTCGGCAAGGCCCGGCACGACCTGGGTGCTGCCCGGCTTGAAGGCGAGCAGCTTGTCGTAGAGCGGGATACCGGCGGCGTCTTCGGTGACGAGGGAGTCGTACTGAACGATGTCGAAACCCTCGGGTGCGCCATCGGTGCACACCGTGAGCGTGCCGGCCGCGTGCGCACTGGCTGCGAACGCCAGCGCAAGTGCGCCGGCCTTCAGCGCATGCACCACGATCACTTCACGCTCACCGAACGGAAGTCGTTGTTCGCGAACGGGTTCGGCAGGTAGCCGCTGACGCGCTTGTTCACTGCCGTCATCAGCACCGGATACACCATCGGGATCATGCCGACCTCGTCGTACATCAGCTTCTGCGCCTTCACGTAGAGCTCGGTGCGCTTCTTCGGGTCGGCGGTCTTGCGCGCCTCGTCGATCAGCGCATCGAAGGCCTTGTTGCACCACTGGCTCTTGTTGCCGCCGCTTTCCACCGACGCGCAGTTCAGGTTCGGGGTGAAGAAGTTGTCCGGGTCACCGTTGTCGCCGGCCCAGTTCAGGAAGGTGATGTCGTGTTCACCCTTGCCGGTGCGCTTCAACATCTCGCCCCACTCCATCATCTGCACCTTGACCTTGATACCGACCTTGGCCCAGTCGGATTGCATGATCTCGCCGGCACGTTTGCCGTCGATGCTGCCGCCGATGCGGGTGAAGAGCGCGAGCTCGGTGCCGTCGTAGCCCGAGGCCTTGACAAGTTGTTTGGCCTTCTCGGGGTCGTGCTTGTTGGCAAGCGACTTGTCGAAGCTCCACATGCCCGGCGGCAGGAAGGTGGCCGCGGCCGTGGCGTTGCCGCCGTACACGGCCTGGATGTAGGTCTTCTTGTCGAGCGCCAGCCAGAGCGCCTCGCGGAACTTCTTGTCGCCGGTCCACTTGCCCTTGGCGTTCGGCGCTACGTAGGCGGTGAGCAGCGGGCTGCTGCGCACCATCTTCACGTTCGGGTCGGCATCGAAGGCGGTCGCGGTTTCGGCCTTCATGTTGGTGCCGACCAGGCATTCGCCGGCCTTCAGGCGCTGCACGCGCACGTTCGGGTCGTTGGTGATCGCGAAGATCAGGTTATCGACCTTCGGCGCACCGGCCCAGTAGGCGGTGTTCGCCGCGTAGCGCACGATCGCGTCCTTCTGGTAGCTCTTGAAGACGAAGGGCCCGGTGCCGATCGGCTGGGTGTTCAGCTCGTCGAGCTTGCCGGCCTTTTGCAACTGGCTGCCGTATTCGGCCGAGTACATCGAGCCGACCGTCTCCATCGCGAGGTTGGCGAGGAAGGGCGCCTCGGGCCGCGTCAGCGTGAAGCGCACGGTGCTGTCGTCGATCTTCTCGAGCGACTTGATCAGCGAGGACATCTCCATGCCCTCCCAGTAGATGTAGCCGTTCTTCGCGACGCTGTACGCCGGGTTCTTCTTGTCGTTCACGCGGTTCACCGACCACAGCACATCGTCGGCATTGAAGTCCCGCGTCGGCTTGAACCAGGCCGTGGTGTGGAACTTCACGCCCTTGCGCAGGTGCAGGGTGTAGGCCAGGCCGTCGGCGGAAATCTCCCACTTCTGCACGAGGTTCGGCACGACCTCGGTGGTGCCGGGTTTGAAGCCGAGCAACTGGTCGTAGATCGTGCGGCCGGCGGCGTCGTTCGTCACGGCGGACTCGTACTGCGCGATGTCGAAGCCGTCGGGCGAACCTTCGGTGCACACGGTCAGTGTGCCAGCGGCCTGGGCCGCGGTTGCTGCCGAAATGCCGATGGCCAGCGCCACTGCGCGGCGGGTGAAGTTGAATTGCTGCGTCATGAGCCGGCTCCGCTTACTTCAAGCTCACGCCGTAGAACTGCACCGAGCCGAAGGGGCTCATCTTGTAGCCCTCGACGTTCTTCGCCATCGGCTGCACGACGACCGAATGTGCCATCGTGACCCAGGGCACCTCGCGCTTGAAGACCTCCTGCGCCTTCTCGTACAAACGAATGCGCTCGGCCACCACCGAGGTCTGTTTGGCCTTCGTCACCAGCTCGTCGTATTCCTTGTCGCACCACTGCGCGTAGTTCGAGCCGCCGACCGAGCCGCAGCTCAGCAGCGTGGCGAGGAAGTTGTCCGGGTCGCCGTTGTCGCCCGTCCAGCCGAACATGCCGATGTCGCTCTCGCCGGCCTTGCCGCGTTTCAGGTACTCGGCCCACTCGTACTTGACGATCTGGGTCTTGATGCCGATCTTGGCCAGATCGGCCTGGATCAACTCGGCCGCCTGCTGGCCGTTCGGGTTGTAGGGCCGTTGCACCGGCAGCGCCCAGAGCTTGGTCTCGAAGCCGTTCGGGAAACCGGCCTTGGCGAGCAGGGCCTTGGCGCCTTCCGGGTCGTAGGCGATGTCCTTCACGTTCTTGTTGTAGGACCACATGGTCGGCGGGATCGGGTTCACCGCGATCTCGCCGGCGCCCTGGTACACGGCCTCGACAAGCGACTTCTTGTTGATCGCCATCGCGATGGCGCGGCGCACGTCGCGGTTGTCGAAGGGCTTGTGCTTCACGTTCAGCGAGAGGTAGCCGATGTTCAGGCCCTTCTCGGCCAGCAGCTTGATGTTGGGCTCCTTCTTCAGCGCCTCGACTTCGGCCGGTTTCGGGTAGACCGACATCTGGCATTCGCCGGCCTTGAGCTTCTGCAGGCGCACCGCCGAATCCTTCGTGATCGCGAAGATCAGGTTGTCGATCTGCGCCTTGCCGCGCCAGTAGCTCTCGAACGCGGTGTAGCGGATCTGCGCGTCCTTCTCGTAGCGGCGGAACACGAAAGGCCCGGTGCCGACCGGCTTGTTGTTGATCTCGATCGCGGTGCCGGCCTTGAGCAGCAGATCACCGTATTCGGCCGACTGGATGGAGGCGAAGTCCATCGCCAAGTTGGCCAGGAAGGCGGCGTCCACGCTCTTGAGCGTGAAGCGCACCGTCATCGGATCGGGTTTGTCGATCTTGACGATGTTCTCGGCCAGGCCCATGTCGTCGGCGTATTCGAACGAGGCCGGCGATGCCTTGGTGAAGGCGTTCTCCTTGTTGATCATGCGGTCGAAGCTGAACACCACGTCGTCCGCGTTGAACTCGCGGCCGGGCTTGAACCAGTCGGTGGTGTGGAACTTCACGCCCTTGCGCAGCGTGAAGGTGTAGACCAGGCCATCGGGGCTGATGGTCCATTTTTCGGCCAGGCCGGGGATGACGGCGGTGCCACCGGGTTCGAACTCGACGAGGCGGTTGAAGATCGGCTGCGAGCTTGCGTTGAAGGTGGTGCCAGCGGTGTAGCGCGCCGGGTCGAAGCCCTCGGGGCTGCCTTCGGCGCAGTAGATCAGGGTGGTGGCGGCCTGCGCGCCAATGGTGACGCAAGAGACGGTTCCGGCGGCAATCGCCAAGCTCAAGAGGCGACGGTGAAAGCGGTGTGTCATGGTTGTTGCTCCTGGGTGGCCAAGCATGCGGGGCAGTCTAGGCGCTGATTTCGAACGCGGGCTTAGCGTAAGCACGAATCGTGCAGGTCGGGCGGCGCCACCTGAAAGCCCGCAATTTGGGACAATCGGTGCATGACCTCCTCCGACCTTCAGGCCGCCCTCGCCCACATGGGCGCGGCCGCACGCGCAGCCAGCACGAAGATGGCCGCCGCACCGACAGCCGCCAAGAACACCGCCTTGCGTGCGTTGGCAGTGCGCCTGCGTGACGAGCGCGCCGAGTTGCAGCGTGCCAACGCGCAAGACATCGCGGCCGCCAAAGCTGCTGGCCTGGCCGGTCCGATGCTCGACCGCCTGAAGCTCGACGATGCGGCCCTCGACACCGTCGCCGAAGGCTGCGAGCAGATCGCCACGATGCCCGACCCGATCGGCGAGATCACCAACCTGCGCCAGCGCCCGAGCGGCATCAGCGTCGGCCAGATGCGCGTGCCGCTGGGTGTGTTCGGCATGATCTACGAGAGCCGGCCGAACGTGACGATCGAGGCCGCATCGCTCGCGATCAAGAGCGGCAACGCCTGCATCCTGCGCGGTGGCTCGGAAGCGATCCACTCCAACGTGGCGCTGTGGAAAGTGGTGCAGGCCGCGCTGATCGACGCCGGCCTGCCGCCCGACGCGGTGCAACTGGTGCAGACCACCGACCGTGCCGCCGTCGGCCAGCTCATCACGATGCCCGAGTACGTGGACGTGATCATCCCGCGCGGTGGCAAGGGGCTGATCGAACGCATCAGCCGCGAAGCGAAGGTGCCGGTCATCAAGCACCTGGATGGCAACTGCCATGTGTACGTGGATGCGAGCGCGAACCTGGAACTCGCGCTGCGCGTGACCGACAACGCGAAGACGCAGAAATACAGCCCCTGCAATGCGGCCGAATCGTTGCTCGTGCATGAGGCGATAGCCGCCGCGTTCCTGCCGCGCATCGGCGCGCTGTTCGCGGCCAAGGGCGTGGAGATGCGGGTCGATTCGGCCTCGCGCGCGTTGCTGAAGGATGTGCCGCAAGCCACACTCACCGAAGCGACCGAACAGGACTGGGCCGAGGAGTACCTCGCGCCGATCATCAGCGTGAAGATCGTCGCCGACCTCGACGAGGCGATGGCCCACATCAACCGCTACGGCTCGCACCACACCGACGCGATCCTGACCGAAAACCACCCGAACGCGATGCGCTTCCTGCGCGAGGTCGATTCGGCGAGCGTGATGGTCAACGCCAGCACCCGTTTTGCCGATGGCTTCGAGTACGGCCTGGGCGCCGAGATCGGCATCAGCACCGACAAGTTCCACGCCCGCGGGCCGGTGGGGCTGGAAGGGCTCACGTCGATGAAGTGGGTGGTGCTCGGGCACGGCGAAACGCGCGGCTGAGGCCGCAGTTCTCCGGCGCCGCCAGAGCGCAGCGTGCAGGACATGGAGACCACCGATCGCTACTCGCTGGAGCGCCACGAAGGGCCGTACGAAAGCTGGCCGCTGCGCTCGCGCCTCTTCATCGACGGCGAGCCCACGGCGGTGCTCATCCCTGGCTACAGCCTGCTGCACCAGGTCGCCCTGCCGAGCGGCTATCTGTTGGTCACCGACTTCGACTGCCCCTTCGAGGAGGCGACGAGCTTCGTGCTTCTGGACAGGAATTCACGACTTCTGTGTTGTCGAACGCTGTCGGTTCCCTATGGTTCGTACAACTTGGACAAGATGGCATGGCTCGACGATCGCCACGCCCGCATCACCTTCCTGGACGACGACCACTGGTCCCTGACGATCCGGAACTGGGGCATCCCGCTGCTGCACCCCCGCCTGCGTTTGGGCCGGCTCGGCGCGAAGCCTTGAGAATCCGGGTCTCGCGACCCTGCCCAACGATGAAACGCCGCCCATGACCGACCCCCGCTCCGCCCTCGTCCTGTTCTCCGGCGGGCAAGACTCCACCGCCTGCCTGGCCTGGGCGCTCGAGCGCTACGCGCATGTCGAGACCCTGGGCTTCGACTACGCGCAGCGCCACAGCGTGGAACTCGAAGCGCGCCTGCATGTGCGCAACGAGTTGCACACGCACTTCCCGCACTGGGCGGCGCGGCTGGGTGACGACCACCTGCTGGACATGTCGCTGTTGAGCCAGATTTCCGACACGGCGATGACGGCCGAACGCGCCATCGAGATCAACGCCGAAGGCCTGCCCAACACCTTCGTGCCGGGGCGCAACCTGCTGTTCTTCATGTTCGCCGCGACGCTGGCCTACCGGCGTGGCCTGAGCGTGTTGATCGGCGGCATGTGCGAGACCGATTTTTCGGGCTACCCCGATTGCCGTGACAACACGCTGAAGGCCTTGCAGGTCGCACTGAGCCTGGGCGTCGCGCGGCCCATGACGATCGAAACCCCGCTGATGTGGCTCGACAAGGCGCAGACCTGGGCGCTCAGCGCCGCGCTCGGCGGCGAGGCGCTGAACGCGCTGATCGTCGAGCACACCCACACCTGCTATCTCGGCGACCGCAGCCAGCGCCATGATTGGGGCTATGGCTGCGGCCAGTGCCCCGCCTGCGCCCTGCGCGCGCGCGGCTTCAATGCCTGGCGCCAGCACGGCGACGCGCCTTTCGCCGACACCGGGGTGATGGACACGCTCACGTAAAGTCGGCCCGATGGACACCACCCAGATCGCCCTCGGCGCCGGCGCGGCCGTGCTGCTGTTCTGGACGGTCGGCGCCTACAACCGGCTGGTGCGGCTGCGCAATGTGCTGGTGCGCCGCTTCGCGCCGGTCGACGAGCAGTTCAAGCTGCGCCAGGGCCTGCTGCGGGCGCAGTGCGACGCGCTCGGCGCCGTGCTGGGCGATGCGGGCGCGCCCCTGCTCGAAGCGCTGCGCGCCGCCTGCCAGCAAACCGACAACGCGCATGAACGCGCCCGCAACCACCCCGGCGCGACCGTCGCCACCGCGAGCCTGCGCCTGGCCGAAGACATCCTGTTCGACACCCGCTCGCGTGTGCCGGTCGAAGCGATCGGCCACCCCGACCTGGTCGACATCGGCAACCGCCTGGCCGCGAGCGATGCGACCCTCGCCTTTGCGCGGCGCCAGTTCAACACCGCCGTGGAGGAGTACAACCACGCCGTGAGGCAGTTCCCCACCTGGCTGATCGCCGGCTTGTTCAGCTTTCGGACGGCTGCCAGCTTGTGAGCACGGAGCTTGACCGATGAGCCCACCCGACCCCCGCGAGCACGCTCCCACCGACGCTGACAGCGCCGAGCGCGAGCGCCTGGCGGCCGAGCGCCTGGCGCGCATGCGCGGCCCGCACGAGTTGCAGGCGGCCCTGATGGCCCTGCTGCTGCCGGGCGGCAGCAAGCGCGCCTTGATCGCCTGGCGCATCGACAACGAACTGGCGCAGAACGCGCAAGCCGTGCTCGACGACGTGCTCAGCCTGCGCCCCGCCGCGCGGCTGCCCTGGTTCGAACGCCTGCTGGTGCGCATGGCCAGCACCCCGCTGGCGGCACGCAAGGAACTGCTGGAAAGCACGCGCCGGCTGATGAGCGCGCGCAACCGCATCCGCCCGATCGACCGGCTGCACTGGCTCGCGATGCGCCAGCGCCTGGGCGAGCCGGCGCAATACGGCGCGCGCACCGGGGCCGACGGCGACATCTCGCAGTTGCAGGAATCGGCCGTGATGGCGATTGCCGCTTACACCGCCTTCCTGGCCCGCATGGTGCCGGGCGCGCCGGATGCCGACGCTTCCGCCGCGGCCGCGAAAGAAGCCGTCGCCGAGGCCGGTGCGGCCTGGTACGCGAGCGTGATGGCGCCGTGGGTGCACCGCGCCGACGTGCCGCCCTGCACCGCGCCCTCGGTCGATGCGCTCGTGCTGGCCCTGCACGGCCTGCGCGCCCTGCCCTGGCTGCAGCGGCCGGTGGTGGTGCGCGGCTGGGTGGGCGCGGCGGTGCAGCACAGCCGCCACGGCCGGCTCGACGACACCGCCGCCGACGCCTTGCGCTTGAGCTGCACGCTGCTGGATTCCCCGCTGCCGCCGGCCCTGGCGGACCACTACATTGAGGTGGCACCCCCGGAGCCGTCCCGATGAAGTACCCCTTGCCGCCTTGTTCGCCGCGTTCGATGGTCGTCGGGGGAATCACCGCCCTGCTCTTGATCGGCAGCGCCAGCGCACAGGCCCAGGACGCCGCCACACTGCAATCACGCGCGCTGGCCGCCACCTGTGCGCCCTGCCACGGCACCGCCGGCCACGCCATCGACGCCAGCGTGGTGCCCGGGCTGGCGGGCCTTCCAGCCGGCACCTTCATCGAACAGATGAACGGGTTCAAGAGCGGCACGCGCACGGCCACGGTGATGCACCAGATCGCCAAGGGTTTCAACGACGCGCAGGTCGACCAGCTCGCGGCCTACTTCGCTGCGCAGAAGAAATGAAGGCTGCGACCATGAACTCGCAACGACGTGACTGGTTGAAGGCGGCCGGTGGCCTGGGTGCCCTCGGCAGCTTCGGCCTCGCCGGCTGCGCGACGACGGCCGTGCCCGCCAGCGCGCGTGTGCTGGTGGTCGGCGGCGGCTACGGCGGCGCCACGGCGGCCAAGTACCTGCGCCTGCTGTCCGACGGCAAGCTGGACGTGGTGCTGGTCGAGCCCGACGAGGCCTTCGTTTCCTGCCCCGTCTCCAACCTCGTGCTCGGTGGCAGCAAGACGCTGGCCGACATCACCGTGCCCTACACCGCACTGGCGCGGGTGCACGGCGTCACGATCGTGAAAGACCGCGTCGCCGGCATCGACCCCACGGCGAAGACCGCCACGCTCGCTTCGGGCGCGCGCATCCGCTACGACAAGCTGGTGCTCTCGCCCGGCGTCGAGCTGATGTGGGACGGCGTCGAAGGCCTGCAGGCCGCGAGCGCGCAAGGCCGCATCCTGCAAGCCTGGAAGGCCGGCGCCGAAACCGTGGCACTGCGCCGCCAGCTCGAAGCCATGCCCGATGGCGGCGTGTTCGCCGTCGTCATCCCCGAAGCCCCGTACCGCTGCCCGCCCGGGCCGTATGAACGCGCCTGTCAGGTGGCGAGCTATTTCAAGGCTGCCAAGCCGCGTTCGAAAGTGCTCGTGCTCGACGCCAACCCCGACGTGACGAGCAAGCCCGCCCTGTTCAAGAAGGCCTGGGCCGAGCTGTATGCGGGCATGGTCGAGTACCGGCCGCAGCACAAGGCGGTGGCGGTCGATGCCGCGACGAACACCGTGAAGTTCGAGGTGCAGGACGACGTGCGCGCCGAGGTGCTGAACGTTCTGCCGCCGATGCGCGCCGGCGCCATCGCCGTGCAGGCCGGCCTGGCGAATTCGAACGCGCGCTGGTGCAACGTGAACTTCCTGAACTTCGAATCGACCGCCGCGAAAGACATCCACGTGCTGGGCGATTCGATCCAGGTCGCGCCGGCCATGCCCAAGAGCGCGCACATGGCGAACGGCCACGCCAAGGTGGCCGCGGCCGCGATCGTGGCCGAACTGAATGGCTGGGACATCAACCCCGCGCCGATGCTGACGAACACCTGCTACAGCTACGTCGACGCCACGAACGTCGTCCACATCGCCAGCGTGCACGCCTACGTGGCCGCGGAAAAGACCTTCAAGACGGTGGCCGGCTCGGGCGGGCTCTCGCCCCAGGCCAACGAACTGGAAGCCCGCTACGCCTGGAACTGGGCGCGCACGATCTGGGCCGATGCGCTGGGCGCTTAGGCCTCTGACTCCTCGAAAGAACAAGATGTTCGTGCACTGTGTCTACTTCTGGCTGCGGGACGATCTGACCCCGGCCGAGCATGCCGCCTACCGCGCCGGGGTGCGTTCGCTCGCGGCGCTGGAGTCGGTCGTGCAGAGCCACATGGGATCACCGGCCGGCACCGACCGGCCGGTGATCGACAGCAGCTATTCCTTCGCGCTGATCGCCGTGTTTCGCGACCGGGCCGGCCACGACGCCTACCAGGCGCACCCGGTGCACGATGCCTTCCGCGCGAATTGCGGGTCGTTCTGGACGCGGGTGCAGATCTACGACGTGGACACCTCGGAAGCTGCGCCATGACCGATGTCACCGGCATCGACCACATCTACATCACCGTCTCCGACCTCGCGCGCTCCGAGCCCTTCTACGACCGCGTGCTGCGCGACGCGCTGGGCTTTCGCAAGAACAGCTTCACGCTGGCCGGCGACCCGCACATCCAGTACTACAACCGCCACTTCGGCTACGTGCTGCGCCCGGCCCGGGTGGCGGGTGTGCACGAACCCTACGCGCCCGGCCTGCACCACTTCTGCCTGCGGGTCGATTCGGTCGCCGACGTGCATGCGGTGGCCGAACAGTTGCGCGCCAGCGGCATCGAAGCGACCGAGGCCACCACCTACCCGCAGTACGCGGCCGACTACACCGCGACGTTTTTCATCGACCCCGACGGCATCCGCCTCGAAGTCACCAACTACCGTTTGGAACGCCGCCAGCGGCACGACCACTGGGACGCGGCGAGCTGATGACCCGCCTCGTGCCGATGACACCGGCCGGCTACGCGGTCTACGTGCAGCAAGCGATTGCCGGTTATGCCGAGAACAACGTGGCCTCGGGCCGCTGGCCGGCCCAGGGCGCGCTGGAGCGCTCGCAGCGTGATTTCGAGAGCCTGCTGCCGCAAGGCCTCGCCACGCCGGAGCACACGCTGTTCGACATCCTCGCTGGCGACGATGGCCCCGTGGTCGGCTTCCTGTGGTTGGGCATCGAGGCGCCGCGCGGCCTGCGCGTGGCCTTCGTCTACGACCTCGCCATCCATGCAGCATGGCGCCGCCAGGGCCATGCCACCCGCGCCTTTGCCGCACTCGAAACACTCGTCCGCTCGCTCGGTGTGGACCGCATCGGCCTGCATGTGTTCGGCTTCAACACCGAAGCGCAGGCGCTGTATGCCAAGCTCGGCTACAGCGTGACCGGCCTCAACATGCAGAAGCTGCTCGTGCCGGCGGTGCCTGCCGACGACGCGCCCTGAACCCGAAGGAAAGCCATGTCCACCGCTGCCAACATCGTCGTCGCGCTCGTCGCGCTGATCCATATCTACATCCTCGTGCTCGAGATGTTCCTGTGGGACAAACCGGCCGGCCTGCGCGCTTTCGGCCAGAGCCTGCAAGCCGCCACCGCGAGCAAGGTGCTGGCAGCCAACCAGGGCCTGTACAACGGCTTTCTCGCTGCCGGGCTGGTGTGGGGCTTGACACTCGGCGCGGCCGGCACCGGCGTGAAGGTTTTCTTCCTGGCCTGCGTGCTGGTGGCCGGCCTGTACGGCGCCGCCACGGCGAGCCGCAAGATCCTCTACGTGCAGGCGCTGCCCGCGGCGATCGGCCTGGGCCTACTGCTGCTGGCCTGAAACCTCAGCTGCGGTTCTGGAGCGCCGGCAACTGCGCCCGAACCGAAGCGAGCCGCGCCGGATCGACATCGGCCAGTGCCATGCCCTCGCCCTCGGGTAGCACAGCGATCACTTCGCCCCACGGATCGACCACCATGCTGTGGCCCCAGGTGTGGCGGCCGTTCTCGTGCCGGCCCCCTTGCGCGGGTGCGATCACGTAGGCCTGGTTCTCGACCGCACGCGCACGCAGCAGCAACTCCCAGTGCGCGCGGCCGGTGGTGTGCGTGAAGGCCGCCGGCACCGCGAGCAAGCTGCATGGCGCCTGACCCGGCGCGAACATCAGCGACCGGTACATCTCGGGGAATCGCAGGTCGTAGCAGACGCTCAAACCGACCCGCAGCGCCGCGGCCTGGAACGCCACCAGCTCGGTGCCGGCTTGCAGCACCGTGCCTTCGTCGTAGGCCTCGCGGCCGTTGTCGTAGCGGAACAAGTGGATCTTGTCGTAGCGCGCCGCCAGCGAGCCGTCGGGCGCGTAGACACAGCAGGCATTGCGCACCCGTTCCGGATCGGCCGTGCGGATCGGCGCGGTGCCGCCGATCAACCACAGGCCGTGTTCGCGCGCCGCGTCCGCCAGCATCTGTTGGATCGGCCCATGGCCAGGGTCTTCGGCGATGGCGAGCTTGTCGCGGTCGGCCTCGCCCATGAAACAGAAGTACTCGGGCAGCGCGGCGAGCTTCGCGCCTGCCGCCGCGGCCTGCGCAATCAGGCGGCGCGCGCTGGCCAGGTTGCGTTCGACGCTCGGCGTCGAGACCATTTGCAATGCGGCAATCTTCATGCGGACCTCGTGTCGTTGTCGTCAATCTACCTCAGGGCGTCGCTAGCCGGCGCATCACCCTCCGCCGCCAACGCGCCCGGCTTGTGCTCGACCCGCTCCACCTTCGGGTCGGCCCAGGGGCCGGTGATGTGGAACTCGCGCGTGCCGGCCTCGGCCAAGGGCTTGCGCAGAAAGAGTTGTGCGAGGAAGGTGCCCAGGCCGATCACCGGGTTGATGACGGCATAGGCGAGCGAGGCGGTACCGGCATTCACCTCGGGCACGACGACGACACGCAGGTCCTGCGCCTCGCGGGCGATGTCGGCACGGCCGTCCATCAGCACCGCGGCCTGCACCCCGCGCATGCGGAAGTTGTTGGTCTGCGCCACGCCTTGCGCAATCGTCACGTCGCCGGTGATGTTGTCGAAGGGGAAACCTTCCTGGAACAGGTCGCGGAAGTCGAGCGCCAGCCGGCGTGGCAGAGATTGCAGACTCAGCACACCGAGCAGGCGCGCGGCGCCAGGGTCGACTTGCAGGAACTGGCCGGAGTCGATCGCCACGTTCATCTGGCCCGACATGCTGGGGTAGTCGAGCGTCAGCGGCGAGCCGAGCCACGAGACCTGGCCCGCCATCACACCCTTGCCGCCGCGGATGGCCTTGGGGTTGCCCAAGCGGTCGAGCAGGGCGCCGCTGTTGGCGAGTGCGAGCTTGAAGTCCAGCACCGCGCGGCGCTTGGCTTGCGGCCCGCCAGCGGCGATCCAGTGGCCGGTGGCGGTGAGCTGCGCGTCCGGGTTGCTGATGTTGAACTTGGCCAGGCGCCACTCGCGGGGGCCGTCGCCGGCCGCGCCGCCCTGGCTGTTGATGGCCTCGATCTCGACGCGGCCAAGGTGTTTGCCGCGCAGCTCGAAATCGTCGACCAAGATGTCGAGTGCGGGCACGCTGGCCGGTTGCTGTTCGAGCAAGGTTTCGACCTGCTCGACATCGCCCTTCGGGATCGACAGGCGCGCCAGCCGCGCCAGCACACGGCCCGCCGCAGCGGCACTTTCGCCACGCCGCGCAGGGCGGTATTCGACATAGCCGCTCAGCTGATCGGCATCGAGATTCGCGCGCCACAGGCCGTCGTCCAGAGACAGCCCTGCCACCAGGTGCGACAGGCGCCGCGTGCCGGCCACCAGTTCCGGCGTGCGCAGCGCGATGGTGTCGGGCACGTAGCCGCCGGGCTGCGCGGCCTCTGCGCCGGGCGCGCCGAGGGGCGCGACCGCCGCTGCCCAGGCCTCGGTGTTCAGGCTGCTCAAGTTGACATGCGCAGCCACGCCGCTGGCCGGCGTGGGCGCGGGCTCGTTGATGCCGATGCCGCCGCGCAGCACGCGCGGCGTGTCGCCCGTCAGCTCACGCTGGTACTGCGCCTGCACCAGGGTGCCGAGTTCGAAGCGCACGGTGTCGCGCGTCGCCACGGCCTCGGGCTTCGCGCCGGGGTCGAGGTTCAGGGTGGTCTGGTAGCGCATCGGCAAGGTGGCTTCGGCCGGCTTGCGCAGCGGCGCGGGCAGGTCGGCGGAGATGCCGACCAGGTTGCTCGTCACGCTGATCTCGGACTGCCCATGCGCGAAGCCCAGGCCGATGCGGTAGGCCGTCTGGCCCGTCAGCACGCTGGCCAGCCGCGCCACCGGGCCGAGTTCGGTGGCGCGCTTCAGGCCTTCGGCGCTGGCCGTGCCCTGGCCGCTGAAGCGCACCTCGCCACCGGCCTGCATGCCACCTTCGAAAGCGAGTTCGCCACCCACCACGTTGGCGCTGGCACCGACCACGGCGAAGCTGTCTTCGGTGAATTCGATGTGACCCTTGGCGGCGGCCAGCGCAGGCGTGTCCAGCGTGATGCGCAGGTCGTTGCCCGCCAGTGCGACGCTGCCCTTGACCTTCGATTTCTCCAGATCATCGAGCGGCAGGCTCAGCGCGAGTTTCAGATCGGCCGGACCGCTGCCCTTGGCGTCGTCGAGCACCTTGCCGATCCAGCCGCCGACAGGCGTGGCGTGCACGAAGTGCAGCATCTCGGCCAACGGGCCGGCCGCGTCGCCACCGATGGTGAGAATCGGGTTGTCGCTGAAGTTGACGATGCGGCCTTCCGCCTGGCTCAGATGCAGCGCCCCCAGTTGCGCGCGAGCGTGGTGCACGGCCATCGAGACGCGGTCGAACACCAGCTCGCCGGCCACGCCGCTGAAGGCCGGCCAGGTCGACACGAAGGCCGGCTCGGCGCCCCGCGCCGGGGTGCTGGGCACGTAGTCGAAGCTCACGTCTTCGGCCTGGGCGACGATGCGGAATTCACCGCTGCTGGCCGGGTCGAGGTAAGGGAAGTCGCGCAGCTCGCCCTTCACGTGGAAGCTCGCGGCGGGCACGTGGCCGGCGCGCACGGCGTCCGCCACGTAGTGCCGCGCGACGGCGGGAATGGCGAGCGGCAGGTAGCGGGCGGTGCGTGCCGCGAGGCCACGGCCGAGCTTGCCGTCGAGCTCCAGGAAGCCGGGGTAGCGCCCGCCGGGGCCGGCGCCATTGCCGGTGCGCCAGTTGGCGCTCAACTCGCCCTGCGCGTCGGCGTTGGCGAACTTCGCGTCCTTGATCGTCACGCTGAGCTTCGGCCCCACAGCGGCGGACGGCGCCGCATCGACCGTCCATTGCAGCTTGGCGCTCAACTGGTCGATGGGCACGACTGGCTCTTCGAACACACCCGGGAATTCGAGTTCGCCTTTGACGAGGGTGAGCTGGGCCTGGCCGCCGGTCTCGCTGGCTGTCAGCGTGACCGCCGCGTTTCTCAGGCCGGGGCGGCCCACACCTTGCGGTTCGGCCGAGGCGCGCGCGGCGAGCGTGAGACCGGCCACCGACGCATCGGCTAGATAGTGCGTGGGCGCGTCGAGCGGCCCGTCCCAGCGGGCATGCAGATCGCTCACCACGCCGCGCGGCTTCAGCTCGGCGAGGTGGCGGCGCAGCGCCAAGCTCATCGGCACGCGCGTGGCCACTTGCGCCATCACGGCCAGGTCGAGCCGCTGCGCGCTGAACTCGCCACCGGTGGAAGGCAGCCCGGCGCGCTGGCGCCAGCGCACGCTCATGTCGCTTTGCGGCCAGCGGACACCATCACCGGTGACGAAGCTCAGGTGCTGCGCGGCGAGCGCCATGCCCTCGGCGTTGCGCTCACCGACGAGCCTGCCTTCGACCTGGGCCACCCGCAGCGGCTGCACGCTGCTGCTGAGTTGCAGCGTCACGGCACGCAAGGCCAGGTCGACGGTGGCGGTGTGCGGCTGGCCGTCTTTCAGTTCGAACCAGGCGCGCAGGCTGCCATCGCCTTCGCTCAACTCGAAGGGCAGGGTGACATGGCGGCGCAGTTCGCGCAGGTCGGTGCGCGGCAGGCTGGCGTAGGCGCTGCCGCTCCAGCGTTGCCAGTCGCCGGGGCGCGCCAGCAGCGGGTGGCTGAACTCGCCGCTGAGGCTGAAGCGCTCGCCCCAGGCGGCGTCGGGCGTGGCGGCCAGGCTCATGTCGTGGCGCAGCAGGCGGTTGCGCACGACGAACTGAACCTCCGACAGCGTGAGCGGCGGGGCGCCCCGCAATTCATCGGTCCAGCGCAGCGTACCGCCGCGGATGGCCACTTCGTGCTGCCTGAAAAACCAGTCGGCCGCCGCACCGTCACCCTCGGCCGCGCCCAGCGCGAGGCCACCGACCGAGATGCGGCCCGCGGCGTCGCGTCGCACTTCGAGCTGCGCGCCTTCGATCAGCAACTGCTCGAAGTTGAGTTGCCAGCCGAGCAGCGAGCGCGGCGAGAGGGACGCGGCCACACGTGGCAGCGTGAGCGCGGGGCGCTGCTGGGCATCGAGCAGGACCACGTCGCGCAGCTCGAACGACGGCACCCAGCCACTCGAACTCACCGTGATGTGGCCGATTCGCACGGGCACGCCGAGCGCCTGGCTGGCGCGCGCTTCGATGGGCGCACGCCACTGGGCGATGTGGGGCAAAATCCCCCAGTGCAGTGTCAGCCAAGCGATCAGGGCTAGGCTGATGAATGAAACAGCAAGCCACAACAACAAGCGCGCCACGGTGCGCAGGGGCCGCGAGGCAGGCGCAGAGGGTCGCGCACGAGCGCGCGCTGCGGCGACAGTGACGGGCGGGGTCAGGGACATGAAGACATCGGAAAACCGGCACGGGCGGCGGCATGAAAGACGGCGGGCTCGGGTTGATCGGGCTGCGCGGCCGGAGCCGAAGCAAGGTCGAACAAGTCTCCCGACCGGCGTGGCCTTCGAGGCCGCCCGGCCCGGACCAATCTAGCACACAGTCCCCGGGCGACATGGGTTCATCCACCCCTCAGCCAGGCGTAGTACCTGGCCTGCCCCCAGGCGACCTTCGGCCGCCGTCCCCCGAGGGGAGCGAGCCGCCTCGAGAGCGGCCCGTCGGCGACTCGAACGCTGCGAAGGCCGACCACAGCCGCTTCGTGCAGCGCATCCGCCGTCGTTATGCCAGCGAGCTGGCCTTGCTGCCCCCGGGCCTGCCGAACTGCGAGTCCATCAAGGCCACCATCACCCGCCTGCGGGACACCGGTCGGCCCCTGAACGCCGCCATGCGGGTGGCGCGCCACCTGGTGCTGGAGCGGCTGGCGGTGCTCGACATCGAGCAGGCCGCGGCCATGACCGACATCACCCAGGCCATGACCGACTTGGCCGAGACCACGCTCGACCTGGCGCTCGCCCAAGCGCTGGCCGACCAGGACGCGCGTTACGGCGCGCCACGGAACGGTGCCGGCGAGCGCATCGAGTTCTGGGTCGTCGGCATGGGCAAGCTCGGCGCGCGCGAGTTGAACGTGTCGTCCGACATCGACCTGATCTATGTCTACGAGGAAGACGGCCACACCGACGGCCTGTCCGACGGAACCGCGCAAGTCAGCGCGCACGAGTACTTCGGCCAGGTGGCGCGCAGCCTGTACACGCTGATCGGCGAAACCACCGACGACGGCATCGTCTTCCGTGTCGACCTGATGCTGCGCCCCAATGGCAACTCCGGCCCGCCGGCCGTGAGCCTGGCGATGCTGGAGGAATACCTGCAAGTGCAGGGCCGCGAGTGGGAGCGTTTTGCGTGGCTGAAGAGCCGCGTCGTCGCACCGCGTGCCAGTGTGAAAAGCGGCCGGGCGCTCGGCCTGCGCGCGATGGTCACCTCCTTTGTCTACCGCCGCTACCTCGACTACGGTGTATTCGAAGGCCTGCGCCAGTTGCACCGCAAGGTGCGCGACGAAGCGCAGCGCCGCGCCGCCGGCCGGCCCGAACGTGCGAACGACGTGAAGCTCTCGCGCGGCGGCATCCGCGAGATCGAGTTCATCGTGCAACTGCTGCTGGTGGTGCGCGGCGGGCAGTTCCCCGAAATGCGCACGCGCTCGACCTGCAAGGCGCTGATGAAGCTCACCGCCGCCGGCCTGATGAAACCGGCGAGTGCGCAGCGGCTGACCGAGGCGTATGTGTTCCTGCGCCGGGTCGAACACCGCATCCAGTACCTCGACGACCAGCAGACGCATCTGCTGCCGACCGTCGACGCCGACCTGGGCTGGATCGCGCGCAGCCTCGGCATGGTCTGCAATCGCATCGACAAGGACAGTGACACCTGCGAGCTGCTCGACAAGCTCGGTGAAACGCGCGAGTTCGTGGCGATGGAATTCGACGCGCTGCTGCACGACGGCCGCGCGCCCGCGCCGGGCGCCGATGCGCCGGGCGGTTGCCGCACGTGTGGCAGCCCGCCGTTGCCGGTGGATGCCGAAAGCTTCCTCGAACAACTGCCCGCGCCGCTGGCCGCACGCGTGCGGCCGCTGTGCGAGCACCCGAAGATCAAGATGCTGCGTGACGAGAGCAAGATGCGGCTCGCGCGCCTGATCCTTCGCGCTGCGAAGGCCGTGAGCGAAGAACAGTGCAGCATGGACGCGGCCACGCGCTTCATCGACTGGATCGAGCCGCTATTGCGCCGCGAAAGCTACCTTGCCCTGCTGGTCGAACGGCCCGAAGTGCAGAGCCGCTTGCTCCGCCTGCTCGGCCTCGCACGCTGGCCGATGCGCTACCTGATGCTGCACCCCGGCGTGATCGACGAACTCGCCGACGAACGCCTGCTGCACGGGCGCTTCGATGCCACCGCGCTGCGCGCCGAGCTGGACGCACGCCACGAGGCGTGGGAGCGTTCGGGCCAGGCCGACGAAGAATCCTTGCTCGACACCCTGCGTCGTGCCCACCATGCCGAAGTCTTCCGCACCCTGGTGCGCGATGTCGAAGGCCACATCACGGTGGAGCAGGTCGCCGACGATCTGTCGGCGCTCGCCGACGCGGTGCTCGACCACACGATCCGCTGGGCCTGGCTGCACCTGAAGCAGGCGCACCGCCCGGCGCCGCGTTTTGCCGTCATCGCCTACGGCAAGCTCGGCGGCAAGGAGCTGGGTTACGGCGGCGACCTCGACGTGGTGTTCGTCTACGCCGATGAAGACGAGGCCGATCCGGATCAGGCCGCCGAGGTCTATGGCGCCTTCGTGCGCAAGCTCATCAGCTGGCTGACCCTGCGCACCGCGGCCGGCGAGCTGTTCGACATCGACACGGCGCTGCGGCCGAACGGCAACTCGGGTTTGCTCGTCACCTCGCTGCGCTCATTCGAGAACTACCAGAGCGGGCGCGGCAGCAACACCGCGTGGACCTGGGAGCACCAGGCACTCACACGCGCGCGCTGGTGCGCGGGCGACGCGAGCCTGGCGGCGCGTTTCGAGGCGGTGCGCCGCGGCGTGCTCTCCACCACGCGCGATGCCACGGCCCTGCGCGCCGAGGTGCAGACCATGCGCGACAAGGTGCACACCGCACACCCCGTGAAGGGCGGCAAGTTCGACGTCAAACACAGCGCCGGCGGCATGATGGACGTGGAGTTCGCGGTGCAGTTGCTGGTGCTCGCCTTCGGCGCGACGCGGCCGGAGTTGCTTGACGACGTCGGCAACATCGCGCTGCTGCAACGGGCTGAAGCCGGCGGCCTGCTGCCCGCCGGGGTCGGCACGGGCGCGGCCGATGCGTACCGCGAGCTGCGCCGCGCACAGCACCGCGCGCGGCTGGACGAACAGCCCACGCAATTGGCAGCCGATGCGATGACCGTGCAGCGCGATGCCGTGCTGGCGCTCTGGCGTGCGGTGTTCGGCGACGTGCCGGCCGTGGTGCCGGTTTCGGTGCCGACCTGATCCTTCCATGACCGTCGGTTCTCGTGCCTGGGTCGGCCTGGCCGCGCTGCTGTGTGCGTTGGCGGGCGGCGTCGCGATCACCGCCCGGTGGTTGCCGCCCGAGGCGATCGACTGGCAACCCGGCCTCGCGGCCCGTGAACCCTGGCGCGCCTTCAGCGCTGCGGCCTTGCACTACAGCGCGCTGCACCTGGGCGTCAACCTGCTCGGTGCGGTGCTGGTCGGCGCACTCGGTGTGAGCGCCGAGCTGCCGACGCGCATGGGCTGGGCCTGGTTCGCGGCCTGGCCGCTGACACAGTTCGGCCTGCTGGTGAAACCCGAGCTGCTTCACTTCGGCGGCCTGTCGGGCGTGCTGCATGCGGGTGCGGCCATCGCGGCCACGCACCTGCTGCTCACCGCCACTGCGCGCCGCAGGGCGATCGGCGCGGCGATCCTGCTGTGCATCGTCTTCAAGGTGGTGAGCGAGGCACCCTGGGGCGAGCCCCTGCGCCATCTGCCCGAATGGGACATCGCGGTCGCGCCGCTTGCGCATGCCACCGGCCTCGTCGCCGGTGTGCTGTGTGCGCTGCTCGCTCACCTCATCGCAAGGACAACCCGGAGCCCCCGTGGTCACTGAACGCAAGAGCCGGCTCGATGCCGTCGCCGTGAGCTCGCTGGTGCTCTGCTGTTTCCTCTGGGGCCTGAACCAGGTCGCCGTGAAAACCGCGCTGCCCGAGGTGCCGCCGCTCGCACAAGCTGGCCTGCGTTCTCTCGGTGCCGCCTTGCTGGTGTTCATCTGGACCCGGCTGCGTGGCATCGCGCTGTTCACGCACGACGGCACGCTGCGCAGTGGTTTGCTGGCAGGCAGCCTCTTCGCCGCGGAGTTCGCCTGCATCTTCGTCGGCCTGCAGTTCACCACCGCGTCGCGCATGGCGGTGTTCATCTACCTCTCGCCCTTCGTGGTGGCGCTGGGCATGCCCTTCATCGCGAGTTCGGAGCGTTTGTCGCTGCCGCAACTGCTGGGTTTGTCGATCGCTTTCGCCGGGGTCGCCTGGGCTTTCGCCGAAGGCTTCACGAAGCCGGCCGCGGGCGCGCAGCAATGGCTCGGTGATGCGCTCGGTGTTCTGGCCGCGGTGCTGTGGGGCGCGACCACGCTGACCATCCGCAGCTCGCGCCTCGGCAGCGCCTCGGCCGAAAAAACCTTGTTCTACCAACTGGCGGTGTCGGGCATCGCACTCTGTGCTGCGTCGCTCGCAAGCGGCGCGCCTTGGGCCGCGCAGTTGTCGCCGCTGACCCGGGCTTCGCTCGGCTTCCAGATGATCGTCGTCAGCTTCGCGAGCTACCTGCTGTGGTTCTGGCTGGTGCGCCACTACCCGGCGACACGACTCGCGTCGTTCACGTTGCTCACGCCGGTGTTCGGCCTGCTGCTCGGCGCCGGGCTGCTCGGCGAGCCGATCACCGCGAGGCTGCTGATCGCGCTGGCGGCGGTCGCGATCGGGATCGTGATGGTGAACCGGGCGACTTGAACGGCGGGCTCAGGCGGCGGCCAGGCGGATCAGGTGTTCGGCCAGCGCCGCGACCGTCGCGCGGTCGTCCAGCAGGCTCGCGCGCTGCGCGACGATCTGCCCGCGCACCCGCTCACGCAAGCCGCGGTCGGCACACAGGCGCTCGACCCGCTCCGCATAACCTGCCGCCGAATCCGCCACCCACTCCGCCAACCCGGCCTGGCGCAGGATGCCGCTGGCAAAACGCCCGCGCATGAATTCGCCTTCCCAGGCCACCACCGGCGTGCCGCGCTCGATGGCCTGCATGGTGGTGTTGAAGCCCGAAAAGCCGACGCTGTCGAGGTAGACATCGCAGCGGTCGAGCAGGCCGAAAAAGGCCGCATGCGGCTGCCACGGCAGGAAGCGCACGCTGGCCTCGAAGCTCACGCCGGCCGCCTCGAAGGCGCCGCGCAGCCGCTGCTCCAGCAAGGCCGCGAGCTGGCCCGACGCGTCGCGAAAGAACACCAGCTTGCAGGGCGCGCAGCGCCGCGCGATGTCGACCCACAGGGCATCGTCACGCGGCGCGTACTTGAAGGGCGTGCCGGCGCAGAGCAACACACGGTCGCCGGGTGCGATGCCGAAGGCCGCGAGATCGAGCTTGGCCGGTGTCACGCCGAAGGGCCGGTAGCAGCAGCCCAGGCGCGGCAGCGTGATGAGCTTTTCGGTGTAATGCAAGGGCGCATCGGCGGGCTCGAAGGCCTCGGCGCTGAGGTAGCCGTCGATCGTCGGCAGGCCGGTCGTGAGCGGGTGACCCCAACTCGCGAGTTGCACACGCGCGAGGCGCAACGAGGCCAGGCGCACGGTGGTCGAATCCATGCCGATTTCGGGGTAGATCAACACGTCGAGCCGGCTGTCGGAGATCAGCTTGGACGCTGCCTTCCAGTCGCCCACACCTTGACGCAGGTGCGCGACGCGGCGTGACGCCCACTCGGTTTCGGCGTCGCGCGCGTTGCCGGTGTGGAACAGGTGCAGCTCGAAGCTTGCCGGGTCGAGGTGCTCGACCCAGCCGCGAAGGATCGCATGCCAGACAGAATGACTGTGGATGTGTGCGGAGACGATGCCGATGCGCAACTTCTTCGCGCCCGCGGCACGCACCGGCGCCGGCACGCCGACCTTGCGCGCCCAGGTAGCCATCAACGAGGTGCAGAGCTGTCCGTAGGTGGCCAGCGGCGCGCGGTGGTTCTGCGGGATGTAGGCGAGGTAGTAAGGCTGCTGCGCACCCACCGCCACCGAGCCATCGACCGTGGTGTGGGTGCGGAACCAGGCGCGCAGCTTGCCCACCTCGCGCTCGAAGGCCGGCACGGCGGCCGCCTGCTCGGCATCGGTCTGCGGCACCGCGGGCAATTGCGCGGTCACGAGGCCCCAGCGCGCCTGCACGTGGTCGTCCTTCAGGCGCACGGCGGCCTGGTAGGCCTTGCGTGCGCCGGCCGCATCGCCATCGCCCATCGAGGCATTGCCGAGCCAGTACTGCGCCTGCGCCTGCTTCGGCTCCAGCGCGACATAGCGGTGCAGCAGCTCGGCCGCATCGTGCCAACGCCGCTGGTCGACCCGCAGCATGCCGAGGTTGAAGAGGGCCGTCGCCGCGCCGGGACGGGCCTTCAGGGCTTGTTCGAGGAAGACGCTCGCTTCGTCGATGCGGCCGCGGTCTTTCAGCGAAGCACCGAGTTCGCCCAGGGCGCCGGCATGCGGCGGGCTGGCCGTGGCGGCGCGGCGGAAGTGCGGCTCGGCCTCGTCGATCTGGCCACGTTCGCGCAGCAGGCTGCCGAGTTGGAAGCGGGCTTCGGCATGGCCGGGCTCGCTGGCCACCGCGGCCGACAACTGGCGCAGTGCATCTTCAGCGCGCCCACCCGCCCGAGCGAGCAGACCGAGCTGCAACAAGGGCTCGCCGCTGGCGGGTTGCAGTTCCAGCGCGCGCTCGAAGGCCGCCGCGGCGGCCGGCTTGCGGCCGGAGGCAGCGAGCGCACGGCCGAGGGCAATCTGCACATCGGCATCGGTCGGCGCCAAGCCGGCAGCGCGCTCCAGGGTGCGCAGCGCTTCCAGGGTGCGGCCGCGGTCGAGCCCGATCAGGCTTTGCACCAGCAGCCCGTGGGTGTCGGAAGCGTCGACATCGAGCAGGCCACGCGCGGCCCGCTCGGCCTCCTCGGTTCGGCCCGCCCGGTAGAGCGCGAGTGCACCGGTCGGCGCAGGCGGTTCGACGGCAGGTGGCGCCGCGGCCGACTCCTCGGGCGGGCTCGTGTGGCTCGCCACGCGGGTCGTCTTCGAACGCAGCCAGCCCAGCATCGCGTCTGTCAGGGCCGCTTCGACGCAGCCTGCGCAACCAAGGTCATCACCTCGTAGGCGAAGGGCTTGCTGAAGGCCTTCGCATAGCCGGCGGCGTCGAGTGCGTCGGCCAGGCGGATGCCGAGCTTGGCCTTCTGGTAAACGTTCAGCGGTGTCGTGGTCGCGAGGTTTTCGGCATGGCGGCGGATGCGCTCCTGGACCTGTTCACGGCGTTTGACGGTCTGCTTCGCCTCTCCGTCGATGCGCTCGGGCGGCAAGGCCTGCACCATCTCTTTCACCACCCAGGCGGCGAAGGCATCGACGGGTGTCGTATCGAAGAATTTTCCGAACATGGGAGTCTCGCTTTCAGCCGCGGATGCGCCCGACCAGGGCCGTCGTCGAGTAACCATCGACGAAGCCCAGCGCTCGTGCATCGCCACCCCAGCTGCGCACCCAGCGGGTTTCTTCCAGCGCTTCGATGTCGTAGTCGCCACCCTTGACGTAGAGCTGCGGCCGCACGAGCTTGAGCGACTCGACCGGCGTGTCTTCGTCGAACAGGGTCACGAGGCTCACGCTCTCCAACGCGGCGAGCACGCAGGCACGGTCGGCTTCGGCGTTGAGCGGCCGCTCCGGCCCCTTGCCGAGACGGCGTGCCGACGCATCGCTGTTCAGGCCGAGCACCAGGCTCGCACCGAGCGCACGCGCCTGCGCCAGGTAGCTCACGTGGCCGCGGTGCAGGATGTCGAACACGCCATTGGTGAACACCACCGGCTTCGGCAAGGCCGCCACTCGCGCCGCCAGATCGGCGCGGGGGCAGAGTTTGTTCAGGAAGTTCAAACCCGCGTCAAACCCGCATCAGGCCGGCGTGACGGCAGCACGGGCCTGGGCCGCGGCAGCCACCGAGGCCGTCACTTCCTTGCGGTAGCGGTTCAGCTCCTGCACGCTGGCGAAGCTGCGCTCCATCAGCAGGCTCATGTTGTGCAGGATGCGCTCGACCACCTTGGTTTCCCACACGGCATCGAACTGGATCTGCTTGTCGAGCCACTGCTCCAGCCACTCCGGGTTGGGCAAGCGGCTCTGCACCGTGTCGCGCGGGAACAGCTTGGCGTTGACGTGCAGGTTGGTCGGGTGCAAGGCTTGCGCGGTGCGGCGCGCGCTGGCCATCAGCACGCCGACCTTGGCGAAGGCGGCGCGGGCTTCGTCGCCGAACTTCTGCATCGCACGCTTCATGTAGCGCAGGTAGGCGCCGCCGTGGCGCGCTTCGTCGCGCGCGAGGGTTTCGTAGATGGCCTTGATGACCGGCTCGGAGTGCCATTCGGCCGCGCGGCGGTACCAGTGATTAAGACGAATCTCGCCGCAGAAATGCAGCATGAGCGTTTCCAGCGGCGGCGCTGGATCGAAGTCGAAACGCACGTCGTGCAGTTCCTGCTCGGTCGGCGCATGCTGGGGGCTGAAGCGCTTGAGATATTCCATCAGCACCAGTGAATGCTTTTGTTCTTCGAAGAACCAGATCGACATAAAAGCCGAAAAGTCACTGTCGTGCCGGTTGTCGCGCAAGAACATTTCAGTGGCCGGCAGTGCTGCCCACTCTGTAATGGCATTCATCTTGATCGTCTGCGCCTGCTCGTCGGTGAGCTTGGTCGCGTCGAATGACTGCCAAGGAATATCCCGATCCATGTCCCAACGGACAGATTCAAGTTGTCTGAAAAGTTCCGGGTAGAGCATTCAAATCTTTCTAAGGCGGGCAGATTTTAATAGGCACGTTCAGCACGCCTGTGACAACCGCGCGATGATGTGTATACGCGCATCTTTCTCGAACAGATGCGCCCCTTCTATTTGCAGGAGATTCCCCATGCGAATTACCGTCTTGAAATCTGCTTTTCGTTCTGCGCCAACGCTCGCGTTCGCCCTCACCTGTGTAGTGTCTCTCGCCCTGTTTGCGCAGATGGCACGCGCTCAGAGTGCTCCGTCTACGGCCCCTGGGGCTGGCGCCGCACCATCC
>JANYJL010000211.1 GCA_025361845.1 Rhizobacter sp.
ACAGTCTCCTGCAACCTCAGTTGCATCTTCGCGCGCCGGTCCATCGACACCAGAAGTGCCTGGTTCTGTTGCTCGCGCGCGATGTCGACACGCGTCGACAGCAGCGCACTGGCCCGGGCCACGCGCTCGGACAGGCCCTGCAGCCGATTCGAAACCGAGACGCAGGTCGCCACAGCGGGTGCGAAGCGGCGCGTCATGAACTCGCCGATCGGCTGGACACCCGGCAGCCGCCGCTCGCGCAGTTCTGCAATTCGTGTCTGGACCAGTTCGCCGTAGGCTCGGCTGGCGTCGAAGCGATATTGGGTGGCTGCCAGCCCGCGTTCGACCTCGGCCGCCAGGCGCGTGACACCGTCCAGCAGCGACTCATCGTCCTGCCGGTGCTCGGCGATGTCGGTGGTGATGGCCGCAAGTGCGGCTTCGATCGCCAGCAGTTTCGCGGCTTGCGCGCGCGCCATCGGCAAGGCCAGCAATGCCAGCATCCGATAGGTTTCGATTTCGAAAAGGCGCTGCATCGTTCGCCCGGCTTGACGCGCCGTGAACCCGTTGTTGAGCAGAAGGAACCGCGAGAAGCCGTCGTCGTGCACGCGGAAGTCGGAGTACACCGTGCCGACTCCCTCGCCGACATGGCTGCCCACAGCGAGATTGCCGCCGAAGTGCGCTGCGAGTAGCCTGCCATCCACCTCGACCGTCGCGGCATCGACGAGCTTGGCATGGGCTGCAACGACCACCCGGCCGGGCAAGGTCGCAATCCAGCCTGCCGGCAGCAGCAGCGCGGGCGGTTCGCTGAACGGCGTGGGGCTCAGGCCGTTGACGGTGAAGGTGTAGCCCGAAAATTCACCATGACGTTCCCACCTCATCGTCAGCTGATTCAGCCGAGTGCTGAAGTGGGTGCATGAAGCGTCGAGGGGCTCGACCCGGAACAGGCCGCAAAGCACCCTCAGATGTTCCAGTTCGTCGGCGCGCTCATCGGGCTCGACCAGCACGGCGAGGTAGGTCGTGCGCGAGGGCGTGTCGAGCGCGTGCGACGGGCGCGCATGGACTTCGTCCGCCAGCACGCGACGCAACTCATGCTGGGCTCCGAGCAGCGGCAAACCGTTGTGCATGACCTGCTCCGTGGGCCGTGAAAGGGGCGGTGTCATGAGAGAAGGCGCTCAGCCGCTGCCACGTACAGCGGAATGCCGAGGAGGATGTTGAAGGGAAATGTCAGACCCAGCGACAAGCCGAAGTACAGCGAAGCATTGGCCTCGGGCAAGGCGTGGCGCAAAACGGCCGGCACCGCGATGTAGGAGGCGCTGGCGGCAAGCACCGCCAACAAGGCCCCGTTGCCCACGGACATGCCTACCGTTGCGGCCAGCGCCAATGCCAGCGTGCCGTGCGCCAACGGCGCACCGACGCCGTACGCCAGCAGAGCCGGCGCCTTGCCCTTGAGCTGCCCCAGGTTGCGCGCCGTGAGCAGGCCCATGTCCAGAAGGAAGAAGGCGAGCATGCCCTTGAACAGGTCCCCGGAAAAGGGCTGCATTGCCGACTTGCCCGCTTCGCCGCTGAGCAAGCCCACCAGCATCGAGCCGAGCAGCAGCAATTGCGCGCCATCGGTGAGCGACTCGTGCAGGACACGGGCCAAGCTCACGCTGGGCACGCTGGGCGTGCCCAGAACAGCGACTCCCGCCGGTGCGCTCGCGACGCCGCCGGCAACGGCTCGCTGACGCAGCATGTTCGCTGTCACCAGCGCCAGCACGATGGCCGGCGACTCCATCAGTGCCATCGCGGCAGCCATGTGGCCGCCGAAGGCCACATCGCGGCCCTCGAGGTACTGGACCGCGGTGATGAAGGTCACTGCGCTCACCGAGCCATACGTCGCTGCGATGGCTGTCGCGTCGTAGGCCGAGACGATCCGCCTCAGCAGGATGAAGCTCAGCGCGGGGATGACCAGCGCCAGGCCGACAGCGCAGCCAAGGCTGATGATCACCTCGGGCGTGACGCCCGACTTCGAAAGCGCGAACCCGCCTTTCAGCCCAAGTGCCATCAGCAGGTAGAGCGCCAGAAAGCGAGAGACCTGCGGGGGGATTTCGAGATTGGACCGGACGCTGCCGGCCAACACGCCGAACACGAAGAACAGGATGGCGGGATCGAGAAAGCTGCTCATGGAACGTTTCGAGTTTCGAATTCGGCTGCATGCTAGTTGGCAAAATAGTTCGAGTAAAATAGATAGTAGATAACGTATCAATAAACTTGTATCTATGCATGCGCCGTTCCGGCAACTGCAGTTGTTCCTGGCGCTGGCCGAGAAGGGCAGCATCACGGAAGCGGCACGCACTTGCCATGTCACGCAGCCGACGGTGTCGATGCAATTGAGGGATCTCGCCGATTCGGTGGGGCTGCCCCTCTACGAACAGGTCGGCAAGCGCCTGCACCTGACCGGGGCAGGCGAAGCGCTGGTCAAGACTGCCCAGCGCATGGCCGACGAATGGTCTGCCTTCGGGCAAACTGTCGCCGCCCTGAAGGGCTTGACGCAGGGGCAGTTGCGCGTTTCCGTCGTCAGCACGGCCAAGTATTTCGTGCCCGAGATGCTGGGCGCGTTTTGCGCCGCGCATCCGGAGATCGACATCGCGCTGCAGGTGTTGAACCGCGACGGCGTCGTTGCGCGGCTGCGCCAGAACCAAGACGATCTCTACATCATGTCGATGCCACCCGGGGACATCGACCTCGAGCAGCACACGTTCCTGCCGAACCCTCTCGTCGTCATCGCGGCAAAGTCACACCGCCTGGCCGGGCGGCGTTCGATCCCGTTGGCGACGCTGGCGAAGGAGCGCTTCATCCTGCGCGAACTCGGCTCGGGCACGCGCATGGCTTGCGACGCGCATTTCTCGGCACTCGGCTTCGAACCGAACGTGCGCCTCGAACTCGGGAGCAACGAAGCCGTCAAACACGCGGTGGCGGGTGGGCTCGGCTTGGCAATCCTGTCGCGTCATGCGCTCGCCCCTCCGGCGGCACCTGAGATCGTCACCGTTCTCGATGTTCGGGGATTTCCCGTGCATTCCAACTGGTTCATCCTTTACCCGAAGGGGAAGCAACTGTCGCCGCTGGCAGCCGAGTTCCTCGCCCGCACGGCCTCGGCGGTATCGCAGGCCTCGCCTCGCGCTGGTCGATCTCGCGCGCCGGCTTGAAATCGACGCAGGCGTGCGCATCTGCGAGGCATGACTGCTGCAGCCGTCAGCAGCCTGCTGCCGACCTTCCTCTTGATCACCTTGGCGCTGGCGAGTCTGGCGGCCGTGCTCGCGCCGCCGTGGCTGCGTCGGCGGCGGCTCGCACGGTTGGTCGCACAGCCGTTTCCAGCCGCCTGGCGGCGCATCCTGCGCCGGCGTGTGCCGCTGGTCGCACGCCTGCCGGTGGCCTTGCAGTGGCGCTTGAAGCGACACATCCAGACCTTCATCGCGACCAAGCCCTTCATCGGCTGTCAGGGTCAGGCCATCGACGACGAGGTACGCGTCACGATTGCGGCGCATGCCGGCCTGTTGCTGCTCGGCAGCGATGCGAGCGACGGCTACCCGCAGCTGCGGCAGGTGCTGGTGTACCCAGGCGCTTTCGTGGTCGACCGTGAGCGGCCCCTGGGCGCGGGGGTGGTGCAGGAACAGCGGCGCTCGCTGGCCGGTGAATCGTGGACGAACGGGCAGGTGCTGCTCTCCTGGGCCGAGGTCGTCGCCGGAGCGGCCGACCCGGCCGACGGCCGCAACGTGGCCTTGCACGAGTTCGCGCACCAGATCGATCAGGACAAGGGCCGTGCCGATGGCCGCCCCTGGCGAACCAGCCCAGCGGCACGGCGGCGTTGGGCCACGGTGATGGATGCGGCGTTCGAACGTTTGCAGCGCGAGCCCTCGAAGGTGATCGACGCCTATGGCGCGAGCGACCCGGCCGAGTTCTTCGCGGTCGCGACCGAGGCCTTCTTCGAACGGCCGCAGGCGCTCGCCGATGAAGCGCCTGCCGCATACGCCGAACTGGCCACCCTGTACGGCACCGATCCGCTGCGCTGGTGAAGCAGAGGCGCGCGCGGCCCGCCTGAGTGCGGCGCTATGCTGGCGGCCCGGTGCCGAGCCCATGCCCGGCACACCGCCAGCGACGAGGTCTCAGCCATGAACCAGCGTTTGAAGATCGCCGTGATCCCCGGTGACGGGATCGGCCAGGAAGTCATGCCCGAAGGCCTGCGCGTCCTCGAGGTGGCAGCGCGCCGCTTCGGTCTCGACTTGCAATTCACGCCCATCGACTGGGCCAGTTGCGCGCATTACGAACGCACCGGCGCGATGATGCCGGACGACTGGAAAACGCAGCTCGAAGGCATGGACGCGATCTACTTCGGCGCTGTCGGCTGGCCGGCTACGGTGCCCGACCATGTGTCGCTGTGGGGCTCGCTGCTGAAGTTCCGCCGCGAGTTCGATCAGTACATCAACCTGCGGCCGGTGCGCCTGTTCGAGGGCGTGCCTTGCCCGTTGGCGGGGCGGAAGGCCGGCGACATCGACTTCGTCGTCGTGCGCGAGAACACCGAGGGCGAGTACACCAACCTCGGCGGCACCATGTACGCCGGCACCGAGCGCGAGATCGTGATCCAGGAATCGGTGTTCTCACGCCACGGCACGGACAGGGTCTTGAAGTACGCGTTCGAACTGGCGCAGTCTCGCCCACGCAAACACCTGACGGTCGCGACCAAATCGAACGGCATCGCGATCAGCATGCCGTGGTGGGACAGCCGCGCGGATGCGATGGCGCAGGGCTACCGCGAGGTCACGGTCGACAAGCAGCACATCGACATCCTGTGCGCCCGTTTCGTATTGCAGCCGACGCGTTTCGACGTGGTCGTGGCGAGCAACCTGTTCGGCGACATCCTGTCCGACCTGGGCCCGGCCTGCACCGGCACGATCGGCCTCGCGCCCTCTGCGAACCTGAACCCGGAGCGCAAGTTTCCGTCCCTGTTCGAGCCGGTGCACGGATCGGCACCCGACATCTATGGCCGCAACATCGCGAACCCGGTGGCGATGATCTGGTCGGGCGCGCTGATGCTCGATTTTCTCGGCTGTCGGCCGGCGCACGACGCGATCGTGAAGGCGATCGAGACCGTGCTGGTCGAGGGCCCGCGCACGCCCGATCTGGGCGGCAGCGCGAGCACCACCGAGATGGGCTTGGCGATCGCAGAGCGGGTCGAGCGCGGGGGCTGAGCCGGCTCGCGCCACCCGACGACTCACACCCCCCAGCGCAGCGCCGCCGTGTGCACCGGCGCATCCCACAGCGCCAGCGTCGCCGCATCGACGGCACTCACGGTGACCGAACAACCGGCCATCTCCAGCGAGGTGACATACGAGCCGGTCAGGTGCCGCACGACCTTCACGCCCGCGCCGCCCAGCACCTTGTGCACCGCGTTGACCATCAGGTACAGCTCCAGCAGCGGCGTGCCGCCGAAGCCGTTCACGAGCAGCAGCACTTCCTGGCCGCGGGAGAGCGACAAGTCTTTCAGGATCGCGCCCGTCAACTCGGCAGCGATGTCGTCGGCCGAAGCGAGCTTCACTCGGCGGCGGCCCGGCTCGCCGTGGATGCCGACGCCCATTTCCATCTCGTCGGCGCCGATCTGGAAGGTCGGCATGCCGGCCGCCGGCACGGTGCACGAGGTGAGCGCCACCCCCATTGAAGCGGTCGCCTTGTTGACCGCATCGCCCAGGGCTTTCAGCGCGGCCAGCTTGTCGCCGCGCTCGGCCGCCGCGCCGACGATCTTCTCGACGATCAAGGTGCCGGCCACGCCGCGCCGCCCGGTGGTGTAGGTCGAGTTCTCGACCGCGACGTCGTCGTTGACGATCACGGTTGCGTTGTCGCGGTCCAGCATCTCGGCGGCCATCTGGAAGTTCATCATGTCGCCGGAATAGTTCTTCACGATGAAGAGCACGCCGGCGCCGGTGTCCACCGCCTGCGCGGCGGCGAGCATCTGGTCGGGGGTCGGCGAGGTGAACACCTGGCCGGGGCAGGCCGCGTCGAGCATGCCGTCGCCGACGAAGCCGGCGTGCAGTGGCTCATGGCCTGAGCCGCCGCCCGAGATCAAGGCGACCTTGCCGGGTTTGAGCGCGCGGCGCCGCACGAACTGCCCGGCTTCGCCGAGGGTCACGATGTCGGCGTGCGCGAGCGCGAAACCGTCCAATGATTCGGTGAGCACCGAATCCACGTCGTTGATGAGCTTCTTCATGTGGGGCTTTCAGGCGGATGATTTGTCGACAGGGGCGGCCGCTGCGAGCCTGTCGCAGATCGCGCCGATGATCAAGGCCATCGAGCGCGAGCCGGGGTCCACATGGCCGAGTGCGCGGTCGCCGAGGAAGGACGCGCGGCCCTTGATCGCGTCCATCTGAGCGGTGGCTTCGGCGCTGTCGAAGGCGCACAGGCGCACCCGCTCGATGAGGTAGGCCCCGCCGGCCGCGAGCACCTGCTGCACCGGCGCCAGCACGTCGAGCAGGGTCTTCTGGCCGACCTCGGCCTTGCCCAGGCGCGTGAGCGCCTTGATGCCGGCATCGACGGCCGCAGCCAGCGACGGCGCGTTGGGTGGTTCGGCCAATTCTTTCGACAGCGTGACGAGCAAGGTGCCGAACACCGGGCCCGACGAGCCGCCGATCACCGACATGCAGGTCATGCCCATCGTGCGCAGCGCGTCGTTCAGCGACAAGCCTGTCAACTCCGGCAGCTTGGCCTGGATGGCGAGCGCGCCGCGGCGCATGTTCAGGCCGTGGTCGCCGTCGCCGATGGCCTGGTCGAGGGTGGTCAGTTCCTCGACATGGTCGATCAGCGTCTGCGTCGCGTGTTGGATCAGATCGGCATGGTTCATGGGGTCCTCTCGCTGACGGGGGCGCGTCGTTCAGGCGCGCAGGCGCTGGCCTTCGGCATCGAACCAGAGCGGGCGCAGCAACTCGACACCCACCGCATCGCCGGGCTCGAAGTTCGCGCCGCTCGGTGCGGCGGTGATGAGTTCCTGCTCGGAGTCGGTCAGGCCGACATGCACCAGGTGCTGATCGCTCAGCCGTTCGATGCGCCGCACGCGTCCCTCGCGGTGCGGGTTGTTCGTGGACGCCGGGTGCAGGCGCAGATGCTCGGCGCGCACACCCACTGTGACCGCCCGCGCCGGCGCGGACAGCCCAGCGAGCAGCGCGCGTGGCAGCAGGTTGATGCGCGGTGACCCCAGGCGTGAGGCCACGTGGCTGCTCACCGGGTCTTCGTAGATCTGCTGCGGCGTGCCCACTTGCACCAGCCGGCCGTGTTCGAGCACGCCGATGCGCGTGGCCATGGTCAGCGCCTCGATCTGGTCGTGCGTGACGTAGAGCATCGTCGCGCCCAGGTCCTGCTGGATGCGCTTGAGTTCGAGGCGCAGGTCGTTGCGCAGCTTCGCGTCGAGCGAGGAGAGCGGCTCGTCCATCAGGTACACGGCCGGGTCGCGCACGAGCGCGCGGCCGATGGCCACACGCTGCATCTGGCCGCCGGAGAGCTTGGTGGCGGCGTTCTGCAGCTTGTCCGCGATGCGCAGTATCTGCGCGACCTCGGTGACCTTGCGGCGGATGTCCGTCTCGCTCGTCGGGTGCATCGGCGAACGCAGCGGAAAGGCGAGGTTGTCGTAAACGCTCAGGTGCGGGTAGAGCGAGTACTGCTGGAACACGAAGGCCACGTCGCGCAGGGCCGGGGCGAGCGCTGTCACGTCGCGCCCGGCGATGTGCACCTGGCCGGCATCGGGTTTTTCGAGCCCGGCAACGAGGCGCAAGGTGGTCGTCTTGCCTGCACCGCTCGGCCCGAGCAGCACGATGAATTCGCCACTGGCGATCGAGAGGTCGAGGCCGCGCACCGCGTGCACCTCGCCGAAGTTCTTGGCCACGCCGGCCAGCCGCAGGTCAGCCATGGTGGCGTGCCCTCATCGTCAAGGCCACGTCATCGCGCGCCGTGCGCAGGGCGCGGCCCGAGGCCTTGTCGAACAGCGAAACCGCAGTGGCGTCGAAGGCGAGGCCGACATGGTCGCCGCGCTGCACACCGGTCGTCACCTCGACCTTCGCACGCAGCGTGGCGCCCTGGCCGGTGCGCAACGTGACGACGCGGCTGGTGCCAAGGTACTCGGTGCCCAATACTTCGGCGCGCAGCGGCGAAGCCTCGGCGAAACGCACGTGCTCGGGCCGCACGCCGCAGAGCAGCGCGCGGGCGGAGATGTCTTCACGCAAAGCCGGCACCTCGATCTGCGCCGGGCCGATCTGCACCGCGCTCGCGCCGCTGGCGAGCGCCGCGTCGAAGGGCAGGAAGTTCATCGACGGTGCGCCAACGAAGTCGGCCACGAACACACTGGCCGGGCGCTCGTAGACCTCGCGCGGCGCGCCGAGTTGTTCGATCACACCCTGGTTCATGATCGCGATGGTGTCGGCCATCGCCATCGCCTCCATCTGATCGTGCGTGACGTAGACGGTGGTCGCGTGCAGCCGGTCGTGCAGTGCGCGCAGCTCGCGGCACATCTGCTCGCGGAACTCGGCGTCGAGCGCGCCGAGCGGCTCATCCATCAAAAACGCAAGCGGCTGGCGCACGATCGCGCGGCCGAGCGCCACACGTTGCCGGTCGCCGCTGGACAGGCCCGAGACGGGTTTGTCCAGCAGCGCGGTGATTTGCAGCGTGCGCGCCGCCTGCTCGACCGCGGCGTCGATCTGCGCCCGCGGCAGGCCTTGCGAGACAAGCGGGAAGGCGATGTTCTTGCGCACGTTCATGTGCGGATAGAGCGCGAACATCTGGAACACGAAGGCGATGTCGCGGGCCGAGGCGCGCTTGAAGCTCACGTCTTCGTCACCAAGGAAAATCTGGCCCGAGGTCGGCAGCTCGAGCCCGGCGATCATGCGCAGCGTGGTCGTCTTGCCGCAACCCGAAGGGCCGAGCAGGCAGAAGAAGTCGCCGTCGCGCACGGTGAAGGACGAGTCCTTCACGGCCGTGAAATCAGCGAAGGCCTTGTGCAGGTTCTGGACGCGGATTTCAGCCATGGGTGCCGGCCCTCCCGCCGGGCCGCCCCAAGGGGGGCCGCGCCCCCTCGGGGGGCAGGAGCGAAGCGACGTGGGGGTTGTCAATCATTCAGGAAACTTCGACACGACCATGAACATCACGGTGCCGATCAGCGTGGTCAGGAAGGACCAGGTGTAGAGCACCATGGCGAAGGGTTGCAGCATCATCAGGAAGCCGGTGGCAATGACGATGCAAGCCAGCATTTCCATGCGCCCGCGGCGCGCCCAGCGGGGCCAGCTGCTCGTGCTCATTTGCGCACCGCCCCGAAGGTGATGCCGCGCAGCAAGTGTTTGCGCAGCAGGATCGTGAACACCAGGATCGGGATCAGGAACAGCGTGGTGCCGGCGGCCACGGCCGGCCAGTCCTGCCCGCCCTCGCCGATGATGATGGGGATGAAGGGCGGCGCGGTCTGCGCCGTGCCCGAGGTCAGCAACACCGCGAACGCATACTCGTTCCAGGCGAAGATCAAGCAGAAGATCGCGGTCGCGACGATGCCGGTCGTCGCCTGCGGCAGCACCACCTTGCGGAAGGCTTGCAGCCGCGTGTAGCCATCGACCATCGCCGCCTCTTCGTACTCGCGCGGGATCTCGTCGATGAAGCCCTTTAGCAGCCACACCGCGAGCGAGACGTTCACCGCGCTGTAGAGCAGGATCATGCCCAGGCGCGTGTCCGACAAGCCCAGCTCGCGGTACATCAGGTAGATCGGAATCGCCACCGCGATCGGCGGCATCATGCGGGTGGACAGGATGAAGAACAGCAGGTCATCTTTCAGCGGCACCTTGAAGCGCGAGAAGGCATACGCGGCCATCACGCCGAAGCCGACCGACAGCACGGTCGAGCCGAACGCGATGATCAGCGAGTTGATGAAACGCGGGATGAAGTTCGACGGGCCGGCCACCACCATGCTCGCAGCGCGCGCTGCCTTGTCGCAGGTGCTGGTGGCAGGCGGCAGGCTCTTCAGGTACTCCTCGGTCTGGCGCGAGCGTGTGGTGAAGAGGTTGCAGAAACCTTCGACCGACGGTGTGAACACGATCTTCGGCGGGTAGCTGATCGAATCCGGCGGGCTCTTGATGCTGGTGAGCAGGATCCACACGAGCGGGATGATCGTGACGAGCGCATACAGCGCGACCAGCGAACCGGCGATGAGCCGCGTGCGCGACGTCGGCTCGACGACGCTGTGGGCGGTGGAGATGCCGGTCTTCATCGGTTCTTCACCGTGTTCAAGGCCTTGACGTAGATGTTCGCGAGACCGAACACCGCAACGAAAAGGATGATCGCGAAGGCCGAGGAGTAGCCGGTGCGCCATTTCTCGAAGGCCTCGCGTTTCAGGTTGATGGACGCGAATCCACTTAGCTGAAATTACAGCAATGCTATAGGGGTTAGTGTGAGAGATTTCGATCTAATCGAATATGAAATAGTTT
>JANYJL010000219.1 GCA_025361845.1 Rhizobacter sp.
GCTTCGAGTCCCAAGGTGTCGTACTTGTTTTCGGCGATGTTTTCTTCGTGAGTCGCCGTTTCATGGGCCGCCCGCATTGCCTGTTCGGCTTGCAGCAGATCTTCGGCGAGCCGTTCCAGCACCTGCTGCCGCAGCAAGAATTTATCCATGATGAAAGGTAGCCATCTCGAAGAAGCGGAGGTCAAGTCTTGATTGTGAAGGGCTCCACCAGCCTTCGACGCTTCTGTCGGCTGCAGGTTAACTTCAGCTATGGGCACCGTCCTGTCGCCCATTTCCGTGCATCGAACGGCAGGAACTGGCCGACCGCCGGAGGCCATCAACTGCCACTTATCGGGTACGAAACGCGTGGAACTCAACACATGTCTGTCGGACAGTTCCGGTGAACCGCGAATGGCAGCTGAGGGTCGAGCCTTGCCAGCCGAACAGCCAAGCTCGAAGCCCTTCGGCCGACCTCCGAATGAGGATGTCGGGCAGCTGACGGTCACCACCGATGTCGCCGGCCACGACCCATCGATCGCCATCGGCTCCGAGTCAACCGGCATGCGGAGGTCGGGCGTGCTTGATCGATGGCATTGGTATGCTGCGATCGAATGACCGTCGATTACCCACAACGCGAATCTATTGACGCTCTCGAAGCCGAGCGTTCGCCACTCGGCGACGCGCGGGTCGATCTGACCGCGGCATCAGCGCCGGCCCATCCCATCGCGACGCCGCATGCTTCTTGACATCGGCCCGCTGCGGCACAACACGGCGTTTCGGCGGCTCTTCGCCAGCCAGTTCATCTCCGGCCTGGGCACCATGGTCAGCTACGTGGCGGTGCCCTGGCAGGTGTATGAGTTGACCCACTCCAACGCCCAGGTCGGGTTGCTCGGCCTGGTGCAACTCGTGCCGGTGGTCGTCTGCGGATTGCTCGGCGGCGCCGTGGCCGACCGTGTGGACCGCAAGCGCCTGCTGATGGGCTCGGAGGTCCTGATGGCGCTGTGCCTCGCGGGCCTGCTTGCCAACGCACTGTCGGCCACGCCGAGCGGGCTGGCGATCTATGCGCTGGTGGCGGTGTTGCAAGGTGCGAGCGGCTTCCACCGGCCCGCGCTCGAGGCGCTGACGCAGAAGCTCGCGCGGCCTGACGAGTTCGCCGCCGTCGCCGCGCTGTCGTCGGTGCGCGGCACGGTCGGCATGGTCGCCGGGCCGGCACTCGCCGGCCTGCTGTTGGCGCGCTGGGGCGCGGTGGGCGCGTACCTGTTCGATTTCGCGACCTTCATCGCGGCGCTCTTCTTCATCGCGCGCATCCCTCGTGAGCGCATCGGTCATGTCGAGAACCCGGCCGAGCGGCCGCACCTGCTGGCCGATCTGGCCGAGGGCGTGCGCTTCGCGTGGGCGCGGCCCGAGCTGATGGGCACCTACATCGTCGACATCGTGGCGATGGCCTTCGCGTTTCCGATCGCGCTGTTCCCGGCCATGGCAGCGGCCGATGGGCGCACCGAATCGGTGGGCTGGCTGCTCTCGGCGATGGCGGTGGGGGCGCTCGCGATCGGTCTCTTCAGCGGCTGGACCGGCAAGGTGCGGCGCCACGGCCGCGCGGTCGTCGTCGCGGCGGCCATCTGGGCGCTGGGCATCGTGGCGCTGGGCTTTGCGCCCAGCCTGATGCTGGGGCTCGCATGCCTGGCAGTGGCCGGCGCGGCCGACATGGTCAGCGGGGTGTTCCGCGGCACGATCTGGAACGAGACCATCCCGAACACGCTGCGCGGGCGCCTGGCCGGCATCGAGATGATCAGCTACCTGACGGGGCCGCTCATCGGCAACGCCCGCGCCGGTTTCATGGCCGATGCCTGGGGCGTGTCGGCCTCGATCTGGATCGGCGGCCTGGCCTGCCTCATCGGCGTCATCGCGACCGGGTTTGTGTTGCCACGCTTCTGGGCCTATCGAAGCACGCTCGGCAGCAGGCCGGGCCGCGACGCTTGAGGCGCAAGGAACTGTTCCAGGGATACTCCGGCACAGTCTGATGAAGGCGGGAGGAACGAGGCCATGCACGAGATCATCTGTCCGCACTGCGCGAAGGCTTTCAAGATCGACGAGGCCGGCTACGCGGACATCCTGAAGCAGGTTCGCGATGGCGAGTTCGAGCAGCAGCTGCACGAGCGACTTGAGCTCGCCGAGCAGGACAAGCGTTATGCCGTCGAACTCGCCACGACCAAGGTCGCCAGCGAGTTGCAGAAGTCTGCCGTGGCGAAAGATGCCGAGATCCAGGGGCTGAAGGCCCGGCTCGATGCCGTTGAGGTCGCGCGCAAGCTCGCCGTGGCCGAGGCCCTGAGCGCCGTGGAAAGGGAGCGTGACAGGCTCGCGAACGAACTCGAGCAGGCCAAGCATGACCAACAGGCCGCTTCCGGGCTGGCCGAGGCGATGCTGGCGAACGAACTGCAGAAGGCCGCCGCCACGAAGGACACGGAGATCCAGGGCCTGAAGGCCAAACTCGAAGCCATCGGTGTGGTGCAGAAGCTTGCGATCTCCGAGGCAGTCAGCCCGGTCGCGAAGGAGCGCGATGAACTGAAGAGCGGCCTCGAGCGGGCGGAACTGGAGAAGCAGCTCGCCGAGAAGTCGCTCAAGGACAAGTACGAGACGCAGATCAAGGATCGCGATGATGCGATCGAGCGCCTGCGGGACATGAAGGCCCGGCTGTCGACCAAGATGGTTGGCGAAACCCTCGAGCAGCACTGCGAGACCGAGTTCAACCGCATTCGAGCGACGGCGTTTCCGAAAGCCTATTTCGAGAAGGACAACGACGCGCGGACGGGCAGCAAGGGCGACTACATCTTTCGCGACCTGGATGAAGCCGGCACCGAGATCGTCTCGATCATGTTCGAAATGAAGAACGAGAGCGATCGCACTGCGACGAAGAACAGGAACGAGGACTTCCTGAAGGAACTCGACAAGGATCGCACCGAGAAGGGGTGCGAGTACGCGGTGCTTGTCTCCCTGCTCGAGCCCGACAGTGAGCTCTACAACACCGGGATCGTCGACGTGTTCCACCGCCACCCGAAGATGTACGTCGTCCGACCGCAGTTCTTTCTTCCCATCATCACGCTGCTGCGCAATGCGGCGATGAACTCGCTCAAGTACAAGTCGGAGCTTGCGCTCGTCAGGGCGCAGAACATCGACATCACGAACTTCGAAAACGAGCTGGAGACCTTCAAGACCGGATTCGCGAAGAACTACGACCTCGCCTCCAGGCGCTTCCAGACGGCGATCGAAGAGATCGACAAGTCGATCGACCATCTGCAGAAGACGAAGGAGGCCCTGCTCGGCACTGATCGCAACCTTCGTCTTGCGAACGACAAGGCGCAGGACGTGACGATCAAGAAGCTGACTCGGGGCAATCCGACGATGGCGAGCAAGTTCGCCGAGATCAAGGACCAGGGCCCTTCCAATGCGGGATGAGGCAGCTCAGCTTCCTGGCACTGCGGGGTACTGGCAGTCTCGGCCACAAGTGGGTCCTGTCGACTGGCCGCTCCGGCGCATGCCACCTACCCTCGCACTGCTCTGAAAAAATGTCATGGAAGTGACTCTGGAGACCTCGCCATGAAGTGGCCCACGATCGAGCAGATGACGACGATGGCGCCACTGCCGGATGGCTATCGTTATGAGTGGCTGAAGCGCGCCGAGATTCCTGAACTTGTCGAGTGCATCGAACGCTGGCACCCTGACATTGCCGTCGGTGGCGGCAGCTGTTATCTGCGCGAAGAGTTCTACACGGACAAAGTCTGTCTGGACGGTGAGGACGAACAGACGATCCTGGTGGGCTTGTTCAAGCGAGGCGATGAGCTGGTGGGGATGTGGTCCTGGGAGCAGGAGCCGGATGCGCTGACGCTGTATGCGCGGCTCATCGTCATTGCGCCGGAGCATCGCAGTGCCAAGCTCGCATCGAAGGTGATGCCGCTAGCCGAGTTGGCGGGTCGTGCCATGGGCGCCGAGTTCTTCTTCGGTCTCGCCACGCTGAAGATTCCGCACATGCAGCACGCGCTCGAGACGGCCGGCTGGCAGCTCATCGGCTTTACCTCTGGCTACGATCGGGAACAGGTCGCGCCGGGCGTGGTGAAGCGCGTATTCGAGGGCGTGTACACCAAGGTCCTGGTGCCCGAGGAAGACCTGCACCGCCCCGACCCCGACAACCTCACGCCGAAAGCGAGGGCGCTGTTCGACTTCTTGTTCCCCGCCGGACCGGCGAGCGGTGATGCCGGGGGTGCGCAATGAAGTGGCCCACCGTCCGTGAACTTTCTGCGCTGGTCCCGCTGCCTGAAGGCTATCGCTTTGCCGAGCTGAACCGCGCCATGATCCCATCCCTGATTGCCGCGATCAGGGTCTGGTACCCCGCCATTTCAGTCGGTGTGGCGAGCTGCTATCTGCGCGAAGATTTCTATGTCAAAAGGGTCGTGCTCGATGGCCAGGACGACCGCGATGTTCTGGTGGTTCCGTTCACCTTTGACGGACAACTGGCGGGTGTGTGGTCGTTCGAGCGTGAGATTGATTCATTGGCGATCTATGGGCGGCTCATCGTCCTCGCGCCGGAGCACCGTGGCGCGAAGCTCGCTGCGATCGCCATGAATGGCACCGAAAATCTCGGGCGTTTCATGGGTGCGGCCTTCCTCTATGCCCTGGCGACGCTGAAGATTCCCCACGCTCAACGTGCGTTGGAAGGCGCCGGCTTCCGGCTGCTCGGGTTCTTCCCCGGATATGACCGCGAAGAGGTTGCGCCCGGCGTCGTCAAGCGCGTCTATCAGGCCGTGTATGCGAAGTTGTTGGTGCCGGAAGACGAGGTGCTGCGCCCCGATCCGAGAAATCTCACGCCGCGGGCGCGGGCGCTGTACGGCTTGCTGTTTTCGGATGTGCCTGAGGCGGCCAGCTAGGTTGACGCCGCTGCCGCTGTCTGCGAGCGGCATGCCGCGAAGCTGCGGTTGGGACGCTCTGGCTCAGGCCAGCGACTCGTCCAGCACCTCGACCCAGTGTTTCACCGGCGTCGTCGTGCCGGTCTGCAAATGCTGGATGCAGCCGATGTTGGCCGACACGATCACCTGCGGTTCGAGTGCGGCCAGGTTGCCGAGCTTGCGGTCGCGCAGCTGATACGCCAGCTCGGGTTGCAGGACCGAATACGTTCCGGCCGAGCCGCAGCACAGATGTGATTCGTTCATCGCGACTTTCACGTCGAAGCCGAGCGCGTTCAAGTGCGCCTCGACACCACCGCGCAACTGCTGGCCGTGTTGCAGCGTGCACGGCGGGTGGAAGGCGAGTTGCGTCGCCGGGCGCTTGTGCATGCGGCTCTTGAGGCGCGGCAGCAGCTCGGGCAGCAGCTCGCTCAGGTCGCGTGTGAGCGTGCTGATGCGCAGCGCCTTGCCCGCGTAGGCCGGGTCGTGCGCGAGCGCGTGGCCATACTCCTTGACGGTCGCGCCGCAGCCCGACGCGTTCATCACGATCGCTTCCACCGGCCCCGATTCGGTGAGGCCTTCGACGAGCGGCCACCACGCATCGATGTTGCGGCGCATGTCGGCGAGGCCGCCTTCGCGGTCGTTCAGGTGCGTGCGGATCGCGCCGCAGCAGCCGGCTTCGTCGGCCACGATGGTCTGGATGCCGCAGGCGTCGAGCACACGCGCGGTCGCGCTGTTGATGTTGGGCATCATGGCCGGCTGCACGCAGCCCATCAGCATCAGCACCTTGCGCGGATGTTCGCGTGTCGGCCAGCGGTTCGCGTTCGCGCCGGCGGCGGCGGGCACCTTGTTCTTCAACGCGGCCGGCAGCAGCGGGCGCACGAGTTGGCCGAGCTTCATCGCGGGGCCGAAGAGCGGCGAGGTCAGGCCTTCCTTCAGCAACCAGCGCAGTGCGTTCTCACCCTTCGGGCGGGGAACCCGCTCATCGACGATGCGCCGGCCGATCTCGACCAGGTTGCCGTACTGCACACCTGATGGGCAGGTGCTTTCGCACTTGCGGCAGGTCAGGCAACGGTCGAGGTGCATCTGCGTGCTGCGTGTCGGCGTGGCGCCTTCGAGCACCTGCTTCATCAGGTAGATGCGCCCGCGCGGGCCGTCGAGTTCGTCACCGAGCAACTGGTAGGTCGGGCAGGTCGCGGTGCAGAAACCGCAGTGCACACATTTGCGCAGGATGGCCTCGGCCGCCTCGCCGTCGGCCGTGCCTTTGAATTCGGGGGCGAGGTTCGTTTGCATGGTGCCGTGGGCAGATTCAAAGGCCGGGGTACAAGCGGCCGGGGTTGAACACACCCGCCGGATCGAAGGATTTTTTCAGCTCGCGGTGGATGCGGTCGAGCGGCGACTTGAGCGGGGCGAAGGCGCCGGCCGACTTGTCGTTCGAGCGGAAGATCGTTGCGTGGCCGCCGGCCTGCGCCACCGCGTTGCGCACCTGCGCTGCCGGGATCGCGCTGCACAGCCAGCGCTGCGCGCCGCCCCATTCGATGAGCTGTTCGCCCGACAGCGCGAGCGGCGGCGCCGTCTGCGGCAGCGCGAGCCGCCACAGCGTGCCACCCGCTTCGACCGCGGCCAGGGCCTTGCGGAAGAACTCGTCGTCCTGATGGCGCAGGCCGCTCCAGAAAGGCAGGGCATTGCCCGGCTCGATCAATTCGCCGCCCATCGAGTCGATGGCCGAGCGCACGGCGGCCATCGCGCCGCGCAGGCGCACGAGCAGGGTGCCGTCCCACCAGGCGCTCGCGTTCAGCGGCAGCGGCTGGCCGGCCCAGATATTGAGTTGTTCGAGCGCGCGCGCCTGCGCCATGCCGAAGCGCAGCGTGGCGCTCGCCGGCGCAACCGGCAGCACCTTCAGGGAGACTTCGAGGATCACGCCGAGCGTGCCCATCGAGCCCGCGAGCAGGCGCGAGACGTCGTAGCCCGCCACGTTCTTCATCACCTGGCCGCCGAAGCTCAGCACCTCGCCCTGACCGTTGAGCAGCGTGGCACCGAGCACGTGGTCGCGCACCGCGCCCACGGCGGCGCGCGACGGGCCGGAGAGGCCGGCCGCGACCATGCCGCCCACCGTGCTGCCGGCCGCAAAGTGCGGCGGCTCGAACGGGAGGCACTGGCCCTTTTCGGCGAGCGTGGATTCGAGCTGCGCCAGTGAGGTGCCGCAGCGCGCGGTGACCACCAGCTCGGTCGGCTCGTAGCTGGAGATGCCTTCGAGCACGCGCGTGTCGAGCTTCTCGCCCTGCGGTACTTCGCCGTAGAAGTCCTTCGTGCCGCCGCCGTGGATGCACAGCTGCGCACCGGCGGCACGCGCGCTTTGCACGCGGTCGATCAGAACTTGCAATGCGGGGTCGGTGGGGTTCATGCCGTCAGCTCAAAACCGCGAGATGTCCGCAAACGGCAGCAACCCGCGCCGCACATGCATCTTTCCGTACTCCGCACAGCGCGAGAGCGAAGGAATCACCTTGCCGGGGTTGAGCAGTTCCTTCGAATCGAAGGCGCGCTTCAAGGCCAGCATCTGCTCGCGCTCTGGCGCAGAGAACTGCACGCACATCGACGACAGCTTCTCGACACCCACGCCATGCTCGCCGGTCACCGTGCCGCCCATCGCGACGCTGGTTTCCAGGATGTCGGCACCGAAGAGTTCGCAGCGATGCAGCTGGTCCGGATCGTTCGCATCGAACAGGATCAGTGGGTGCAGGTTGCCGTCGCCCGCATGGAACACGTTCGCGCAGCGCAGCTGGTACTTCTTTTCCATCTCGGCGATCGCGAGCAGGATGTCGGCGAGGCGCTTGCGCGGGATCGTCGAGTCCATGCACATGTAGTCGGGGCTGATGCGGCCACTCGCCGGGAAGGCGTTCTTGCGGCCGCTCCAGAACTTCAGGCGCTGTGCTTCGTTCTCGCTCACCTCGATGCGTGTGGCGCCGCTGGTGCGCAGCACGGCCACCATGCGTTCGATTTCCTCTTCCACTTCCTCGGGCGTGCCGTCGCTTTCGCACAGCAGAATCGCTTCGGCCGTGAGGTCGTAGCCGGCGTGCACGTAGTCTTCGACGGCCGCTGTCATCGGCTTGTCCATCATCTCGAGGCCAGCCGGGATGATGCCCGCGCCGATGACGTTGGCCACCGCATCACCGGCACGCCGGATGTCGTCGAAGCTGGCCATGATGCAGCGCGCGAGCAGCGGCTTCGGGATCAGCTTGACGGTCACTTCGGTCGTCACCGCGAGCATGCCTTCACTGCCGACGAGCACGGTCATCAGGTCCAGCCCCGCGGCGTCGAGTGCCTCGGAGCCGAACTCGACCGCGTCGCCCTCGACCGTGTAGCCGCGCACGCGCAGCACGTTGTGCAGGGTCAGGCCGTACTTCAGGCAGTGCACGCCGCCGGAGTTCTCGGCCACGTTGCCACCGATCGTGCAGGCGATCTGGCTGCTCGGGTCGGGCGCGTAGTAGAGGCCGAGCGGCGCCGCGGCTTCGCTGATCGCCAGGTTGCGCACGCCGCATTGCACGGTCGCCGTGCGCGCGAGTTTGTCGAGCTTGAGGATGCGGTTGAACTTGGCCAGGCTCATCGTCACGCCCAGCGGGTGCGGCAGCGCGCCGCCCGAGAGGCCGGTGCCCGCGCCACGCGCGACCACGGGCACACCCAGGCGGTGGCATTCGCGCAGCACCTGCGCCACCTGCGCCTCGGTCTCGGGAAGCGCCACCACGAGCGGCTGCTCGCGGTAGGCGGTGAGGCCGTCGCACTCGTAGGGCACGGTGTCTTCGCGGGTCCACAGCAACGCGTGGGCCGGCAGCAGCGGCGCGAGGGCCGCCACCACCTGGGCCTGGCGCTGCGGGCGCGTGCTGCGGTCATCAGCGACGGCAGTAGTAGCCATCTCGCGGGCGAGGGGCGCATTCATGGGGGGCTCTGCCTTTCCGCGGAACGGGCCGCGTGGCTGCACTGTATCAACGCACCACCATCAAGGTGAACGGCCACACGTAGGCCTGCATCGTCACGTACAGGCCGACCAGACAGGCCAGCGCGATCGAGTGGAAGAACACGTAGCGCAGGATGTCGCCTTCGTGGTTGAACCAGCGCGTGGCGGTGGAGGCGACGACGATCGATTGCGCATCGATCATCTTGCCCATTACGCCGCCCGAGCTGTTGGCCGCGCCCATCAGGTTGGCGGAGAGGCCGAGCTGTTCGGCCGCCACCTTCTGCATGCCGCCGAAGAGCACGTTGCTGGCGGTGTCCGAGCCCGTCATCGCCACGCCGATCCAGCCCATCAAGGTGCCGAAGAAGGGATAGAACACGCCGGTGTTGGCGAAGGCCAGGCCGAGCGTGGTGTCGGTGCCCGAGAAACGGGTCAGCGTGCCGAGTGCCAGCATCAGCACGATGGTGAGCAGCGAGAAGCGCACCAGCCAGAGTGTGCGCAGCCAGGTCTTGACGATGTCCAGCGGTTTGTACTTCATCACCAGCGCGCCGACGATCGCCGCGAGCAGGATGCCCGTGCCGGTGGCCGAGAGCAGGTTGAGCGTGTAGACCGCGGCTTCGCTGGTCGGTGCCTTGACCACCGGTGGCATCTTCTGCACCAAGTTGTGCAGCCCGTCGATCTTGAACGCGGGAGCGAACAGGCTGTTCAGGAAGGTCTTCATCGAGGGCAGGCCCCAGACGAACACGAACACCGTCAGGATCACCCAGGGTATCCAGGCCTGGATCAGTTCGGCACGGGTGTGGCGCACGATTGCCGTCGGCGCCTTCGCCTCGCCGCCGTCCTTCTCATGGCCCTTCAGCGAGGTGGATTTCCACACCTTCTTCGGCTGCCAGACGCGCAGGAAGAGCACCAGCGCGATCATCGAGACGAGCGCTGCGATGATGTCCACCAGCTCCGGCCCGATGTAGTTCGAGACCAGGAACTGCGGGATCGCGAACGACAGGCCCGTCACCAGGATCGCCGGCCAGATTTCCAGCATCGCCTTGCGCCCCGCGAAGGCCCAGATCAGCCAGAAGGGCACCAGCAGGCTGAAGAACGGCAGCTGCCGACCGATCATCGCCGTGACCTGCATCAGATCGTAGCCGTGCACCTTGGCGAGCGTGATGACGGGCGTGCCGAGCGCACCGAAGGCGACCGGCGCGGTGTTGGCGATCAGGCTCAGGCCCGACGCGGCGAGCGGCGAAAAGCCCAGGCCGATCAGGATGCCCGCGGTCACCGCCACCGGCGTGCCGAAGCCGGCCGCCCCTTCGAAGAAAGCGCCGAAGCAGAAGGCGATCAGCAGCAGTTGCAGGCGCCGGTCTTCGGTGATGCCCGAGAGCGAGTCTTGCAGGATCTTGAAGCTGCCGTTCTGCTCGGCCATCTGCTGCAGGAAGATGATGTTGAGCACGATCCACCCGATCGGCAGCAGGCCGGTGAAGCCGCCGTACATCGCCGCGGTGCCCGCCATGCCGGCCG